>JANMHA010000033.1:0-42616 GCA_031374925.1 Pirellula sp. | reverse complement strand
GTATTGTATTGCAATGTGCAATACAATACAATTAAGTCGGGATTTACGTGGGCGAGGAGCAAGAGGATGCAGAAAACAAGTTCGTTAATGGTCCGAATGGACGAAGATTCCAAGGCGTTGCTCACCGCCGCCGCGGAGCTTCGGCAGGTAAGTGTCAGTGACTACGTACGTTCCGTGATGGTGCAACAAGCATCTCGCGAGCTAGCAGCCGCAGACGCCAAAACGATTGCTATGACTCCCGACGAGCAACTCCAGTTCTGGAACGCTCTCGCCAAGCCTCCCAAGTTGACCAAATCGCAAAAAGAACTTGGCGCTATCATGCGAGGCGAAGCGTGACCGGCGTTCAGTTCCCTGAAAATTGGAAAATCGAAAACCTCGCCAAGTTGCACGACCGAAAGCATTTCAAGTCAGGAAATTTCGAAGTAGACCAGTGGTTGAGTCAGATGGCGTTGCAGAGCCAATCCAAGCGCCTGACAAATACCAAGGTTCTTCTGAACGAGGCCAGCGAGATTGTTGGCTACTACACTCTCGCAACTTCACAGGTTGACTTCTCTGACTTGCCACAAGGATTAGCGAAATCGCTCCCTCGACGTCCATTGCCAGTCGCGGTCTTAGCTTGGCTAGGAATTGCAAAGTCATACCAAGGTCAAGGAATTGGAAAACGACTTCTGGCGAAGGCCTTGCGTGATTGTCATGGAGCGGGTCAGACCTTTGCGTTTATCGCCGTCGTCTTGGACTGCCTGGATCACGCAGCCAAAGAGTTTTATCAGCGATACGACTTCGAGGAACTTCCTGGTTACCCAATGAAACTCTATTTACCGTTTCAACGCCTCGACAAGATGATGAATTCTTAGGCGAGCGGCGATGTGAAAACTACCAATCATAACCCGACACGTAAGTGAGGGACCTTCGAAATTGTCCCTCGCTTACGCTCTTACGCTTCGGGTTGGGATACTGCAATCTGCCGCTCGCCTTAGCTTTAGAATAGTCTTTGTCTGCCAACCTGAGCTATTTGTAGAAACTGGGCGCATGCGGCTCGACCTTCAACTTCTTGTAATCGAAGCCGCTATCCAGCGGCTTGTACTCACCGACAATGTCCATACTCGCTTTGGCATCAATGTCCTTCTCCATGTGAATGCACCAATAGGAAGCATTCACGGTCAAACGACGCAGGCCGGCATTTTGAAAATCATGCGCACTCCCCATGGTGACGTGAAAGACTCTGGCGGTCTTTCCCGTATTCCCAGTCCACGTTTTCACCCAGGCTACGGGCAAGGCCATTAACTCGGGATTCACCGCATCGTCATGATGACGCCCCATCAGCGGTTGCCCCATGACGAGCGGTGTGCAGCTTTCCGGTAATTGGCCACCTTCCTTAAAAGTGCGGTAGACATCGGTGTTTCCCCAAATATCGGATACGCCTGTCAAGACCGGATGATCCTTGTTCTCGGGAACAAGGATGCCGCGGGTAGAATCCTGTTGCCAGCGGCCGTGATGACCTTTAAAAGAACCGCCAAGCACCTCATCACCAAAATCAATTTTCTTACCGTCCTTTTTGTACTCGAAACCCAGGAAGCCGTGATTGGCCGTACGTATTCCGATGATCGGTCGTCCAGAGTCCAAGTATCGGTAAACATGCTCGAGTTGATCCGGCGGCAATGTAATCAATCGGCTAAACAGAATCACCAAATCGGCCTTTTCGAGATATTCCAAACCGGGAATCGTGTGTGTGACGGTTTTATCTTCCCAACGAATTTTCTTTGTCGGATCGACTTCGTTGTTCTCGTTCAAACTGAACAGCACGGTGCAGTGAAACCCATGATGCTTGGCGAGCATTTTCGCCAACATCGGCATGGAACACTCACTGCGATATTCTTGATCTGCCGCAATTAGCACGATGTGTTTTCCTACGCCAGGCCCTTTCTCTCCGGAGTAGGTTAACCAAAGCGGGCTTTCCGGAACAGGATGATCAGATGCATGCAACCCTGCCCCCGTCACTCCCATCACTGTCATCAGTATCAAGGTTAGCCCAAGGAGGAACCCACAGTTTGAGCGGCGAAATACAAGTTGAGAGATTGGCATGGTTTTCATTCAGTTTTTTTAGGCGAGCGGCAGAGTGGAGTATCCCAACCCGAAGCGTAAGCGAGGGACAATTTCGCAGGTCCCTCACTTACGTATCGGGTTATGATTGGGAGTTTTGACTCTGCCGCTCGCTTTAGGGAACAGGTATTTCATTGACCGTGTAGTACGCGTTGCGATGCAACAACTCGTCGCCATCCTTCGAACGCAATTGGATGAGATCGAATTCGTGAACATGTCCGCGCGTCATCTTGTCCAAAACGACGCTTGCCGATAGCCCGTCTTCGGCAAGTGACACCGATTTTACGGTCGGCCGTGTTTGTTCAATCTCCGGGCCTCCATAACCACCGTGATACGGATGCGTGAACGTGGAGATCGAATACGACTCCGTTGCACTTCCCGTTGCTTGATCTACCGGCTTGGTGAATGCAACTCGGAAACCCTCTGGTTCAATCGTGATTCGCTTGATTTCAAATGGCATGATGCCGCTCCACTCGAGACGTTCCAAGGCAAACGCTTTCATCCCGCGCACGGGCCAGCCTCGATTCGTACCGCCACAGAGCAAGTTCCCTTGTGGAGTAAACTCGACGTTGAGAATTCCTGTCGAGAGCCCTTCGCGAAAGGGATAGCAAGCCCCTTGCCATACTCCATTGACTTGTTCCGTCGTGGCCCGCATGAGAATGGAAAGCGTAAAATCTCCGAGAAACAATTGGTCTTCGAAGGGGCCAAATTTACCTTGCGTTCGATTGACGGTGAACCCGGTAATCGAACGTCCCATGCGAATATACGGAAAGACAACCGCGTAAGGTACAAGTTGCTTCACGCGTTCCTTCTCGACTACGATGCGCGATCCCGATTTTGGATTCTCGGGAACCGGACCCAACTCAGTTGCATACTTGTACGAGTTGAAGCTTGCTGGATGGCCATGAAAGCTGCCGGGCGAAACAGCCTTTAAACTACACGAGCAATTCCACGGTCCCTGGCTTTCCACGTAGAAGAGGGCTCCATGCTCATCCTGTCCGATCCCTGCAGGGCTTCGCAAGCCACTCGCGTACGGAGTCGTTTTTCCGTCGGCTGAAATTTTTAATACAAAACCGCGAAACAACGCATGCGATTCGTACGACTGGGATAGACCGAGCGAAACAAACATATTCCCTTGTGCGTCCAACTTGGAGCCGAAGGCGTACTCATGATAATTCGCGTAGCCCCAACCATCCGAGATGGTTTCAAAGCGATCGGCCGTGCCATTGTTCTTGGTATCGCTCACTCGCGTCACTTCGCAACTCTGCGTAACGTAGAACGCTTTGTCCTTGTAGGAGAGGCCAAAGATCTCATCGAGTCCGGTCGCAAATAATTGAAAGTTGGGATTCGGCTTCTTTTCGTCGATTCCATCGATCAGATAAATTTCACCATGTCGGGTTCCGACCGCCACCCGATTATCTGGCAGAACCGTAAATGCCCCTGCCTCAACTACCGTATCTTTGGGAAGCGGCACGTTCACGATCGGATAGTATTTTCGTTCACGCTCCTCAGTGCCCCAACGATGCCCCACCTCTTCAGCGCGACACCGGTCAAGGTCGAGCGCGAGGACAGCGAGAAGAACCCAGGATAAGCTGATTCGATTATTTCTTAAGCGATTCATAGGTAAACGATAGTGTCGATTCGCCTTGAGGTATTTCTAATCTTAAAAGTAGTTCTAACGACTCCGGATTGTCCGACAAAGGGCGCAAAAGCGTCTGTACCATTGGAATCGTCAATCGCAGTTTCTCCGTCCTGTAAACAAGTTCGGACTCAGCTTCGACATTACCTGTTAACGCCCGATACCAGACTGTTTGAGGCTTTGGCGAGTCGAATTGAAACTTCCGTTGCAACAATAGTTTTTCACTAGACTTCACGGCCACGGAGCAATCTTGAATCTCAATCGTCCCGCAGCTGTACATAAACGTTGGATTGGCGTCGTCGTCCATAAAGTACCCCTTGAACTGATAGCCGAGGTTCTTTGGATACAACGGGTTCGGATTGTTCGGCATCTCTTTCGTCATGACTGGCCGCAATGGCCAGGGGGCTTTTTCATCTGCCAGTTCAAGGAATGAAACGTCTTGGGCTAATGCAATGGCTTGACCCATTGGATTGAATCCGCCAGAGCCTTGCCCACCACGATCCACTCGAATGAATTCACCCTGCCAGATTGAAGTCAAGGTTCCGGTCTCGGCGTTGAAGGCATAGCTCAGCTTCTCTGGAAAACCGACCGCGATTCCCCGAAAACCAGCTACACTGCTGCGCCCCCGATAGGTTCGTGTCGTATCTGCGACGGACAGTATCGTATCGAGTCTACGTATCCCAGGCGGATCGGCTGCCGATGTTCCAAGGGAAAGATAGTACCAGATCGCTTCGATTTGCATGTCTGTATCGCCGTCCAAAATGGTTTTATGGGCAGCCACACCATCTGGCCAGGAATAAGGCATAACGATACGTGGACGATACGCACCAGGATTGCGAACGAAATTATTGAACCAACCCGGTTGAAGCCTCTGATACATTGTCATCAAATCCATCCCTTTGTTGATGGGTGATGGCTTGCGGTTAAAATTGTGGCACGCGATGCAGTTCAGCCCCTTATCGCCAAGCAATTCGCGTCCGGCTGGGCGAAGCAGTTTCTCGCGTTCCCGCTCACTCTTGGTATTGCTTTCTGGACTGGGAATGTTCAATTCAACACTCTTCAAAACATCCGTATGACCAACTAGTTCGGGCAGGTCTCGAAGGTTGGACTCGCCATACTGCGGCATGCGAGTCGTCATATAGGGCCGGACACTCTCACCATCGAACAGAACCTTCTTTAACCAAACCGGCTGCAGCTTGGCACCTACCAATGTCAGCGGCGGCGGAATGCGACCATCGTCCCCTAAGTTTTTTTCGCTGGTTTTAAAATAAGCGTTGCGATCCTGTGGGACACCACCAAAATCTTCGCGGACATGGCAGGCAATGCAATTGAATGCCGTCAGTGTCTTCGCGATCTTCGTTTTATCCGAGTTGTCTGGCTGCTCCGTTTTCAATGCTGCAACGATGGCTGCTACCTGCGCGTCATCGAGAGCAAATCTCGGGCTCTTGCTTGGCTTTTTTGATAAGCAACCGCGAGTCAAGTCAGCTTTTCGCAACGAACCTAGCGGAGCAGCTGCAGTTACGTTTTGCAACTTATGGCAGGCGGCGCAATTCAGATCTTGAAAAGCCTTCCTTCCCAAATCCACCAGTTTCTTTTGTGGTTGAAGGGCTTTCACATTGAGCTGCAGTTCACCCACCAAGTATCCAGCAATGGCTTGCGACTCCGATGGCGTCAACTTCATGTCCGGCATCCGTCCCGAACTTCGTACCCGCAACGGTTGAAACAAAAAGGCGCTCAAGGCTTTGTGACTATACTTGCTAGGAATATGACTTAGATCGACGCCAACTGTTTTTGCAATTTTGTTTCCATTCTCCTCGGCGTTGTCGTCGGAGTTCCCGTCGCTGATCACTTCGCGTGGAAGATGGCAGGCAATGCAACCTACAGAGTGGAAAAGCTCTTTCCCAACGTTGACGTCCGGCTTGTCCGCTCCTTCGGGCTCAAATGGATGAGTCGATTGAGCAACGAGGAAATGCGCCAGTGCCTCGGCGATTTCGTCACGCTGGCTGTCCGATTCCGAGGCCAAAAGGTCCGGCATCGTCGTCCCTGGATGCATGGTCGAAGGTGAAGCTAGGAATCGTCGCAGATAGTCGGGCGCAACCCTTGCACCTACATCGGTCAAGTCCGGGGCAGATCGCTCTAGAAAGGACTGCGGTGCGGTATCGACATGACACGCGGCACAGCGCAGCTCACCTATGAGTAGTTCACCGACTTGAGGCTGTGTGAGGGGATGCTTGTTGGAAAGCCCTACTACTACAGTCGAGGCAGACGCCACTCCCGTCATAAGCACCAAAATCCATGAAGCCCAACCTACGGTACAAATTCTTGTCACGAAATCAACATCCCAAGCTGTTAAGTATATCCCAACCCGAAGCGTAAGCGAGGGACAATTTCGCAGGTCCCTCACTTACGTCGCGGGGAGGATTGGTAGTTTTAGCATCGCCGCTCGCCTAATTGCACAACGGTACCTCGCCACTTATTTTTTTGTCATCTGAGCGACTCTCGGCTCCACTTGTCGAAAATGATACCATGCTTTTGAGAGTTCGTGACGTTAGGCTAAAATCTTTCTGACAACGACAGCGGCAGGGTTTTCGACGAGAGCAAGGTTTCGCGTCCCAACTCGGAACTTAAGGGTTTGATGGTTGAGGCCAAACTGGTTCAGCACGGTAGCGAGCCAGTCATGATTGGAAACTAGATCCTCAACGGCATGATGCGAGAATTCGTCCGTCTGACCATGAACGTAGCCACCTTTGAGCCCGCCGCCGGCGACCCACATACTGAAACCGTAAGTATTGTGATCGCGGCCGACTTTCTTCATGCCGTCGTTTCCCACTGGAACTTGAATCGTCGGCAAACGACCCATCTCACCTCCCCAATGCACTAGCGTCGAATCCAGCATGCCTCGACGCTTGAGATCTTGTACCAACGCAGCAGCGGGGCGATCAATTTCACGGCATCGGTTCGGCAATTCCGTTGCAATCGATGAGTGATGATCCCAGCTCTGACCGTTGTTGAAAATCTGAACGAATCGGACTCCTCGCTCAACTAAACGGCGAGCAATTAAACAACGTGTTCCATAATCGCGAGTGACGTCTTGATCGATTCCGTACAATCGAATGGTTTCTTTCGACTCGCCCGAGATATCGAACACTTCGCCGGCCGATGTTTGCATTTTGGCCGCCAACTCGTAGCTGGCCATCCTCGCCGTCAACTCATTGTCTCCTGGAAATTCTTGTGCGTGAGACCGATTGAATCTGTCGAGAAATGCCAGCTGTTGTCGTTGGGCCTCTCCTCGCAAATGGACGGGCGGTTCGAGATTGAACATGCGCGGTTCCTTCGGACGCACCACCGTTCCTTGATAAAGGGAGGGCAGACTCCCGCTGGTCCAACTATCACCGCCTACAATGGGCAATCCTGATGGATGCGTCAATGCGACGTAGGACGGCAGTTCTTGAGTTGCACTACCTAATGCATAAACGAGCCAACTCCCCAACGTCGCGCGACCACCCACGCCAGCTCCTGAATTCATGGCGTAAAAACCGGGGAAGTGATTGTTAACAGCGGAGTGCATGGAACGAATCAGGGTGATGTCGTCGACCACTTCACCTAAACTAGGCAAGAGATCAGAAATCTGCATGCCACATTCGCCGCGAGGACGGAACGTCCATTGCGGGCCCATGATTTGTCGACTGGCTTGAGCGGCATTGTCGAATTTAATGTCACCTTCAAACTGTTGACCATTTCGATTGACCAATTCAGGCTTGGGATCAAACAAATCAATTTGACTTGGCCCGCCCATCATGAACATCGAGATCATGGCGGTCGCGTTGGCTGGCTTTGGCGGTATCTTGGGGAGTAAATCGAATTTCTGGGGTTCCAGTAGCGGCTTCTCCGGTGGATCGGCTGCCAGCAATCCATCCTGTCTCATCAGCCAAGCGGCTCCAATGGATGCCAGTCCGAAAGCTGAAGACTGCATAAGGTGCCGTCGTGAGCAAAGACCAAACGAGTGCGATAAGGTTTTCGATTCATTGAGGGGTGTCTTCATAACCTGGATCGCCTCACGGTTGGTATAAAAAACGATTCGACGAAAGGAGCATTTGGCACAAGCTGGCCAACGCACGAACGTCTGCGGCTTCAGGCCGCTTGGCTAGTTCCGCTTGCCACGCAGCGCTTGCATCGCGTCGGAAAATATCCGCTTGCTTCGTCAAGAACTCAACACAGTCAGCAAGCTCTTCGGCAGTTGGGTTGCCCCCAAAAGCTCTCGTGAAAGCTGCTTGAATTCTTTTTGGCCAGAGTTGCTCTGAATTGTCCGGAGGACTGTTTTGCGGAAGTACGTTCTCTAAACCCCAAAGCAGCTCCGCCATCTTTTGCGACGAGGTCACCAGAGACGTGTCGTTCAAGAACCACAGCGATTGTGACGCCGCTGTCGAAGTGTCACGACGTTGGCAATTGGGGGTCATTGCAGGTAGATCGAACGTTTGCAACATGTTCAGCGGCAATGCCCGAGAAGAATTCAAATACACGCTACGGCGGAACGCTTGCTCACCTGCGTCTTCGATACCTGCGAACAGTCCGTCACGCAGCAAACGCGTACCCACTACCGCTTTTCCTTCGCCGTCCTCTGCAACGGGCACACTTGGGCCACCCAACGCTGGATTCAATTGTCCGCTAACCACCAGAATACTGTCTCGAATTGCCTCGGCTTGTAGCCGACGCAAATTCATGTGACTCAAAAAGCGATTTTCAGGGTCAAAATCAGAAGGAGCATTCGACGAGCGTGTGGCCGTTTGTTGATAGGTTCGAGACATGACGATCTGCCTGTGAAGTCGCTTCATACTCCAACCGTGTCGAACAAAATCGTTTGCCAACCAGTCAAGCAGCTCGGGATGCGAGGGAGCTTCACCACTCAGCCCAAAATCTCC
Source organism: Pirellula sp. (assembly GCA_031374925.1). Classification (GTDB taxonomy): domain Bacteria; phylum Planctomycetota; class Planctomycetia; order Pirellulales; family Pirellulaceae; genus JBKCUI01. The sequence continues at coordinate 33,958 of JANMHA010000033.1, read as the reverse complement.
AGGTGTTGCGACAATACCACGTCCAAAATAATGCATCCAAATTCGATTGACGGCAACGCGAGCGACCAGCGGGTGGGTTCCGTCCGTCAACTGCCGAGCGTACGCCAAACGACGACCCGTCGTTCGATTCGTTCCTTCTGCTGGTTGCGCCACAGCCGCATCCGGCCGAGCTGATACCAAGACCGTCAATTCGCCAGAAGAAACTTCTTTTGTTGGTGATTCGGGGCTACCGCGGAAAAACACACGGCTTGCTGGAACAGCATCGCGAGACTCTTCGACCGCCATGATCATGCGATTGAGCGGTTTTGTCTTGCGGATTTCCGCGACCTTCTTCTCTTCTGCTTCGAAGGCTCGATGGGCCGGCATGTCATATTCAACCAACTGCCCGACAATCCAGGAGATCGAACGCACCTTAGGGTATTGATCGAGCAATTTCTTTTGCTCCTCGGTCTGGACTGATGGCTTCTCATTGGCTGCTGTTCGCAGTAGTTCGCGGACAGCCTCAGGTGCCAGCGCAATCTCTCGATCTTGGATCGTTTGGCAATGCGCACGACGTCGAACGTTGATATCCTCCTGCACCGCAACAGCTCGCGCTTCGATCTCAGCGGAACGTTCGCGCGTTGCATCGTCGGTCATGTCAATCAAGCGTTGATTCGGTTTCTTCCATTGATGAATTGGGAACACAGGATCGAAGACGGCGCGAAATCGGTAGTAGTCCTCGATGGTAATTGGATCGTAGCGATGATCATGACACTGCGCACAACCTACCGTCAGTCCCAGAACTGTCGTACTGACCACATTCAAAACATCGGCAACCGCTTGATTTCGATCGATCAACGAATCATCGGTCTGTGTTATATCTGGGGACATTCGCAACAGTCCAGTTGCTGCCAACAACTCTGCATGGATCGGGTTGTTGCGATCGTGAGTTCCCTCAATCAATTCATCGCCCGCCAATTGCTCTTTTAGAAACCGGTCGTAAGGCCGGTCTTCGTTCAAGGCGTGAATAACATAGTCACGATAGTACCAGGCGTAAGGACGAGCTTGGTCCTTGCCAATATTGCCATCGCTCTCCGCATATCCCGCGACGTCTAGCCAATGCCTTCCCCAACGAACTCCATACTGAGGCGACGCCAGTAGCCGATCCACCAATCTTTCGTACGCATCCGGCTCCGTTTCTTGGACAAAACACTCAACCTCATCTCCAGTCGGCGGCAAACCATGAAGGTCTAGCGTCAATCGCCTAATCAACGTCCGGCGATCGGCCGCGGGTGAAAACGCCAATCCGTGCTTTGCTAGTTTTGATGCGATGAACGCGTCAATCGCAAGGCCGTCGAATGAACAAAAACTCGCAGGAGGGATTTCAGGTCTAAGGGGTTGAAAAGCCCAGTGGCTCAATTCCTCTTCTGTAAACCGTGCTTCCTCGGGACGCGAGGGTTCAGCCCGAGCTGTCTTTGCGCCCTGTTGAATCCAGTTAGCAATGGATTGCTTTTCAACCGCGGACAGTTTCTTTGTTTTTGGCGGCATCTCATCTGCAGCGATGCGATTCCAGAGCAACGACTTTTCCACGTCGCCAGCTAATACCGCGGCTCCCGATTCGCCGCCCGCAGTGATGAGCCTTGCCAGTCGGACATCCAAACCACCCGCTAACTCGGTGTCTTCTCCGTGACACTGAAAACAATGTGCTTTCAGGATTGGACGCACATGTTTTTCGAAGGTGATGGCAATGGGTTCGTTCGACTTCGGGGTCGTCGATGTGAATGGTTGCTGCGCAAATCCAGTCACGATCGACAAAACCAAAATTACCGAAATGGAAGCGATTCGATCGCACTTTAGCAAAAGGGTAGTTTGAGTGTTCGACATGACAGCAAACGTCAATGGTGGGCAGGGGTTTCGGTAGGACTCTCTAGTATAACCTAAGGCGAATTCAAGGGCGCTGTCAATTTTACGACTCCCGGCGTGCCGAGCACCTCGCTTAAAACACGCGAGCAATGTACAACGGCCGCCAGGGTCGCCGCGGACGCGGCGCACCCTGGGTTCGCAACGAACGCAATGCCGCCAACCCCAACGGGCAATGCTGTGAAGCTTTTTCGTCCGATCGGAGCTTGTCTCCGACGGACGCCGTTTTGGCGTACTAAAAGTGCGGCTCAGATCTTAAAGGATCGCACTCCGCTGCCGGCCCGACCGCCTAAGGCGGTCGGGCCGGCAGCGGAGTGCGGCGGTGAATGGGCCGTTACGTAGGACGCCAAAACAAGGTTGAGGGGAGGCAAGCTCCCGCTCAACCAACCGATGCATCCAAGCCCGCGATCACTTGCATTTGGCACAAAAAGGTGGCACAAAAAGGGGACGCAGCTCATTGTTTTGGATTCCCCGCTCTCGGCGAAATGCTCCGCATGCGATCTTAAAGCTGGGATGAATCCCAGCACTCCAAATTTGCCTTGGTTTCGCGGGACGCACGAACTATAAATACGACTGTCCGATTCCGACATCCCTAAGGAGTTTCAACGGCCATGTCAAAAAAATCACGTCGTTCCTTTCTGAAAGAAACCGCTTTCGGCGGTGCAATACTGGGTCTCTCTCCCCGTACCCATCGCGCCCTTTTCGCGGCGGAACCCCCAAGCGAGCGAGTCCGCGTTGGCATGATCGGTGTTGGCAATCAGGGAGGGCCAAAGAACAACATGAAGTATTTCTTGAAAAATATCGTCGCGCTCTGCGACTTGGATAAAACCTATTTATCGGAGGCAAGTGATTTCCTACAAAAGGAAGCCGGACTTTCTGCAGTCATGACCGACGACTACCGCCGATTGCTCGATGCCAAGGATGTGGATGCTGTCGTCGTGACCGTGCCAGACCAGTGGCACGCTTTGATGACGATCGAAGCATGCAACGCCGGCAAAGACGTTTATTGCGAGAAGCCCCTCACACTCATGATCGGCGAGGGAAAGCCCATGATCGATGCCGCTCGCAAGCATAAACGGGTAGTGCAAACCGGCACCATGCAACGGAGCGGTGTTGAGTTCAAACTGGCCGTGGAGCTTCTGCAGAAAGGGATCGTTGGCAAAGTTAAAGCCGTCAACGTCACCTTGCCCAGTCCGAACTGGATCGCTCGGGCAAAAAGCCCGGTGCCCGACAGTGCGCCACCTGAGGGCTTCGATTACAACCGTTGGCTAGGACCAGCAACTCTGCGCCCTTACAACAAGAACCACGTTCACTATCTCTTCCGGTTCTATTGGGATTACAGCGGTGGACAACAAACGAACTTCGGTGCGCATCATCTCGACATCGCCCAATGGGGACTTGGCATGGACGAGAGCGGGCCGACGAGCATCGAGGGGTCCGCCGTCTACAATCCGGACGGTTGGTACGAGACACCCGATACGACCGATATCAAGTACACGTATGCCAACGGCGTCGTGATGACATGCCGCCAAAAACTCGACACCAAGAACACCGACCAAGGTACTGAATTCGTCGGTGAAAAAGGTAGCTTATTCGTCTACCGTGGAGGCATTGTCACGAACCCTCCCGAACTGCTCAAGGGGGTGGAGTTGCCAAAGATTGTTAATTCCCAAGCCAATACGAGCCACGTGAACAACTTCTTTGATTGCGTGAAATCTCGCCAAACGCCTGCGGCCGATATCAGCATTGGCCATCACTCAGCCACGGTATGCCATCTTGGCAATATCGCCGTGCGAACGACGAAGAAGATTAACTGGGATCCAAAAACGGAAACCATTGTCGGCGATGCGGAAGCGTCCAAATGGCTGATGAAGGAATACCGTAGTCCGTGGAGCCTAAGTCATTCTTAGGGCTGGCGGCTAGAGTTACTTAACTTGGAGTGCTCCGATTTTATCGGAGCTTTCAGATTCTCGCGGCGACCGAACTCCATGGGCCGGTCTTTCCAACTAGGCCTTGATCTGTGCTCGACATCATGCGGTTCCTGAGCCGAAACGGAATCGAGCATCAAAATGGCGAACAGGAATGAAAACAGAAACGCAACGGCTTAAAAAAGTTTGCTAAAATCGTTTCCTTGAGTCTATTCGATTTTTCACAAAGGAGTTCGTTCATGCGATATACCATACCCTGTTTGGTACTTTTCGTCTGTTGTTGGGCAATCCACGAGGTCACCGGTTCACGACCCGACGAAACCTCCAACAACACAAGTAATGCCGACATGCAGCTAGGAAATTTCTCAATCAGCTTGACCGTCAAAGACGTCAACGCCTCGAAAGAATTCTATGAGAAACTCGGATTCAAGGTGAGTGGAGGAGATTTGAAACGCAAGTATGTGATCCTACAAAACGAGACCAGCACCATCGGATTGTATCAAGGCATGTTCGAGAAAAACTCCCTGACATACAACCCAGGCTGGGATCGGGATAAAAAGACTCTGGCCGAGTTTCAGGATGTACGTGAAATCCAACTAGAGTTGAGGAAGCGTGGACTGAATCCCGTTGTCGCTGCCGATGAATCGACCAGCGGGCCAGCATTTTTGACGCTCGTCGACCCCGACGGTAATCCAATTCTGATTGACCAACACGTACCTAAGCCGACTAAGAAAGAATAACAAATAGGGAGCACGCGAGTGATGCCGGGACTGGTACCATGCGAAGCTACCGGGCGGCATCGATCGCCTGCAGGCAAGACCTCTTCAGTCACACACGTCCGCGGCTCAACAAGTCCAGAGCTACTGGGCTGTACGTCGAGCGAGTTGTCCAAGCTAATCCGGCAGCGAGTAGGACAACTAACCCAACTAACATCACCCACTGCCAAACGCGGATTTTGTATTGCGAGTTGAACTCAAGCTGGAGCTCAAGCGGTGCATTCTCGGCGACTTGCACGCTGCGTCGAAAGCTGTAAATGTTCCCTTCCTCGGGTAGGCTGATGATAATGGCTTGCGGAGCGGGCTCGGTGGAACGTTGATGCTGGACCAAGCGCCCAGCGATCTGCTGGAGGTTGGCGTTGTCCTCATTGCTATTGCCAGCCAACAGTTGGCTCAACTCTTGTGGGCGATAGTTCAGTTGTTCCTGTTGCAAAATAGGATTGATGGCCGCGGCTTGCCGCAGTTGCTCGTTGTCCGAAATTGTAGCACCTCTACGATTGCTGTCCAAGAACAACCGTTGACGGCGTGTGTTCAGTCCAATAATCGCTTGTTGAGTTTGCAAGTTCTCTAACTGGACTCGAGCGTCCTCGTTCGAGGCGGCGTCGAGTGCATATCGATTGGCTACATTGTTGAAAGCCCACTGAGCCTTCGACTGCTCGCCGGTCTGCAACAATTGATTGGCTTGCTCCAGCAACTTCGATGCTTGCTGCGCCTGATCTTGGCGTTTGCCTTTGAGGCGCGCGAGATACGAATGGCGATCGTAACTGGCTCGACTGTCCTGTCCAACCAGCTCTAAATTACCGTCACTATCGATCAGTTGAAAACCACTTGGAGCAATCACGTTCCACTGGATGTTCTCAAGCGGGACGTTGAGCTGAGGACTTTTGAGTTTGAGCTGCGATAGACTATCGCCCGTTAGCGAGTAGACGAAACGAACTTGAGCGGTACGGTCATCGATGCCTGGCAGGATGTAAAACTGCCAAGTACTATTGCCGTCCTTCTGCCGAATCGAATGGACGCTTTCTCCATTGACGAAAATACTGAACAGTTCGCCACCAGCCGGTAGCTGAACGCTCAAACTACTCCTCTGTATCACCTCCATATTCACATCGACGGCGGTAAGCTGATCACCCGTTGGCGAAAGAACTGTAGTCAAAGTTCCCGATGCGACACGCAATTTAAGAGCATCGGCTAACGAATGGCGAATGACTCGCAAACTCAGCGGCGTTGTGGGGGACATCGCCCGCAACGCAACTGCTGGTGCATTCCGATTGCCTGCTTCACGCAACGACTGCACTACGGTGCCCCAGTCGATACGTTGCCAACCTTGCGTTAGCGTACCGGGTTCAATTTCCAATCGACCACCGGCTCGAACAGCAAAGTAGTATCCCACTTGCCGAGCGTCAGGGAAATCGACTTGGCTGAGCGTCTCGCGATCGCCCACTCGTTCGCCTCGTCGTTCGTACTCGATTTGAAACTGAACAGGCCCGATGACTCGGCGTTTGAAACGCAACTCCCAGACGCTTTCGTCTTGCGAGGAGCGTGCAAAGTCGCTGACTGTTTCTCCGTTGGCTCGAACCGTTTTGAGCTCGTCGGCTCCCATTCGAGGCAACTTAACCAGCAACGTCCGTATCGCCGCGTTTTGAACTGTAAAGTCTGCCAGTAAAACGGATCGAGTCTGTCCCTCACGCAGGGTAACATCGTGCAATACTTGACCGGTAACCCAGGGATCCAATTTTTCGATGCCTAGCTGTAGACTCCAATCGCGCTGTAGCAAACGGAAAGCGAGCGAACCCTGCCCCTTAGCTCCCAACGAACGCGGATCGGCTTCGGAAACGTTTTGTCGAGTCATGGTTCGTAATCGAATGCCAGTAATCGGTTGCACTACCAACTCGCCGGACTGTCGTGTGGATTCGTTCAATTCGAATCGAGGGATTGCCCACTCCGTGGCCTCAGTCGGTGCGGCACCAGCTAGGGTCAACGAGAATTTTTGGGTGCCCATCGTCTTGCCTTTCAAGTGCAGAACGATCTGACGCTGGCGGTTCTCCGTGAGTTCCGACCAGTGATGTAGCGCGTCACCCGATAGCGATTCCACTTCCAAACCGATTGGCAATGGGAAGCTCAACTGGAACAGCCCGGTACGGGTAATCTCCGCCACAAAGTTGATGCCCATCACCACGCGTTCATCGCCGAACGAAACCACCTGCTTGCTGCCAACGCGCACCTCGGGCGCAACGGGAGAGACTTGAACGGAAAGGCTGCCCGCTTCCGCACCATAACGATAGACGCGATGCAATGTCGTTTGTGGATTGGTAACCAAGCTGGCATCGAAGTCGCCGATGTTGACCAGTGAAAACGAGTCGGATTGCACATTTTCTGGTTGGGCTTCGGAGCCGAAGGCCAATGCGATCAGCCCAACCTCACCACCGGTTTTTTCGACTCGTAGCGGCGAAAGTTGCACAAGTGTTGGAAGCGAGTCAAGGCTGCGCTGTGTTTCCACCGTAAGGGTAAAATCCGGCGGCGTCGCTGGACCGACCTGTAGATGTAAGCGACTCTTGTCGGCGTCAAACTGCCAGGAGCTAATCGGACCATCGACCGAACTAACAGTTTGTCCTGCGGGAATGACGATGCTGAGCTGTTGCACGCGACCTTGCGAAGTGCGAAACTTCAAACGATGCTTTCCATCAATAACACCGGGGCCAGGTGTGTAGAGTCCAGCGCCTTCGACAAAGAACTGCGTCTCTTCGGAAGTATAGTCGCGGGTCTGCGGTCGCAAGAGGATCTTGGCAGGACCGGGGCCGAGCAGTATCTTCACACGAGCTGCTGGCGAGCCGGATTGCTGCTCTGCTGTGATCCATTCGATTCTCGCTGCCGAGTCGCAAACGACCTCCCAATTCGCTTCATCGTAGCTGAGGTCGATTTCCTGCAGCGCGGCACTACCTGTCAGCACCATTATTCCATCAGTGGATTGGATCGCTTCTAACTGAAATTGGAAGGTAGCGGCGTACCGCTTGGGTGGCTGAATTTCCTCAATGGGGGTGCGTACTCCAGTGCTGTTGGCTTGATCGCTATTGGCTTGATCTTTTTTTGCTTCATCGTCTAGCGTCGCAGGAATGGTAACGACGTAGGTCACGGCTTGATTCGGCAATTCCAGTTTACTTAACCGCAGCCCTGGGCCGTTGAACTGTGTCAACACTGCCGGGGCGCGAAGCAGCACGAAGCGATCACCCGGACGTCCCGAGAACGTGATGTCGGCTGAAGCCGTAAGCCGTTTCTCGCGACTGGACACAGTCCATTTTTGAATCAACGAACTGGCCGTTTGAATTGTGTCGAGTTCAGCGGTACGAACTTGGTTGGCAATCACGTCAGGCTGCGTCTCTTCTGCCGCCGGCGAACGGTCTGACGAGCACGTGATCAACGAGCCGACTAAGAAAACGAGAATCGACGTTGTCACCACCGAGCCCTCCGTACCTCCGGAGGATTGTCGGTCGTCCGGAATTGCCGCTCGACTCTCCGAATCGAGAAGACTACTCTTCTGCCAATGAATTGCCGCTGGAAGGAATTGAAACAACAAGATCGTCAAGGCCAACAGTCCAAAGAACCATGGTACACCATTGGTTTGCAACAATACTCCAGTCGCGATTAGCCCAAAAGCGATCCACCGCCACAGACAGCGAATACCGTATTTGCGAGTTCGCAATGCGAGCAAATGCAACACTATGCCAACCATCGCAATCGCAATGCCTGGCCACGAGATATAGGCTCGCCAACTGGGAATGTTGCCGACTTCCAAGCTTATGCTCTCACCCGAAGCTAATACAGGAAGGCTTAGTTGAAGCGGCGCTGGTGGCGTGATTTGCTGGAGTGCGTCCCAGCCAGCTCCTCCAGCTACAATGATACCTATCGCCATGGCGATCAGTCGTATAGGCGTCGAATTCGTGCTGGCAACGACCGCCGCCAAAACCACAAGCGCGATTAGAGGAATAAGCCCACGACCAGCCAGAGAGTCAAAGCCATTAGGCCAAACCACTGGAATCGTCGGCTCAACGGATCCGCCGCTGGGAATGAGCACATGGTTTTCGTCCCCTTGCACGTTCCATTGAGTTTTTAGTACCGGCGCGAAAACAGTCGGCAACTTGAGTGATGCATGTCCCTTGGCCTGAGCTGGCTTGCCGAGTCGCAAGCTGACTTCGATCGGTGCGTTTGGATCTGCGCCGCCTGGCAACGGAATCAGCGTATCGTCGCCGGCTTGCCTCGCTGTGACGGGGCGACCGTTGACCGAAACTGCCCACAGTCGCACGGGAGCGCCTGGCAATTGCAGTTTCAAAGTGCGTTGTCCTCGCGACTTGACGTAGTACAAGAGGTCCGTCACCAGCTCGCCATCTTGCGAAACACGACTATTGGCCTCTGAGAATTCGACGACTTGTGCGGCGGTTGTGCCAGGGTCGAACCAGTTGACCTTTAGCCTCAGATCGAACGGACGCTGAGTGTATTGCCACGTACCGAGTGCCGGTGCGGTGCTGAGCATGCGAAACTCGGCTGGCAACTCCAGCGAATCGAGCACCAATAGTTGACTGGGGACCAGCAACGCATCCATTTCGACTTGCACAGGACTGACCACCTCGATATAGCCGCGATCACCCTGCACACCCAGTGGCATGACTAGCCCAGCTTGAAAAGAACCATCGGCGACATTCGGCTTCTGTTCGAAAGTAACCAACAATGTGTATGCACCCAGAATTGGTTGTTGAAGTGATACAATTAGCGTGTCACCCTCGCGCCGCCAAGAGCGGATCTCTTGCCCATCAACGGTTACGTTTCCTAAAGAGGTCGGAACCGTCAACTGCCACTCGGCAACAGGAGCACCGGTGACCGAGTAGTTGATCAAGGCACTGCCGTACACCGTCCCTTGGCTCAGCGAGACCAAATGGAATACATCGGATTGAATGCTGCGTTCCAGCTGTTCAATCTGCATCGTGGCGGTCCAACCGGGCTCTCGAATGCGAAACGCTTGCTGTAGATTGGCGATAGGTCGCGGGAAGTAGGACAACGGCTTCTCGACCAACAGATCGATCGTGCCGACAGTCGCGCGGAATCCGGGAGCAACCACGATACCGATATCGCCCCGAACTGCTTTGGCTTCAGGAAACAGAATGTGCGGCAAACTCCATTGGCCTGTTGTCGCAACCTCATTCTTCTCCAAACGCAGACCGACAAGTTGCCGTCCTTGAACATCTTGGCTAAAGAGTATCTTCAGGTTGCGTTGACCGCCAGCTACCTCGGAGGAAGCCATATAGTCTGCCACACTGGCACCAGTAACTGACACAATCGAGTAGTCCTCTGGAAGGCGCAGATTCCACTCGCGAATAGCCGCCTCGCGTATATCCAGTTCGATGTCCGCCGTGATCACGCGATCGGATTCGGACAGTTGATACAGCACAAGCTGCGCGACGCTGACTTCGGGCTGTACGCGATCGGCCACAATCGTAAAACCATAGTCTGCCGAAGGAAAGCGATAAACAAATAGTTGTCGCGATTGCACCGGTTTGCCTGGGAATTGCTCGGGAGCCAATTGAGTCAAGCCGCGCAGGCCGGTCGGCTCCACACTAACTGAACCGGAATTGGAAATGCGCAGATGTCCTGAGTTCCGAATCGCCCCTTGAGGTTGTAGGCTAAGTCCCTCGACGCGAACGGGAAACGCTCCGAGTGGTGTTTGGCTACGAACGGTAACTTGACTGTTGGCGGTGAGCGGTTGATTGAGCGTAATCTCAAGCTGTCGCTGATAGCCTTCTCCGACTACTTTCCATGCGACGATTTTGTCTCCTTCGACATTCAAAATCTCGCCAGGACCGACCATCTGTACGGTCAGCGAGTTCAATTGCCCTTGCAGCAACTGATAGGCGATTCGATGATCTTGTCGAAGCAGACCAGGCCCAACAGTAGCTTCGATCGTCGCGCTGGTGGTGAAGAACGACTTACCTTCGCCTTTATTACGAGCACTCTGCCATCGCAAGATTACGTGTCCAGTTGCAGGCAAGAATCCTCGCCAATCCTTTTCGACGAGCAGTGGGACGGTCGCTTGTTGATCACGAGAGAACTCGATCTCGGTGCTTAAGCGACGCAAGCTAATTGGCACCACGGCGCTGGCGGCGACCGTGAAATCCAAGCCTTGCCAGTTGGCTGGATCCGTTTTCAGAGCTGCGACAAAGTCCAATGCGATCGGGTAGTTGCCAGTCTTGGGAAAGACCAGCTCATACACGGGTCCAGAATCCGAGTTCAATAACTCCAAGCGATAGTCCGAGCTTGCTGGTAGCTGACTGATCGCCACGTTGCCCGACAAGGCGCGCAGTCGAGTGCCCGCTACGCTAACATTGGCCGTACCTCGAAGTTCAAAGCTAACCGACTTGCCGCTCGGGTGAAGTTCACCAACGAGCGTGGTTTCGAGCAGCTCAACAGCAGGTGGCAAGGCGCTATTAAGATCGAGCCGCAACTCCAATCGACCGCCCGTTGCAGTTTGCAATCGGTCGATTAGCTTGCCAGAAACGAGCGGAGCAAAGCCGTCTGCGGCCACAACCCTTCCTGCCACCCCGCCAACATATTGGATTTCAATCTGCGAATCGAACCCTAACGCTTTTCCGGGCATCAAGTGCGCGAGTTCAACGTTCGCAGGCAGTGCGGTATGTTTGCTTCGAATGCGGATTATCGCTGTTTGTGCCCCATCAGCCTTGTCCCCGTCGGTGGGCTTGAGTTGAAGATCCAGAAAACGGCGAGAATCCACGGTGCGTACGGCCCATGAAGCGATTGACTCACCCTGGACATCGATCACATCGCCGACTCCGCCCAGACCAAGACTGACCGTCTCGCCCTTGTGAATATAACCTTGGACAATACGAAGCTGCAGTTGAATGCTCTGATCGATCTCTTTCACGCCCACCCGCACTTCGGTCTTAGCGCTAGCCGCGTAGAGAAACGTTGGCGGCTTCGTGCGTCCGGGACTCAAGATGATCGTATGAGCCTCCTGTCCAGTCTGAACCTCTTGTGTAAGTACTGCACTCGAATCTGTCGTTTGTCCGAAGCAGTTCAGACAAAGCCAGGCCAGAAGCAAAGTAATCAAATGTGTTTTAAGAGAAATCATGATGACATCTGAGGTCTAAGATTTGCAATTTGAAATTTGAAATTTGAGACTAGTCACTAGTCACTAGTCACTAGCAACTAGCAACTAGCAACTAGCAACTAGCAACTAGCCAATCGTCACTAGCAACTACTTCCCTATCGTTGTCGCTTGATCAATCATCGCCCGCAGTTGTTGAACTCTTGGTTGATTGGCGCATTGGTCCGATAGATTCGAAAGCAGCTTGTGCAGTTGTGCCAAGTCAACGCTATCCGCTAACGGTCCGCCGCTGAGCTTGGCGGCGAACAGAGCGGCTGAGGCGGCGAGTTGCATCGACGCTGCGGATTGTTCCAATCTGGGAGCGTTCGGTTCGTATGGAATAGGCCATCTACGTTCGACCATTTGGTCCGTAGAGAGGTCGCGGAATCGCACGGAAACGCTGCCAACATCGCCTCTGCCATTGGGTTTGATTTCGAACTGATACACGGCAACTCCGGTTTCGGCTGCGGCCATCTCGGCTGCGTCGACTTGATCGTTGCGGAATTCTTCCTTGTTGAGTCGATGTTTCTCGAACCCGAGCAGCTTGTATCGTCCAACGCGTTGCGGATTGAACTCGACTTGCACCTTGACATTCTGAGCCGATGGTCGCAAAGCTCCAGCGATTTGAGCGGCAAAGCTCCCGCTGGCGGTTTCAGCCGAGTCGAGCAAATAGTAGCGACCGTCACCTTGGCGAGTTAGTGCCTCCAACACTTCATCATTCAGATCCTGTGCACTGATTCCCGCGGCGTCGAAAGCGATGCCGGCGTCTCGCAATTGTGTAACCAGCTTGGCGAGGCTGACAGGATTGGCGTCTCCCAAGTTGACGGCTCCATCCGTCAAAAGCACGATTCGATTCTGAGCGCCGGCTAGCTGTTGTTCGGCTGCCTTTTCTCGAGCCAACAACAAAGCGGCTTCCATGTTGGTGCCACCTTCACTGGGTAGGTTCTCGACGATTTGCAACAGCGTTTCGCCTTGATTTCCGGGAACCTTGTCGGCTAGCAGTCGAGGCGTGCTGGCGAAGCTGATCAATGTGACTTGGTCGGCAGAGGTCAGTTGCGCCGTTAGCGTTTGGAAGGCGCGCAATACTGCTCGACGGCGATCCAGACGCTCCATCGAACCAGAATTATCGAGCAGCAGAGTCAGTCGCAGCGGAGTACTTAGCGAACGGCCTGTGGCTGCGGTTCGCATCGAGACACGCAACAAGTTGCGTTGCATCAGGAATGGATGAATCGCTTGTTCGACTCGACAAGCGACCTTCTGATTGCCGCTGGGCAATGGATCGTGGTAGTCCAACGCGTTGACGAACTCTTCGATGCGGATCTTTGCGGCTTCGGGCCATTGTCCTTGACTGAGCGCTGTTTGAGCGAGCTTAAAGGAAACATCACTCACATGCAGCGAGAAGGTCGTGAAGGCTTCCGCTGCAACCGATTGTTCATCGACCATTGCAGCTTTTTTATGTTCGGCTAGTTCTGCTTCCAAAACGACTCGGTCCCGAATGCTGGAAACAATCTCGGGGCTAGGAGCCGGCGTAGACATACGGCGTTTTCGCTCGACTCTTTTGTTGTCCCAAAGCAAGTCGTTGCCTAGTTCTTTCGTTACGTAATCCACACCGTCTTGCAAGGCTTTTTCCAGCGGAACGTCAATTGCGATCTGGTCTCTTGAATCGTCCATTTGGATCTCCCGCGCGCCTTGCGAGTTCAATCGAAATGCTAGAGGAGTAGCGGGCATTTCGACAGCGGTGTATGCATCTTGTAATAGATCCCCTTTCTGAAACGACTGTGATTCCATTAGCTCAGCCTTTTGTTGGAACAGTTCGTTCACTCGCTTTACGTCGGATTCTTTACCCTTGATGATCACTTGCCCCTGTGAGTCGGTAGGCGCAACCTGAATATCGCCCAGAAACACAGTTTCGATTTGGGAATTCAACTCACCATCTTGAGTAAAATTAGGAGTCCTGCTGCGTAAACCAGGAACATACGCTCCGTTGAGAGTGACGGACCTTGCCGATTGCTCTGAATCGAATGATGGTACTTCTTCTACTTCGGGGATTATCATTTTAGGAGTCACTGTCATCATTAGCGTCGATGAGTCTTGAGCAAAGCTCCCGAACCTGCTGTTGAGACCATTTGAGGAAGAACTATTTGCGATATCGCTTAGCGATTTTCCGCCATATAGCTGCGGCACGAAAATATCCGTAAAGAATGGCTGCACAGCACTCGGTTCTCCGAAGCTGGGTACACGCACCGCTGCTGCAATGTCGGCAGGTGCACGCTGCCACAAACCACTTTCCCACTCCACGGTTTCCGTCTTGGGTGACTCATCAGAATAACCAAGACTGCTTTCTTGCCAGTTGCCGATGCGAGGCTCGTTCGGGCCCATACCACCGACATCCACGGTTCCAAAGCCTCCTCCACTCGCAGAACCGCCCCTGCCGGACTGTTCACGCAATGCACTGAATGCACTTGGTCGGCCACCGAAGTTTTCCGTGACGTCCACTGCGGGTGTTGAAGTTGAACCGCCAGGTTGTACGTATTGCTTGCTAGGGGCCGGTGCGAAATATTGGACATCGTCGTCGAGGTAGTAAGCTTTCGGCGTACCAGCAACGATGCCCGAATCCAGCACAGTTGCATTCGAGGCGGCAGGCGTCGCTTGGCTCAAGTGGAAACTGCCGTCTGTTTCTCCATCAAACCTCCGATTGAATTTTCTGGCGGCACTCCTAGCTGATTGAACACTTGGCAGCAGCATCAGACCCAGCAACACGCTAGCAGCAGAAACGACAACGCCAGCCGTCCACCATCGCAACCAAACAGATTCCTGTTTTGTATTTGCCGAACTTGCAAGAACCACTTTAGCTGGCGAATCTAGGTCTTTTCCATTCAATACCGCTAGTACTCTTTCACGCCGATCCGGTGACAACTGCCAAGCATCCTCTGAGGCTGAAGCATCGACTTCCATCGACGGCTCGCCTGCTCCGACTTCGCGTAACATGCCGTGTAGCCGCGCGAGGTACTGATAATACGCAGCCAACTCGGCACGCTGTTCCATCATCAATTGCAGTTGATCACGCTCGAAGTCGGACGCTTCTCCTATCACTAGATTCATCAAGCGAACCTGAATCTCTGTTTCGATCGCATTGCCATTACTAAATTCTTCGTTCATGATTCGTCTTCTACTCCCCTAAGCAACAGACCGTCCGCAAGCCTCTTTAAGACCTGATGTAGCCGGTATCCCACATTGCTGATCGTCAGTCCGGTTCGCTGGCTGATGTCTCGGTACTTTAGGCCGTCGTAATATTTCAATTGCACGAGCCGACGATCTTTCTCCGGCAATTGGCTCACCAACTGCCTTAGCTGTGCTACCGTCTCCATTCGGGCGATCAACTCGTCTGGCGTTTCATCCGAACTTTCCGCTATCATCGTCGTATCCTCGTCACTAACTAGAGTCTCGCGACGACTCTTGCGCAGGTAATGAAAAGCCCGATTGCGAACGCTGCGGAATAGCCAGCCTCGCGGCTCGTTGACTTCCGTCCATTTGGCGTGAAGTTGCAGGAAAACCTCCTGAACAATTTCCTCAGCGACTGCCCGGCGGCCTGTTAGCGAAAAAGCAAAGCGAATCAAATTCGACTCTTCGCTATCGAACAAAGTTCGTAGCGTCATCGAGCCCGCATCGGGCACTTCCGTCCGATTGACTTCCGGAGTCGATTTCAACATTTCCTCTTCACGCTGCACTTCTCCACATCCAGCCGATTTGTTGGTCCCTACACACAAGACCATCGACGAGGCGTTTTATTAGAGGGAATTCCGTTGATTTTGGCAAAATTACTCTGGCGCAGTAAAAAAACTCCTTTTGCACGAAAAGGCGAGTCCAACAAGCCAATTTGGCGCGCAGTCTCCGAGGATGCCGTTACGCATTGGGATTCGTGGAAGCGATGACAGGCAGAGAACGCCATCGATGCAACTTGTTCCCAAAATAATTTCTAAGGTTTGGCTTCCTTCTTTACACCGCTTAGCGGATGTTGTGTCACCGCATCCCAAGCGAGTTCTTGTAGGAGTGTGTTCAGTTTCTCTTCTTGGTCACCTAATTTGGTCGTCTTCAGAATCGAGGGAACTGGCAGCCCAACCGGGCTCTTACGATAAATTACGGCATAGTGGCAATAGGCATTGAGGGCCATGACATGCCCTTTCACGTGGCCGAGCGGGTCAGTAAATAGATCCTCTTGCATGGTGATGCCAGGGGACTGGCCTGCAATGACTTTGTTGCGGAGGGCGTTGACCGCCTGCCCGACTGGAACAATAAAAACGGCTTCTTTCCCTATCTTCTGGTTCAGTTCACGTACGTGCTCGTCCAGTCCTGCGAAGTAAGGTTCATGCAGTTTCTTAAGTTGTTCGAACGTGATCGCATTGTGATCGACTTTTGCCGGCCGCAGTTGGAAGGTCACATCGTAAATATCAAACGGCAGCCAATTCTCTTGCACGGTGATCCTGACATTGGGATTATTCTCCGTTGCAAGTTTCACGAAGTTTTCAATCCCTTCGTCCGGCAAATGAATGGGCGAAAGCGTGAGCACGTCAACCTTTTCGTTCTTGAGCAACTCTTTCACCCTGTTCTTGTCCGCAGGGACATCCCAGTGCTGGATGATGCGAGACCCACCGATATACGACTGCCCGACTTGTTCATGCCCATTGATCTCTCCCGCTTTTGCCATCTCCGCTAGTATCGGGGGCATGAAATAATGGAAGCTGTGACCACAAGTGCATATCTTTAGCCCTTGCGTGATAGGCGTGGCGAAAACGGATACAGAGTCTGGTTTCTTGTCTTGCGCCGTTGCGAAGCTGAGGCAACCGATGGATGCGAGCAGCAGAACAATTGAGCCGAAACAGCGAGCCAAAAAGAAAGGAGCGTGCATGGATATTCTTCCAGGGACAAGACGCAAGACCGAAACAAGTACAGCTTAGTTATAAGTCAATTCACGACGGAACTCATCTTTTTCGCGACAAGAAAGGACATAAAAGGCAATAGGGAAAGCGATGAATAGGCCATTTCGCCAGGTTTGTTTTAACAGCAGTGCATTTGATTGTGGACTGCCTTGCCCGGTCGGTGGATTCCAGCAGCTGCGAATGTGAACTTGCTGGACCATGAATCCACACTTCTTAAGCACTCGGAGCGACGCACCGTTGCTGGTCGCAACTTGGGCGTACAGCGGACGTGCGGTGACTTCGATTAGAAGCAACTCCAATGCTTGGGTGGCGATTCCCTTTCCCCAGAACTCTTTGTCGATCCAATAGCCGACCGAATCAAGACCGTCCATCTTGAAACATGAGATATGGCCAACCAGCACCTCGTCAGCAAGAATCACTTTGGCTGTGATGTTGGGATCTCGAAGGACATTCAACCAAAGCGCATCGAATGCAACTTCACTCCGAGGAATCGTCACAGCGATTCGATTCGATTCCAAATCGAGTTGCATTTCGTAAATTCGTGGCAGGTCGTCATGCGTGACATCCCTAAGTCGAATTTTGCTTGTCGTCTTTTGTTGCATCGTCCCTATGCCTCGATCTGTTAGCCAATCATATTAGCATTTGCTTCTTGCGTGCTTCGAACTTTTTTGCGAAATTAGTCTTCATTGAACCACTAATGATCACTGATGGCACACTAGTTTAATACATGAAAAATCATCGCGAGGATTCAAATGAGATCTAACTTTCGGAATTTCTTTATTGGGCTGATGATGTTCGGATGGGTGGGCAGCGTAAGTTTCGCACAACAACTGAATTTGGCTTCTAACGGGAGCGGCCGCAAGGAATTGGCCAGGGAAATCACCAACTCGATCGGAATCAAGTTAGTACTGATTCCAGAGGGGGAATTCATGATGGGAAATAGCGAAAGCGTGGAGGACTTGGTGAAGTCGTTTCCTCAATACTCAAGCAACAGTCTCGACATTCAAGATGAATACCCGCTGCATCGAGTACGCATTACCAAACCGTTTTATTTTGGCACCTGCGAAGTTACGAATGGCCAATTTCGCCAATTTGTTGAGGCCACTGGCTACAAAACCCAAGCCGAACGGAAGGAAGATGACGATCCGAAAGGCTCAGGAGGCTGGGGATTCAATCAAACGACCCAAAAAATTGAAGGCCGCAAAACCCAGTACAATTGGCAAAAACCTGGGTTTCCAATAACCGACGAAATGCCCGTGGTAAACGTCACCTGGAACGACGTTGTCGCGTTCTGCCAATGGCTCACTACGAAAGAAGGTAAAACCTATCGCCTACCAACGGAGTCCGAGTGGGAATACGCAGCCCGGGCGGGAGCTACAACGCGATATGTTTCAGGAGACGATCCAGAGATGCTGGCCAAGATCGCCAATACGGCGGATGCCGATTTTTCGGAACGGTTTCCTAACTATTCCTTAGCGTCGACGGATAGAAGTTTGTCGAGCCACGACGGACAGATCTTTCCGGCTCCTGTTGGCAGTTTTCCTCCTAACAAGTTTGGTTTGCATGACGTGCATGGCAATGTATGGGAGTGGACGTCCGATTGGTACGACGCTGAGTATTTTGCCAAATCGACAGTCGATGATCCACCAGGTCCCCGCAGCGGCGAGGCACGAGTTCGTCGTGGCGGCGCATGGCACACCGTGGCTATCTGGGCCCGTTTGAGTTTTCGCAATTACAACACTCCTCAGTCGCGCTATCCTAATCTCGGATTCCGCCCCGTGTTGAACGCCGACTAAGGCTGGTTGGCGAGATGCACGCGAGGTGGCTCGACTCCGAGCGTCGAGCCACCGAAAATCGCTAACCCGCATGATTAGGGTTGTCTGAACGTCAAAGGTTTCGATCCATCTCGAAGGGCTGGATCGAGATCGAACCGATCAAGATTCATCACTTTGTTCCAGGCAGCTACGAAGTCATTAATAAACTTCTGCTGAGCATCGTCACTGGCATAAGTTTCCGCTATAGCCCGAAGCTGCGAGTTCGAACCAAACACAAGGTCGACTCGACTGCCTGTCCATTTGACCGCACCCGTCTTGTGATCCTTGCCTTCGAAAAAGTGCTCGCATACGGGGGATTTCTTCCACTCCGTATTCATGTCCAACAAGTTCACGAAGAAATCATTGGTTAACGTCTCTGGTCGTTTAGTGAAGACTCCGAGTTGAGGAAACAGGGTATTGGTATTCAGAACCCGCATGCCACCGATGAGCACGGTCATCTCCGGAGCGGTCAACGTGAGCAATTGTGCTCGATCGATTAGTAACTCTTCAGCAGGCCTGTCATGCTCCTTACCAAAGTAATTGCGGAACCCATCTGTCGCCGGCTTCAGAACAGCGAATGAGTCGACGTCCGTGTTCTCCTGAGTAGCGTCTGTACGACCTGGTGTAAACGGAACTTGAACGTTGCTTCCTGCCTTCTTGGCAGCGGCTTCAACGCCCGCGCATCCTCCCAGAACGATCAAGTCTGCGAGCGATACCTTCTTACCGCCAGTCTGCGACTTGTTGAATTCTCTTTGTATCTTCTCAAGCGTTTCTAGGACTTTGGTCAGTCCAGCCGGATTGTTGACTTCCCAGTCTTTTTGCGGAGCGAGGCGAATGCGTGCTCCATTGGCTCCGCCGCGTTTGTCGGACCCGCGGAACGTTGAGGCTGATGCCCACGCGGCCGAAACCAATTGCGATACGGAAAGACCGGATGAAAGAATCTTGTTCTTCAGCGCCGCCATGTCCGCATCGCCAATCAATTTATGATCGACTGCAGGGACAGGGTCTTGCCAGAGTTGAGCTTCAGCAACCATTGGTCCAAGGCAGCGAGAGTGAGGCCCCATGTCGCGATGAGTTAGCTTGTACCATGCCTTGGCGAACGCTAATGCGAACTGTTCCGGATTCTCGCGGAATCGTTTTGAAATTGGCCCGTAAATTGGGTCTACCTTCAATGCCATGTCCGTAGTAAACATCATTGGTGCGTGATTCTTTGATTTGTCGTGTGCATCTGGCACCGTCCCATTGGCGGATGCATCCTTGGGAGTCCACTGCCACGCACCGCCCTGACCTTTCAACAGTTCCCACTCGAAGCCAAATAGATTATCAAAGTATCCATTTGACCACTGCGTCGGAGTGGACGTCCAAGCCCCTTCCAGGCCACTGGTGATCGTGTCGCCAGCTTTACCCTTTCCAAAGGTATTCTTCCAACCGAGGCCTTGCTCTTCAAGGCTGGCGTTCTCGGGTTCGGCACCCACGAACTTGCTTGCATCCGCAGCTCCGTGGGCTTTGCCAAACGTATGGCCGCCGGCGATGAGTGCAACCGTTTCCTCGTCGTTCATCGCCATACGGCCGAAGGTTTCCCGAATATCCATAGCAGCGGCGAGAGGATCCGGTTTACCGTTCGGTCCTTGCGGGTTCACATAGATCAGACCCATCTGGACGGCGGCGAGCGGATTCTCGAGTTGGCGATCGCCAGTGTAACGCTTGTCTCCTAGCCACTCGCTCTCGGGACCCCAGTAAATGTCCTCTTGTGGCTCCCAAACGTCTGCGCGACCCCCAGCAAATCCGAAAGTCTTGAAACCCATCGACTCGAGTGCAACGTTGCCTGTGAGAACCATTAAGTCTGCCCAAGAGATACTGCGGCCGTACTTTTGCTTAATTGGCCATAGCAACCGACGAGCCTTGTCCAAATTCGCGTTGTCGGGCCAGCTATTGAGTGGCGCAAAGCGTTGTGTGCCGTAGGACGCCCCACCTCGACCGTCTGAAACACGGTACGTGCCCGCACTGTGCCAAGCCATCCGAATAAACAACGGACCGTAGTGGCCGTAGTCGGCGGGCCACCAGTCCTGTGACGTTGTCATCACCGTTTCGATGTCTTTCTTCAATGCATTCAAGTCGAGTTTCTTAAACTCTTCCGCATAGTTAAAACCTGGCCCCATTGGGTCACTTTTGGCTGAGTTTTGTTGAAGGATCTTTAGGTTCAATTGATTTGGCCACCAGTCCTCAGTCGACATGCCTCCAGCAGCGGTGTTTCTTTCCGACACGGGTCTTTGAGTTCCACCGATTACTGGGCATTTGCTACTGCTCTCCATTTCTCTTCCTTCAGTCGGTTTTCCGCTGGCTTTGGGTACGGGTCGATTCTGGGCGAATGCGGATGTAGCGCTGCTTAGTAACGCCACGCCCGCCATGAAACGGGCGAATTGAATTGGCGAGGTCATGATCTCTCCTGCGATTGGGTATGAAATTCGAGACTTTCAATACTAATTTGCGCTATTTCTCGCTATACGTCCAATGCATTTTTGCAATACTGCCTATGCATCGTACGCATGATAACGGTCAGGAAACTCGGTCGATTCCAGTAGGGTGCAATTCAAATGAGCACATCGAAGGAACCTTGAGGATGGAACTGGAACAACTGCGGCACTTCATCAAAGTGGCGGAACTTGGCAATTTCACGCGAGCAGCGGAGGCGGTAAAACTGTCACAACCCGCTCTTAGTCGCTCCATCGCGCGCTTGGAGGAGGAACTTGGGCAGCCTATGTTCGAGCGGCAAACTCGCAAGGTCGCGTTAACTGATTCTGGAAATCTGCTGCTCGATCGAGCTCGTCAGATTCTGTCGTTAGTCGATGACACCCAAGCCGAAATCTACGACGACGGTCAGACCGGCAGGATTCGCGTCGCAGCAATTCCGACAATCGCCCCCTACTTCTTGCCGGAGCGATTGAGGGAGTTCCACCGAAACTTCCCTCGGGCCAAGGTCATCGTTCACGAAGACACGACTGATAACCTGCTGAAGAAGCTCACTGACGGAGTGATCGACGTTGCGATTGCTGCGATTCCCATCGACGCCAAGTACCTGCAGATCGAGCGATTGTTCGATGAGGAACTATTGCTCGTCACAGCGGTCGACAGTCCTTTGGCGAAGAAAAAGTCCATTCATATGCGAGACATCGAGTCGTTACCGTTCGTGTTGTTGGGAGAAGCCCACTGCCTGACGGATAGTGTCGTCTCGTTCTGCAGACAGAATACTTTCCATCCGTTGACCGTTGAGCATACCAGTCAACTTGCAATGGTGCAGGAACTCGTTGCGTTGAATCACGGTATCAGCTTCGTTCCGAAAATGGCGAGAGACCTCGACACGAGCGATCGCCGTGTATATCGCTCAATGCACGGAACAAAGCCGATGCGAACCATTGTGATGGTAACGAATCCGTACCGTTACCAAAGTCTGTTGCAACGCAACTTTCAAGAGTTGATTCGGCTCGCTGTCGCTTCATTCACAGAGTGATGAGCAGACGGATTTCACCATCGAAAAAAGAAGCTGGAGTTAATTGGGAGCGTCATAAAGTCACTTACATCCATCCAGTTCATGCCGTTTTTCCACCGACTTGAAGTCGGTGGGGATAGGGGACCGTATTTGTTGGAGTGTAGCTGACCAGTCAGTGAACCACCGACATTAAGTCGGTGGTGTAGGCTCCAGCAGACTTTATCGACGGTGGTGTTAACGGCAACAGACGCCACCGCCTTGTGATCCTGCCGCTTGACGTCGATTTTCCGCATTGCGTTCAAAGCGTTGATGGTTCGCAGGTACGACTTCGTTATTGTTCCGATTGATGATCTCTTTGGCGTCCAGAGGATGGAAAACACTTTCGCCGCGATCCCATCTCAATCGCATGGTTT
Source organism: Pirellula sp. (assembly GCA_031374925.1). Lineage (GTDB taxonomy): Bacteria > Planctomycetota > Planctomycetia > Pirellulales > Pirellulaceae > JBKCUI01. The sequence goes on along the minus strand of JANMHA010000033.1, from coordinate 11,554 downwards.
CAATCTTGGCCGCACTTCCGCACCAGTGCTGGGTTGGTTCATTCGGATCTGGCCTATCTTCTATCGAGCGCATTTCGAGTCGATATGCTCGAGACTGATTTTCCTTCAAATTGATCATTCAACTCACCCCTCCATGGCAAATAGCGACGTCTGAGTATGGACCCCGCAATGAAAAGCCGGAATTTTGACAATTAACATTCCCGGCCCATTTATCCAGGATCGGTTAGACTAAAGAAGTTAAGTCATGTCCTGCAGAAACACTCATGGGATTACTCACAGACTGGACATTCGGGCCACTTAGTGTATTCCAAAGTGACTGGCATTCGACGGGCAGTGAATCTGAGAATTGTCGCAACTCATCGGGTGACATCAGTTGCATGAGTTCTGGGATTGCATTGCGAAATGCTGATGGAAACGCATCTAAAACATAACCTGCGTCGCGAGGTCTCACACGATTCTCTGAGACCACGGCTTCATACAGTCTCTCCAATTCTAGTACGTAGTTTTCTAAATTCGCGACCTGGCGAATTCGCTGGCAGACTGCCGCGGCATCATCTGGGTCAAAGGAGAGAATTTCTTTTACCAATGCCTCGCGGGTAGGCGCTCGGTTAAGTAGTCGTTTGCCAAAGTTGTGTTGACGCCACTCGTCTACGCGTTCTGACCGGACCATGCCTGCAAGCCCGCGATCATCTATGACGATCACCGCGCACCCCGTCGCCATCGATTCGATTGCGTTTCTCGCAACTGCAAATACGAGATCGTACGCCGCGAGACGGTCGGAAAGGTCTGTAACTTCGTTGTCGACACTCGTCCCCAAGGCGTCGAGAGAAAGCCCCAGTTCTTCACAAGCTTCGTGAACGGCGGCTATACCAACAATTTTCTTTCCCAACATGACTGCTCTCGTCGGACGCTCCGGCAAACGCGCGCGTCGCTTAGAGCGGGCCAGATCGACAGCATTGTGCATGAGCGTTATCTGTCCGGCCACCGATCGCGACCGCTCAGCGCAAACCTCATCGACGGCACAGTAACGCAAAATATTCGGCAATTTCGGCGGCGCACTGTGCGCGGCGCACGGATCATGGCAGAAGAAGACTTGGGGGGTGAGGGGGAATCTCAGCGCGCACTGCAACGCTTGAGGCAAATGATTGGAGTGGACGATATCCGGGCTCCACGACAACTCCTTGAGCGACGTCATTACGGGAATACCGGCGTCCCTAAGCTGTTCGGCAGGCGCCCCCGAATGCCAAACCAAAACGGCGACTTGATGTCCTACATCTTGCAAAGCGCGAACGGTCTCGAGCGTCACGACTTCGGTTCCAGAGCGGCTGGTCAAACACCAGTTGCAGTACAGAATCTTTAGCATGCTTTGGTTAGAAAATTCATGGGTCCTAGCGTTTGACAGGCTGACTTGTACCCCGGGATCACTCCGACTAGATCCCGCGATACCGAAGCGTTTGATTCGATATAACAGGGGATCGGAATTCCGGCAATAGAAGTCGCGTTTGGTCGAACATCCGATCGTCGCAAGTCGGAAAGTAAGGTGGCAATTTGGACAGACATTCTGCTATCCTCGAAGGAGACCAGCTAGTAGAACTGAAATCCCCTTTCTTTCGATGACACGGCATGGACGCAATCCCGATTCTCGCAACCAACAACTCGCCCATGCCGATTATTGTGGGGTCCCCTCGGTCTGGAACGACCCTTCTACGGTTTATGTTGGATTCTCATCCCGACCTCGCCATACCGCCGGAAACCGGATTCTTGCCCACGATTCAAGCTCTCACAGGAACAGGCGATTCGTTGCGAGAGTTGTTCCATGAAACCATTACTTCGTTTCCGCCCGAAGCACCTGGCTGGTCCGATTTCGGGATTGCTGTGGAGGAGTTTAGGCAGGCACTGGAGCACGTGAGCCCCTTCAATCTCTCCGAGGGGACAAGAGCATTTTATCGTTTGTACGCGCGGCGATTTCGCAAGTCGCGATATGGAGACAAGACACCGCTTTACGGTCGTCACATGGTCTACATCCAGCGACTACTTCCCGAAGCTCACTTCATTCATATCATTCGCGACGGCAGAGACGTGGCGGCGTCGCTCCGCAAACGATGGTTTTCACCAGGATATGACATGGCTACCCAAGCTGAGTATTGGCGTGACAACGTCCAAGCAGCCCGGGATCAGGGTAAAAGTTGCGATAGCTATTGCGAAGTTCGTTATGAATCGCTCCTCCAAGATCCAGAGTCGATTCTTCGTCCACTCTGCCGTTTCCTAGAACTCGACTTCGCAACTGCGATGCTTGAATATCATCGACGAGTTCCCGAACGCATACGGGAACATGGCTCGCGCAGCTGGGTTCAAGGTTCGTTTAGGGTTTCGCACGAAGAACGCATGCAGCAACAAGCGCTCACCATGCAGCCACCGGTATTGCAACGCATTGGGGCATGGAAAAACGATCTGACGGCCGCAGAATGCGATGAATTTGATTTGGTGGCCGGGGATCTTCACCGCGAACTCGGTTACTCCCAATAGTCCATCGTCAACCGGAGGGCTCCTGAGAAATCAATCGTCGGTCGGATTATTCCTTGCTAGGAAACAACACCCATCCGTTCGGATGGACGCTCCAGCCCAGTGAGTCTTCTTGTTTCTTGACCCTTTCTAGCAGCCGACGTGTGACATTGTTCTGTCCTCGCCCAATTCGCATTTTGCAAACTCCTGGAGTTTGAAATGCAAATGCAAGGCAGTCGAGCAACATGACCGCAGAGCAACCCCGATTTTCAATGGATCCGTTGACGGCAATAGAGAAGACAAAGATCGAATCGCGTCGCCTTTGGAAAAACACATGTCCAAGGATCGATTCGTCGCAACGGTAGACAAGTCCATCGTACCCTAGCAGCAGGATCATCCGGAGCAGAATGCACTTTGGCAGGCATTGCAGCCAACTCGTGCGCGATGCAAACCGACTGTCCGGATCGGGATGAGTGATCCACCACAGTGCATAGTCGCGAACTGGTTGCGAACAGACTTTGATATGGCTACTCACAATCGAGGGCGTTGGCAAAGCATCGCACAATCGAGCGGATCGCGGCAGTACATGGTGAACAAGCCATCTCAGTCTGTCCAACGGCTGTCGATTGGGTTGAACCATGGATGGAACCGTTGTTTCGATGTCGATCATAGACGGTTTAACTCGTCGATTGCCTTGATGATTGGCCAAACGTGGTGACGATAGCGAATCGCCTCGGTGTAGCGACCTTCGTCGACTCGCATCTCACCATAGCTCTCATAATCAGGTAGGCTCGTCTCAAACTGTTCGATCATAAAGTGCGAAGCGGAGGGGCGCAGGCACTCTCGCGAAAAAGCCTGCTTGCCAAATCGAGCAAGTGCACTGTTGACTTCGTCTCGCAATTCCGGATAGGAGAGCGCCGCATTGAGTTTCCGATCCAACGCTGCTTCATCCAAATGCAGCCATTTCGCCTTTTTACGAAGTGCCTCAGGACACGTATCGGGTGGAGAATCGAGTACGAAATCGTAGTTGCGAATAGAACGTCCAGTCTGATTCCAAACCCGCTCCACCGCGCCGTCAATTAGAAACCTGCAAACATCGTGAACAGGATTGAAGCCCTCGATTGCATCCCCAGTAACGGTATCAATTTCTGACTCGATCAGCGCATCGGCCAACTCGCAAACTAGCCCGATAAAAACTTCCGTCTTCCCCTCGGTGATAAATCGGTATAGCTCTTTGTCCGAGTAGCGACCGACAACGGTTCCACGCTTGACGCCCAACGAATCGAGGATGTTTGTCGACGTTTGCAATCGCGAGGTCGACGATCCGCCCGAACCTTCCGTCAGACAGAAGTACGTTGGTTGGGATAACTCGATCCAACGGTAAACCATCAGTTCGTGGCCGGGATGACCGACAATAATTGCTGCCTTACCCCACGCATCGCTCGAAGCCGAGCATTCGATCGCATTATTCACCATAAATTTTGGTGCTCTTACGAGCCAAACTATTCGCGGAGCCAAACCAATCTTACCAACAAAAATTTAGTAACAAATTATCGTGGTACGCGTCAACAGGAGTTGCGGGCCTTGTTCCTAGGTCCCTGGTAATGCTTTGCCAAAAGGCCCATGGCCCACGGTTTGCACATTTTGTGCCGTTGCGCGTTGCCCAAATCAGTCGCAATCCATCATGGACGGGGTCAACGATGCCATCGTTACGGTACAGAGTTTGCTCTACGATGGGTTGCTCCGGAGTGGAACTGAAGTAGTCCGTTGTTATGCGTTGAGCGCGGGATAGGAACTTGTCGGATGACATCCAACTTGATTGTGGTGGCGGCAAGGTGGTGGAGCCAATGCGGCTCGTTTTGGGCGACGGGGCTTCGAGCCGATGCAACGGCAAGCAGATCGATGTGGTGGGCATCGCTGAGACGGCGGTCAAGCATCGGCTGAGACAGAATTTACGATTCGTCGATCCCGATCAACACCTCGTATTCCAAAACGAGATGAAAGAGGGGTCGCGGAAGCACTGAAACCTGACACTTTATCTGAGAAAAACAGGAATGAGCAAATGCCGTCCGAGAATGATCCGTGGTTGCAACAGAGACTGGAAATGGTCGAACACCAGATCCGCCGTCGAGGCGTTCAAGACGAAAAGGTTCTCGACGCTCTGATTCGAATCCCACGTCATCTGTTCGTTCCAAAAAATTGGGAGAGCCAAGCGTACGACGACTGCCCACTCCCTATCGGCTATTCTCAAACCATTTCACAACCTTACATTGTCGCCTTGATGACGGAATTGGCTCGGCCACAGCCCGGCGATCGAGCTTTGGATATCGGTACCGGTTGCGGATACCAAGCCGCCGTCTTGGCTGAACTGGTTCAGCAGGTCTATAGCATTGAAATCGTGGAACCGTTGGCCGATCAAGCCCGTGCTCGGTTAACGAAACAAGGACACACCAACGTTGAAGTTCGGTTTGGCGATGGCTATCAGGGTTTGTTGGAACACGCCCCGTACCAAATCATCATGGTAGCAGCCGCACCGGATCACGTTCCGCAACCGCTCCTGGATCAGCTTGCACCCGGAGGACGCATGATCATTCCGGTTGGCCGTTCGTCACAGGAACTGTTTCTCATCGAAAAATCGCAAGAGGGGGCCTTAAAGCGTACCACGGTCGCACCGGTAGCCTTCGTTCCGATGACCGGGACGGCGTTAAAGAAATGAGCGGAATTTGATTTGGTTGACCACGTCAACATCGCGTGTGGCACGTCAACATCGCGTGTGGCACGTCCCTGAGTTTACGAAGGGCGTGGTGAGTCGCCAGAGACATTTGCTAAACTTCCCACGCCCACGCTTCGCTTTGGGCGTGCCACTCCTCGAACGGGACGCACTCCTCGAACGGGACGTGCCACTCCTCGAACGGGACGTGCCACACGCTTCGTTTTTGTGGCTAAGTGAGGCCCTCGCTCAGGTATTGCATGGATTTACTTCGGTAGTACATTCACGAACCCAACGAGCGAAGGGCCTCGATCGTCCACACAAGGGTTTGCTGGCCCGCGTTTCAGCTATGGTCGAGGCAATTCCCGACATCGAGAAAATGGATCTCAATCCAGTGATGCTGCTTGCACTGGGTAACGGAGCCCGCATGTGGATGCGAGGATCCGTGTGCAACTAAACTCCAATTGCGAACCGTGAAGCACATCACGTCCGCCTCGGAGATGCGGACCTACGTAGCAGCGAATCTCCGAGACGCTGGTATTCGCTGCGTCCCGCTTATCGCGGCTTGATTGCGAGAGATTCAAGAGACGCCTTTCGTCCGCCTCGGAGATGCGGACCTACGTGGTGCGGACCCTCGTTATTTTTCGGCTTCAATCAAAGCACCGTTCAACATTGCCACGCAAGCCAATGAGCACGAGATAGAACCATGCCCGATTATTACCAGCCGCCTCTCCATCCGTCGTTCACATCACCACACACTCGCTCGAGCGCGGCCTGTTCTCATTGAACGAAACCGAGCTTCCGAAAGGGGATGGCACAGGATTTGGCCGATGGGTTTGACCCACACTAACTTATTCAGGAAGTGGCTTACCTTTTGTCTCCGGCAGGAACCAGACGGCCACCAAACCGAGAAGAAAAACTACGCTCATGTAGGTGCATGCATCGCGAAATGCATCCAGTTTCATTTCGTTGCCAATGGCCTGTTGAGCGAGCGCTGTCGCTTTATCAGCAAGCGCAGCTGTCTTTTCGGCTAACGACGGCGCATTCTCAGCTAGTAAATTGGCTTGTTCTATCGCTTTCGAGGCTTTCGCGGACATCGCATTTCCTTCAGCCGCAAGTGACTCTTGGAGCTTTCCAAGAGTGATGGGACCGGTCGCTGCAATGAATCGCCCCGCGTTGTAACAGAAGCTAGTGCCCGTGCTGCGCAAGCTGATTGGAAACAGTTCCGGTAGGTAGATCGCGAAACCGGCAAACAGAGCCAAGTGAAAGAAGCCCATTACAGAACTCATCCAAATATGCCCGATGCCATTGAACAGTTGGAAGTAACCAATGGTTGCCAGCATGGCCGCGATGAAGGCAACCGTGAACGAAATCCTGCGCCCGAGCCCTTGCGCGAAATAGGAGAATGTCAGCATGCCGAAGAACGCGCCGGCATTCTGGCAAATCATGTTAATCGAAACCCAAAACTTGGCATATCCATCGATCTTGCTTGGGTCAATTCCGTCTGCAGCAAGATTGCGTTTTATCACGTCTCGAACCAGTTCAGGACTAAAGAAACCAATCCCCCAAATACCGATGACCCCCGCTACACAAAGCATCATTCCAAAGAGGGAATGGCGGAGCCAACGAGGATCACTAAATAAACTCTTGTAGGACCCAAACTTGACACCCGTGACTCTCCCTTCTTGCCTCGCTTTGGTCCAAGCCTCTGGTTCCTTCAATTTGACTTGAAGGAAAACACAAAGGAAGGCCGGAAGGGCGCCAACGAGAAACATGACCTTCCAAAAATTGGACCCATCCAGATACTTCCAGGCGATCAACTGTCCAAGGAGCATGCCAACCAGACCAGCCGTAATATTCCCCACGGCAGACAGGGCTTGAAGCATTCCAAGAGCTCCAGCGCGGCTACGTGCGGGCAGACTGTCGGCGACCAATGCAACCGCTAGTCCAAATACGCCGCCAACGCCAAGTCCTGTTAAAAAACGAAAAACCGCAAAGTCGATCCAACCACGAGACAATGCAGAGAGTCCCGTGCAGACCGAGTAGATAAGGACGGTAAGCGTGAGCGTTTTTGCTCGGCCAATTCTGTCTCCGACCGATCCAAAGATGAGTCCCCCTGTTGCCCAACCGATCATGAAGATAGAGGTCGCAAATCCACCGTATTTTTTAACGACTGTGGTTGTGACTGCCACTCCATCTGCATCTGGCGGCAGCAGATTCGTTAGCGCATTCTCACGAGAAAGGATGAAAATCTGTTGGTCCAAACAATCGAAAAGCCAAGCAAGCGAAGCGGCGATAAAGACGAACCAATGGTAACTAGTCAGCCCGTGCCACCACATTCTGTTAGAATCACTATCGGACATATCGCTGGCTTTCTACTGCAAGGCTGGAAAACGAAATAGGGGGGGAAAGGCAAACCATCGGCACCTCAGATGGCCCTTTGAGAACCCCATGATAACCAAAAAGAGTTTCTCGATGAGTCGACTCAAGCGATGAATGGGCAAAACTCGTGTTCTATCTATCCAGTTTCGTTTCCTGTAGCTGAAATCGTACGAAGTCGGAGTTGCTCGAAAAACGGGATGAAAGCAGCTAGTTCTCAGGAGTCTCGCGACTTCTGCTACGACAATTCGCAATCGGGAGAGTATGATGACGCCAAGTGTAGAACGGCACTCCGTGCCGTTTATTGGCTTCAGAACAAAGGCACGGATAGGCTGTGAATTTAGTCGCAAGGTGCAGATCTTTGTCGCCTTTTGCTCCGCAAAAGTGTGTTAACGAGGCGCACTTTCGCGGAGCGAAAGGCGACAATAATAATTTCACAGCCTAGGAGTGCCGTTCTACACTTCTTTTCCAGACCTATTCATCCATTCATGAACACTCAATTCCAGCCCGAACTTATCTCCGAAGATTGCTTCATTGCGAAAAATGCAACCCTGCGAGGCAAAATCACGATCGGCGCCCAGTCGTGTGTGCTCTTTGGGGCCGTCCTGCGCGGTGACTGCATCGGGATCCAAATTGGCTCCCAAACCAACATTCAAGATCTCTGTTGCTTGCACGGCGACCCTGGTTTCCCCTGCACGATTGGCGATAGAGTTACCGTCGGACATGGGGCCATCATCCATGGTGCTACCGTAGAAAACAATTGCTTAATCGGCATCCGCGCCGTCGTGCTCAATGGTGCTGTTATCGGAACGGGCTCGATCATCGCCGCTGGAGCTCTTGTGCCTGAAGGAAAAGTCATTCCACCCAACTCGCTTGTCATGGGCGTACCGGGCAAAGTGGTCCGTCAAACCAATGCTGTCGATGCCGAGATGATCCGGCATGGATGGGAACACTACGTCGAAACCAGCCAACACTACAAAGCAACTGATTCATGAGCAAGCGACACGAAAACAACTCCGCACCGACCGAACTGATCGCCGGTGATATCGAGTATGAAATGGGAATCCCCATCCCAGGCGTCATCCTGGAAAAAGAGCGTTGGGTTCAAACGGCCATCAAAAAACTGCCTGAAAACGCTCCCCTCGATTTCAATGCCATTTTCAATCGCTCCGCCCCCGTTGCGATCGACATCGGTTGTGGAAACGGTCGGTTTGCGATTTCCTCTGCGGTCCGGCGACCAGATTGGGACCATGTGGCTTTCGATATCTTGCCGGCCGTCATTCGTTACGGTACTCGCCGAGGCAACCAACGCGGTCTCTCGAATTTGCGATTTGCCGTTTGCGATGGCTGGCGATTTCTCGAATCCTACTTGACGCCAGAATCTGTCCAGGAAATCCACATCTACCATCCGCAGCCCTTTGCCGATCGCATGCAATCGAGCCGACGCATGCTAACGCCAGACTTCTTGGGCCTGATGCACAGATGCTTGAAAGCAGACGGACAAGTGTTTTTGCAATCGGATCAACGCGACTACTGGGACTATATCTGCGGCATCATGGGCCGAGTCTTTGAATGGGAAGAGGTCAAAGGACGTTGGCCCGAAGACGAACATGGTCGTTCCCGTCGTGAGGTTTTGTCTATCGAACAGGGGCTGCCAATTTTCCGAGGCACTGGCAAGAAACGAGCGGACATGTCGGACGAAGAACTACAGACTCTGTTGGCCGATCTTCCACAACCCAAGTTTCGAGTGGAAGGGGCTGGCGACGCCGGCGGCCACAAACGTTCTCAATGGAAACCCATGCGCCGCGATCGCAATCGACGCTAACTTGTCCACTTTTGTATGCTGACGCCACTACCTTACCATCTAGCGATACGCGATTTGCTGCGTGAGATGGATCAAAACGTTTGGAGTTGGTTCGGCAAACAACGCTTGGACCCAGCCGGATTGGAATCGCTGAAATTCGATCTCCTTAAGTCAACGTACCGGCTTTCCCGCGAATCCCATCCAGCGATCTACCAAGCTGCCGATACTGTTGCGGCCACGTTGCAAGTGATGAAACCCATCACTCTCTACCAGTCGCAAACGGACTCTGTTCCAAACGCCTTCATCGCATTTGCCACCGATGAAATCCACATCGTGCTTCACGGCAAGATTGAGTCGATCTTAGACGAAGTCGAGGTGCGAGCATTGCTCGGCCATGAGTTCGGACATCATGTACTTCATCAGCTCGAGGCCGGCCAACACCTCCAAGCTTGGGACGCTCTCCGAGCAAACTGCCTGGATGCTAACGTGCACGGAGCGTTTCTTCATTCCTTTCGAAAGCTGCACCTCTACACGGAGATATTCTGTGATCGGGCCGCTCTCGAGGTCGTTGGCGATCTCAATGCCGTGATATCCATGTTGGTCAAAGTCACCATGGGCGCAACCGCCGTTCAAGCGTCCGACTTCCTCGTTCAAGCACACGAGATCCTCAATCGGACCGATGCGAAACAAGGTGATGGCTCGGCGGGAACCACTCATCCAGAGGCCTACATACGAGCCTGCGCCTTGGAACTCTACGCCAAGAAAGACCCAAAACTTGATCAGGAACTGGCGCGATGGATCGAGGGGCCAACGGACATGGCGACCTTAGACTTGCTTCAACAACGAACCGTCTCAACCGCAACGCGACAACTCCTGAGACGCGTGCTTCAAATCGCGCCCGTGCAATCCGATCTCATGTTGTCCCATGCCAGACTTTATTTCGAGGACTTCTCTCGCGACGAGTGCACTAACGCAGACGACAAGGCTCTAAGAGACTTGCTCGCACAGGAGCAAAAAGTCGATTCACTTACCAACTATTTTTGCTATGTTCTATTGGACTTCGCGTCCGCCGATCGCGAACTCGAGGAACTACCGCTTGCCAACGCATTGCAAATCGCCGAATCGCTCGGGTTCAAGGAGACGTTCATGCCGATGGCCCGCAAAGAACTAAAGCTCCGCAAAAACCAGATCGATCAATGGGATCGAACGAAGCTTCAAATTTTAGAAGCCGCGAAACTAGCAAAGCCTGGGTCATGAAGTTTGTCGATTTCTTGCCTGTCTGGAATGCACACGACTCCGTCGCGACCGAGGATGTCTTAAGCTGCTTTCTACCGCTGGTTCGCGAGACGCTCGCGGCACATCAACTCGGCCTTGTCGCCCCACTGGCCGGCGTCGCCGATCTTCAAGTCGACATGCACCGACTGTGGTTCGAGGAACACTGCCGAACCCAACCTCGAAAAGCAAATGCTCAAGTTGCGGCCATCGAAGCCAAGCATGATTTCTCTTGGGATGTCGTGGCCGAATCCCAACGCGATCTCGATGTCGATACCGGATTGGTCAAGATCACCAAGGCCGAAATCGCCACGACGGCGAACGATGGTGGCAATGAACTTCCGTTGCCTCCAGAACTACGCGCTGTTTATTGCAAAGGCTACCTCGCTTGGGAACACACGCTTGAACATCACGATCCGCTGACCGATATCTTTAGCCTCGGCATGATCCTGGCGTCACTTGCATTGCAACTCGATTTCCACGACGCCGAGGATCTTCAGCAGTTCGTAACACATCGACGCAATCTCTTCGCGCTGAACCGCTCACTCCATCCGGTGTTGGCACAGGCCATCGGACAGATGACCGAACTGTATCGAACAGGGAGATCGCAAGACCTGCAGGCCATTCTCCACAATCTCGAGCACTATCGCGACCAAATGGTTTCGCTAGACGTCCAAATGGCGCTGGACCGACTGGACGCTTCGTCCGAACTGAAATCACGATCCAATATTATACTGCATCGGCTCCGCGATCGGCTCTTGGACCTGTCGCGGCGCAATCCGCTACTCAACTTCCGGGCGAGCGCTCAAGCCCTGAACCTAACACATGCTTCGATGCCCCTGTCGATCCATATCGACAATATCCGCGAAGATCAGTTATTCATATGG
>JANMHA010000486.1:0-28668 GCA_031374925.1 Pirellula sp. | reverse complement strand
CCCCCGCGGTTTGGCCGCCCACCTCGGCGCCCCCCCCAAAAAAACCCCCCCCCCCCGCCCCCCCCCCGCCCCCCCCGGGCGGCCGCGGCGGGAGCGGAGGGCGTCGCTTAGCGTGCAGCTAGGTAGGACGCCAAAACAAGTTTGAGGGGAGACAAGCTCCCGCTCAACCTATTCATGATTCTAGCCATCCAATCTTGCTTCCGATGGGACTACGAGGCTTTCCCACTTTCGAGACAATCGAATCGAACGAAGTTGTCATGTTTGACACGCGAACATATTAGATCGCATTATGAGGCTCCTGCCTAAGTTTTCTTTAGCGACATCAGGTACTCGACCAAGTCAACGAGCCCTTGCTCCGTCATCGTCTCCTGCAAATTCTCGGGCATCAATGACTTCTCTTGTTTCTTGAGCTCCTCCAAGTTCCCGCGTTTGATTGTCCGCTCGATCCCTTTCGCATCTCGGATCGTAACGCTCTCGGGGGTGTCCGAAACCATCAAGCCAATAATGACTTCATCTTCATCGGTTCTCGCTGCAAAGGCTTCGTAGTTGTGACTGATACCCGCACTCGGGGCCAAGATGGCCGCGTACATCGCATCCTTGGATAATTTGCCGCCAATTTCGGTCAATGCTGGCCCGACGTTTTTCCCTTCGCTGCCAACTTGGTGGCATTGAGAACACGTTGCAACCGAGTTGTACAGTTTCTTGCCCTCGTTTGCATTGCCGTTTTTCTTGACCAGCACTTCGATCGGCGGCAGTGGATTTTGAGTGGTCTTGAGAGATGGGAACAATTCGATGGCAGCTTTTTTGATCGCCTCGTCCTCCGAGTTTCGAAGCGTAGCACCGATGAGGATTTTGGCTTCCCCAGGCAACTTGTTGGCTTTGGCCAGTTCGATCAACTGACCATGAAACCCCTTGCTCTTGGAAAGTCCGACCACCGCATCCACTTTGATAACCTTCGTTACGCTGTTGTCGTCAATCAACGTTTGGCGAAGATCCTGCACCGGTTTTCGATTGCTCAAGGTCAACACTTTAGACAGAGCCAAGGTGCGCTCGTCCGGAGCCGTTGCCATCAGCAATTTTGTTAGCGTGGGCAAGGCCCCTTGCTCGATCGCCAACTCCAACGCTTGCATCGATTGCGTATTCTCACCCCAAGTGGCCGCGAGATCGACCAGACGATCTGCCATGCCACCCAGTTTCAACTTTTGAATGATCTTCAATTGCGACGGATCGTTCTTGAGTTGCCCCAAATGGCGTTGTACCGCTTGCATCAACTTGGGATCGGCATTGATGTCGATCCCGTCCAAACGCATCAAGGCCTCGACCACGATATTATCGCGCCTCGCTTGCTCGTTTTCGGGGCTCGCAGCTGATGCAGTTTGCGACCAACTACCGTTGAGCAGGAGTGCAATGCCGATCGAAAGCAAGAGTGTTCTAGTCAGTATTTTCATGGTGGATATTGGATGAAAGGAATCGTAGTTTGGTTGCTAGAGGGACGGTAAATATCCCCCGAGTAAAACTCGGGGGCATTGGCTAAACCACAAATTACTTTGCGACGGCCAGATCGAGCAAAGCTCGAAGGGCTTTCTGGCGTGCCTCCGCGTCTTGTAAATCAAGAGCCCGAAACATGGCTGGAATATCTTTTTCATCGAGCTTTGGGTTCCTTAGCAGGTCGGCTTGCATCTGGGCTGCCATGCTTCCGCGGGCGCGCCAAACGAGTTGCTGATTGGCTTTGGTATCGAAGTTGCCGTTGTTCGCTTTCTTCCACGCGGTAAGGCATTCGTCCCAACGGTCGATCGCTGCGATACCCAACGCTTCCAGATACCATCGATCGACACCGTCATACTTCCTGGCAAGCTTTGCCCAGTATTCTGGCATATCAGTCGACTTGTCCTCTCGAAGCGCAACAGCCAATTCACGCAGAACGGCCACGCTGGAATCCGACAACATCGATGGCACAAAATCCTTGGTCGCCAGCTTAGCCTGACGAGCGATTCGAATGCCTGTGATACGAACGTCGGAATCCGTATCCTTGGTCGCTTGCTGGACCACTTGCTTTGCATCACCGATCTTGCTGAGCAGCCACAGAGCACGAGCCCGCATGCGCGGGTTGGCATCCGCCGCAAGTTTACCGAGTTCGTTAGCGGCAATGCCCTTCATTTTCATAAGGGCTTGAAACGCCATGAATCGAACAGAATTGCATGGATTTCGAAGCGCCTCAACAGCCCCAGCGGCGGTGGTCAAGTCGAACTTGGGAACGGTGTACTTGGTGCCGGGTGGTGCAATTCGGAACAGCCGACCCCGTTCCATGTCCACCATATTGTGGCCACCTACTCCTGGATCGTACCAATCGGAAACGAACAACGAACCGTCTGGTGCGACGCAAACGTCCGCAGGTCGGAACCACTTATCGTATTCGCCAACGGCGATATCCTCGATCGTCGCCGAGTAACCGGCACCGTCCGGCTTGGCGATGTAGGATCGAACCACGTTGGGGCCAGCATCGCAGTGAATCACCTGATTGCGGAACTTCTCGGGCAATAGATTGCCTTCGTATACGGTGATCCCGGTCGGCGAGCCTGCGCCGGTGATCAATACATTTGGCACCACACCTGGATCGTTAAGGTGCCAATGCCTTCTTGGAATCTCTGGCTCCCAGTTGGTTCGTTCGACTTGCCAACCAGCTCCGCTGGCTTCATCGGTGTATCCGTAGTTGCCAAACTCCATCACGTAATTGATGCGTGTGGCTCGGTTGCCGTCATCGTCGTTGTCGGATTGCCATAACGTCCCAAAGGAATCGACCGAGATTTCGTAGTTGTTGCGGAAATTGTGACCGACCACTTCCATATCGCTGAGATCTTCGTTGCAACGAAACACCATCCCTTGCCGGTAGGGCTTTCCAGCGTCGTTGATTTCTCTTCCCCAACGGTCTTTGATCGGGTTTCCTTCCGTATCGCAAAGCCGGTGCCCGGTGTTTCCGTAGTTGAAATAGAGTTTGCCATCGGGGCCGAACACGAACGAATGGACCGAGTGATCGTGTTGTGGATCGCCGGTCTTGGTCAAGATGGCTCGCTTGGAGTCGGGCACATCGTCTCCGTTCTCGTCGATAAACTCCCATACGTAGGGAGCTGCGCTGACGAGAACGCGGTTGCCCAAAACACATAGACCGAGCGCCGAGTCGATATCGCGGCCTTGATAGAAAACCTTCGACGTATCTACGATGCCATCATGGTTGGTGTCCTCCAAGATCAGGATGCGATCCCCTTCAGCGCGGTCGTTTTTGTGTTTGCGGTAGTTGACCACTTCACAAGCCCAAATGCGACCTTTATGGTCAATATCGATGTTGGTCAAACTCTTGAGCATCGGTTCGGAAGCCGCCAGCGAAGCTTCAAGGCCCTTGGCAACGACTAGTCCCGCAACGGCTTTATCGCTGCTGCGGTCGTCCCCAACCGCGTTGCTCCCCGCAGCGTTGCCCCAATTGTTTAGTCCCTCGGGAACGCTCTCGGCGGCGATGTGAAATCGGACCGAAGTCGTTTCAGGGGAGCGCGCCACGCCACCGTTGTCGAGAGCACACCCTACCTGAAACCGTTCGAAACCTTCTGGAATATTGAACCCGATAACGCTATTGGCGTGCGTTCCGAGTCCGCTCACTTTCTTGTCCCGAACTTGTAATGGACCACCTTCGACATTGGCGTTCTTGGCCACTTTGCCGAAGTCGGTGGTAGCCTCGAACCATTCCAAATCCAGAAGCGACTTTTCGCCCTTCTTGCCGACCAATTTTGGCTCAACCCAATCGGCCCAATCGAATCCGAAGCCATCCGCGCCGGACGTTACCACGAGGAATAATTTCTTGACACCACTCACATCGATATCGACATCGATTTGGTGACGAGATGTCTGGTTGTTGACGGTCTGCGAGGAGAAAAGCAGTTTGCCCTTGCTCGGCGTTTTGGGTTCGCTTGGAGACGGCGTCGTGTTGCTTGAAATGAGCTGAAAGGACTTGGTGATTTCGTCCAATTTTAGATCTTTCGGAACAGGTTCGTCCTGATCCGCTTTGAGTTGTTCGGCCGACTTGGGTTCGACGTTGGCGCCTGCCTCTGGGACTGGCAAATGGGCGGACCAAAGGATGGCGTTGGCGACGAGTTTCGTGGGTTCGGTTCGGCCCCAATTCCAATGAAAATGGCCACCGGTGAAGCCAAAGGAGCGTCCGCCATTAGGTCGTTCGGTCGCCCAAGCTACGTGCTGCAGATCACCACGGGCAACTTCTTTGCGAACGGTCGGGTTGCCGCTATGCGGACCATCCGGTCGATCCATGGTGTTAGCTGGCGGCACTGCTGAAAGGATCGGTGTCACCCCTTTCATGCCTTCAGGAAATCGCATATGGAAATACCATTCATCGCGAGTCTGGAAGGGTTTGACGCCTGAGGTGATAGGATGCTTGGGCAAGTTGTCGAATTTCCCATCCCAATGTGGATTGACCGACCAATTGGCTTCAAAGTATCCGCCGAGCCATGTCAAGAACTCTGGACCACCGCGATCAGCCGGGACCTCGACGGCATAGTGTAGGCACACAAAGCCAGCACCACGATCCATTTGTTTCTTGAGTCGATCGAGATGAGGCAGAGCCGGATGGCCTCCGCCTCCGTCCGAATAAATCACAATTGCGTCAGCGCTATCCAAAACCGATTCGTCTTCAGGCCAACCGTTTCGAATCACTTCGCATTTGACGTTGGGATCCGTTTTTTGAATCACATCGGCCAAGATGCGACTGCCGGCAAAGTGCTCGTGTGCACCATAATTGTGGCTGGGCTTGCCCGCGATGAATACGATCCGTTTGGGCGCTGTTGTTGCAGTGGCGTTTGTTTCAGCGGAGTTCGCTGTGCCGGATGCACCGACCGCGGTGAAAAAGACGAAGGCAGTTGCGAGCAAGTGTTGAAAGCGAGACGGCATGGAGAAGCTCCATTCGTGGGAGGAAGGGGGGGAGGTAGAGGGAGGAACCGAATCGGGTCTTCCATCTTTTTCTCAATTAACTGTAGCAATTGTAACCTGCAATCCAACGCATAGCATCCCCGGCGGAAATTTGGAGTGCTGGGATTCATCCCAGCTTTTAGACCGCACTGAAAAACGATGGAATCCGATCCTTGTGGTCGTCCAACCTTCGAAGCTTAACTTCTCATTCTCGCTATTCGTGTGATTCGCGGGAAACCAACGAATCGGAGAATAGTATTGACCGTTGATGTTACCGAACGGCAACGCTGTGAAGCATTTCCTTCAACGATCGTTCGCGTTGAGCGGGAGCTTGTCTCCCCTCAACTTTATTTTGGTGTCCTATCTAACTGTGAGCTAGCTGACGCACTCTGTCCTGCCTCGACCGCCTACAGCGGTCGAGGCAGGAGAGAGTGCTGGAATTTGCGGGCTGAAACGCGTTTTAAGACGCCAAAACGGTGTCCATCGGAGGCAAGCTCCGAGCGGACATAAGTGCGTCACAGCGTTACCGAATTGGTCGCGAACTAGCCAAAAGTGCCGGTGCTCGGTCGCATCCAAAATTCAATCCGGTACCGAATCTTAAACGCATCGGACTCCGAATTCACGCGGGCGACATGTGACTTGGCGCACGCACGCGAGACCGGCGAGATCGAATTCAAAAAGGTAGGCAACGTTTTTCTTTACAAGTTACCTTAGTTCTGGAATTGAAGGCCTGGCATGTTCACAAACGGACGGGCCTTCAGCCCTAGCATCATTACGTTTTGCCTAGTCCCCAGGCCTTCTGCCTGGGCTAGGCAAATTACCGTGCCTTCGGCCCTAAACGCAATAGTGCAACTCCGGCGAGAACTCGCCCCGAATGGGGCAGCAACATCATAGCCCAGGGCGGCGCTTCGCGACGTTTCGTCGCTACGCTCTGCCCTGGGCTAATCTGTTAAAGCCCGTCGGGCTACAATGGGCACATGAAAGTTCCTTATGTCGACTACGTTACGCTCAACGACCAGCCGCTCGATCGACTGTCGTTTCCTGGGAAACTGCCGTTCACGCAGGATCTGCATGTTGACTTTGATTCACCGGTAACCTTTTTCGTCGGCGAAAATGGTTCTGGAAAATCAACGCTTCTCGAAGCCATGGCGGTCCTTGCTAGGCTGCCTATTTCAGGTGGCGGATTGAATGAAATGGATGCCAATCATGCCTTCGCCGAACAAAGCATTTTGGCATCTTCCTTGAGGCTCGCTTTCATCAAACAACCTAAAGATAGATACTTCTTTCGCGCGGAGACTCAAGCCCACTTCGCGTCGCTGTTAGACCAGCGCCGTGACGACCCAACCTTCGCTGGCAATCCATTTTCCCGTTATGGTGGACGATCGCTCCATGAAATGTCCCATGGCGAAGCGTTTCTCTCCATCATGCAAAATCGATTCGAGCACGGACTGTTCTTCTTGGATGAACCGGAATCGGCCCTGTCTCCGCAAAGGCAACTCTCGTTGCTTGCCTTGATGGTTGGCTTGGTTCAAACCGAAAAATCCCAGTTCTTTATCGCCACCCATTCGCCGATTCTGCTTACCTATCCAGGTGCCACAATATTTTCCTTTGATCACGGAAAACTGGAACGCGTTCGACTGGAAGATACTTCCCATTTTACGCTTACCCGCGACTTCTTGAACAATCCGAAAATGTACTGGCGGCATCTCGCCGCGAAAGGGCCAACGGATGATCCCTGAAATCGGTGTTAGCGCACTTCTGACGGACATCGCGAACTCGATGTCCATCGCAGCGCGGATCGGAAAGCTCCGATGAATCGGAGCACTCCAAAATGAATTCGTTAGAGCCTGGAGATGGGTTTTGCTGGCAACAATTGCTGGAGGTGGTCCCAGGTCCGTTGGCTTGCTCCACGATGCCTTTGGCAGACTTCGATGGCTCGCTGTGACATCGCTTCTCGCCGCCCGGAGTCGGCCAGCATGGACGCGACCCAGGGTGTCAATTCCTCGGCCGTTTTTAGTTGTTCACAGGAGTTTTCGTCTAACAGAAGTTTCACAATATCAGAAAAATTCCGAGTGTTTGGGCCGAAGCAGGTCGCAACCCCATAGGCACACGGCTCGATCATGTTTTGGCCTCCTCGGTCGCCGAAACTACCGCCAACGAACCCGATCTGGGCCAATCCCCACCACCATCGCAGCTCGCCAACGCTATCACCTAAGAAAATCCGCCAATTCGGAGGGGTTACTTCGCTTTGGCTTGTGCTCCGTCGAGCCCACGGCAGCCCGCTTGATTCGATCAACTTGGCCACCTCCTCAAAACGCTCGGCGTGTCTTGGAACAAGAATCAATTTGAGGTTCGGAAAGCGATCGGAGAGTTCTAAAAAAGATCTAAGGACGATCGATTCCTCCGGAGCCTGCGTGCTACCAGAGAGGAACACAGTGTGTTCGTCCGTCAAACCAAGGTACTCCTTTCGCGAAGTGATCTCCGGGTGAAACCGATTGCCGGTGGCGCCATCAAACTTCACATTTCCGGTCACCGATAGTCTGGTTGACGGCAGGCCAAGTTTTTCAAAACGAGTCGCATATGTTTGCGATTGAGCGCCGACCCAATCGATGGTCTGCATGCATTTGCGAACGAGATACGGAATGCGTTTATAACCTTTAAAACTGCGTTCGCTCAAACGCCCGTTGATGACTGCGACTGGACATCCCGCCTTCTCAGCCTGGAGAAGCCAATTGGGCCACAGTTCCAGCTCGGCCAGCACGATCAGGGTCGGCTGTATCGCTTTTAGAGCGCGTCGGATGGACCAACTAAAATCAAACGGAGCGAAGAACAGAGGATGCGTGGGGAAGAGTCTTCTCGCCAGTTCCATCCCACTATCCGTCGAGACAGAGATGACTAACCGCAAATCAGACCGTTCCGATTCGAGCGTTTCCATTAGCGTGCGCAGTACTTGCACTTCACCCACGCTAACGGCATGAAGCCATACGGTAGGTAAGCGAGTCGACAAAAGTTCGGCTTGGTTAGGCCCGAATAACTTTTCTCGCCAACCTCGTTGATAACGCTTGTGCCTCCAACTTTTCCAAAAAGCCCAGGGACTAACAATTAATAGCAATAAGAAGTACAATCCGTTGAGCAAAATGGCCATCAGTGGGTTACGAACTTGCTTTCCATTTACTAACAAATGTTGAACTTGTTGACCGATTCACAACCGCTAGATATTCCGAGCTCGTTGCGAGTGATTGAAAGATCTATTTTAACAATCAAATGAAAAACGCAGTACCAGTCTCAGCGATTGCGCTGGAAATGGATGAGCACGAATCGATACCTGGTCAAACTTCAAAACCCTCCCGTCATCTTTGGATTGAGGTTTTGTCGATATTCCTGTTGGTGGCCGCCGTGTTGGTTGGGCTCGATTTTTGGAAAGATTGGTTTTCCTCGGTCGATCGAGTGATTTGCTCGTTTTTGGTGCTAATTGGTTCGATTGTGGCTTTTGGCCGTTCCACATGGCAAGGCGAGCAAACGAGGTCCAGATTTGTCTTCGCGGGACTGTTCTTTTGTCTGGCGGTGATCGTCATTTGCTCAAGTTATTGCTTGGGTCGACCTAAATTGAGCGGTATCGCTTGTGGACTGATCCTGACTGCATGGTGCTTGATGAGGATTCTTGGCGAAAGTTATCAGCACAGTTTATCGTTGGGCATGGTCTTTGCGATTCCATCGGCCATCGATGCCGTTGCCGCTCGGGGGGCCTTTCAATGGCTGGAATCCAATGCCATCGCGGTGACTTCTGGACTGGCTGATGCAGCCGAACAGGCCAATGTTCGGGAGGGGGAGAAACTGATCTTTGGACTAGGAGTTGCAGACAAGTTTTCTTGCCTTGGCAATTGGGATAGCATACTGAGTTTTTTTGGCATCGCGATGTTTTGTATTTTGTCTTTTCGAAGAAATTTTCTACCAGGAGTTATTGCAATCGCCATGTCTGCGTTTGTATGGATTGCCGTGCGAGGTTCCGCTTGGGCAGTGCTAACTTGGTTAGGAAATCGGAATAATATCTGGTACGATTGGTCGTTGGATCTGGAGATTGGACTTTTTTTGTTGGGTGCAATGCTGCTCGTAAGTATTGATCAGTTCATCTCCGCCTTGCTGGAACCTATTCCATTTGAGTTCATCAATTTGGACTTTCCTCTCTTTGCGTTTATCTGGAATTGGCTGTGCGGGTTACCAACGTTAACGGTCACGGTACCGCAACGAGAAGAATTCAGCCCAGATGACATGGAGACATAAAATGGCTCATTCCGTGACGGCTGAGAACGCAAAGTGGCTAGGGCGCGAATTCCTTAAAATATTCTATAGTCCTGTTGGTGTTGCCGGTGGATTTCTCGATGCGTTTCGCGGTTGGAAGTTTTCACGTAGCTGGCTGCGTTTTTGGTTTCATCTTCCTTCTTTGGCACTGTTGATCGGCGTTTACCTGATTTTTGGTTTCTCGATTTTTAGTCGAGACGATATTCGAATTCAGTTGTTCTCCGTCGAGAGTCAGAAGCAGTGCGCGACGAAAACGATCGAGGAAACATGCAGCCAAAGTCAAGAAGAGGATTTTGTAAAGGTGTTCGGTGTGTCTAGCGCCGAAATGAACCACGCCAAAACGCCCATTTCGGATTTGACGAAGCGCTACGTTGAACTGCTGAGCAAGCGTATCCTTGCCCTTCAGCCGCGGGACCAAGTTGCTCATTATCGACTCGGAATGATATACAGCATCACCGGTCAGACGGAGGCGGCGGCAGCCGAGATGTTCGATCTTGCAAGTGGCAAATACGGTGAATTCCCCCAGGCCAACGCTTGGATGGCCGGAGAATTGTTGAAGAAGAAAGTTGCTGGTGTCGAGGTTCCGATTCAGGAAGTGCTAAGCAACTTAGAAAAGGCGTCCAAGTGGAAGGACGTCGATTTTCGACTCATCTCCGTTTATGCGCGCCTGTTGGATGAATCGGGAGAGACACTCAAAGCGATCGCCTTGGTCAAAAATGCTGCGATAACCAGGCCTGAATTGAATCTGGAGCTTGTGAGACTCTATTCCAAGACTGACTCCCAAGAAGAACTAAAGTCCTCCGCCATTTCGGCTGAAGATGTCTTCACGAAAAGACTCAATTCTACGCACCCGCAAGAATCGGATCGATTGGCCATAGCAGAAGTTCGAAGGCTGACCAACCGCCTTGAGAAGGCAGCTGAGATACTGACTGAGGGCTTACACAAAACAAGCAGTAGTCCTGCCATTCAGCGAGAACTATCTGAGATACAGCGCATGATCTATCTCCGATCCATCTACAAAACGGTAGCGGGTCCGTATGAGGCAGATATCTCCCTGCTCGAAAAAGCAGCGGAGACGGATCCCTCCAATCCAAACATTTCCTTCGAGATCGCCAAACTGCTGCCGTTAAGAGTTAAGCCATCTAAGGAACTATTAGAATTGCTGAGAAAGCACATTGAATCCGGGATCACAAACGCTGCTGCGCATGTTTTGCTAGCCGAAGGATTTTATGCCTTCGAAAACTTCAAGGAAGCCATAAAGAACTGGGAATTGGCGTTGATCAAAGATCCCAGCAATATCGGTACTATGAACAATTTGGCCCTAGTCTTGGCCAGAACATCCGAAACCAATATTGACCGATCGCTGAGCATCCTCAATAAAGCTCTCTCCTTGTCCCCAACCAATGCGGAACTCCTAGATTCTCTCGGTGATGTTTACCTCATCGCCAATAAACCCAAGGAGGCCATCAACAAATATGAACTTGCGATTCGAAACGATCCACGTCGAATCGAAACTCAAAAAAAACTACTCCATGCTTATCAACTCAATGGCATGGTTGACATGGCCAAAACTCTCAGCAATGAAATTGAAAAGAAGGAGCTAGCAAAGGCTGAGGAAGAACGGAAGCCACTAGAAAAGTCCGAAGAGAAATAACTCGGCAATTAAGGAATTGGTCCAGTAACCCTGAACTTTTTTGCTCCGCAAAAAGTTTGCAAACGAGACGCACTTTCGCGGATAGGCTGTGAGTTTATAGTGGCAGGCACATTCCATGTGCCGTCCGCAAGTCAAAAACCTTTGGTTTTTGAGGCTACGGCACACGGAGTGTGCCTGCTACTTTGGGGCTATTCAATAAATTCACAGCCTAGGAGCGAAAGGGGACACAGATCCTATTTGCCTAGCTGCTCATTTTCGCACACAAGACGAATTCCAACCAGCGTGTAGCGAGTCGACGCATCGTTCCAGTTGCGAAATGAACTGCGAGCGTAAAAGGACCATGTATGCCAGGAACCACCTCGGCGAACTCGCACCTCACCGTCCTTGGGACCTTTAGGGTCTTGGAGGGGGGACTCGGCGTAGTAGTTGTCGCCGTGCCAGTCCGAACACCATTCCCAAGCATTTCCGTGCATGTCGTACAGTCCGAATGCGTTCGGCGCAAAACTGCCAACAGGGGCAGTGAATGCAAAACCGTCTTTATGGACCAGAGCATATGGTTTCCACTGGGGCCAATTTTTTTCTGAATCCGCGTCAAACGTATTTGCAACTTGAACCAGCAATTCAGGATCTTGGCCAATGTGATATCGCGTTTGAGTGCCGGCACGGCATGCGTATTCCCATTCGGCTTCCGTCGGTAAGCGGTATTTTCTTCCTTCGCGCTGACTTAACCATTGGCACATCTGATTGGCATCGTTCCAAGTAACGTTTAGTACAGGATGATCGTCGGCTTGTGGGAAGCCTGTGTTGCGCCATGAGTATTTGGGGTCGCGTCCCTCAAAGGCATCGCCTCGCTTCGATTTTTTTGGATCGTACTCCGGGTTATAGCCATAACCGCCAGTCTGATCCGCGATGGACTCCGGAACGGCACCAGACAATTCTAAGTACTTCTTGAACTGGCCAATCGTTACCTCATGTTGCCCGAAATAAAAGGATCGCGTGATCTGTACTCTGTGCGCTGGTGATTCGTCCACAAGAGAAGTGAGTCGCTCTCGATCGTACTGGGGATAAGCGATCGCCAACTGCTCAGGAGTTTCGTTGTTTCCCATCACGAACTCGCCTGCTGGGATCAGCACTAACTTCATCCCGATCGAATTCTCGATGGTTTTGAATTTTTGCCTAGGCTCGTCGGACGAAGTGACCGAAATCAGTACCATTGGAATCAAGAGCAACGATAGAGGATGTTTGGTCATAGTGGAATTAATCTGCAAAATTGGCGACTACGGTTGATTGATTTTGGAAATTGCCAAATCGAATTCGGATCCTCGGCCTACGACAATCGACTGAAGTTCACCCGAATAGGGGTGCCTGAAGTCGAGACGCATCGAGGTCAACAGCATGCGAACCACCCCAGTCATCGAGGATACGATTTGATTGTAACTCATGTTACCGTGCCGATGATCACCAATCACTGGGTGACCAATCGATTTCAGGTGACGGCGAATTTGATGCGATCGGCCAGTCATCGGTTTAATTTCCAGGAGCGATAAACCGACGAGTTCGGAAGCCCGGCTATCGCAAGGGACACTATATCTGGCTAACGTGTGATACTCAGTCAGCGCTTGCTGTGTCGTAGGATCGACTTGACTTTGCTCGCTATCCTTTTCATCGAATGTTTCCAAAGGGGTATCGATCCGACCGGAGTTTGGTGCCTGGCCGCATACCAAAGCCTGATAGTATTTTGAGACCTGTCGATTTGTGAACAGGTGGACCATTTTGGCTGCGGCTTGGCCGCTTAATCCAAACAAGATCAAGCCTGCGGTAGGCCGATCCAATCGATGGACTGGATAGACTTGACTTTGAAGTTGATCCCTTAGACGTTGGAGGAGAACTGGCTCATGATCCAACGTGGCTTTGCAGCGATGAACGATCAAGCCGGCTGGCTTGAAGACAGCCACGAAGTTTTCATCGCGGTAGACAATTTGCAAAGGCTGACTCAGTGTCTCTTCGATGAAATCGTCTGTTTCGATGAAGCCTACTGTCACTTGATCTTAACTTTTTTGCCGGATTTCTTTTCGAAGCTGGCGATGACTTTGGTCCGATCCGTGAGCTCTTTTTCTCGGGCCAGACAAGCGAGTTCCCAGGCCATTTTTTTACCGTAACGTTTCCATGCAAAGCTCAATTTTTGCCGAGTTCCATTCTCGGTAACCCAGGAAGCGCAGTATCCAAAGGACTCGGCATTGACCCAGCGTGCATCGACATTTCGAACAAGGTGAACTCCGACTTTGCCAGACGAGTTTCGCGATGTTTTCTGGTCCCGGGTGGTTTTGATTGGGGCCGCGGAAGCCGCCCATTCGGCGTAGCAGGCTTTTGCAGCCGTAAGGGATTTGGCTTTCCCGCCCAGTGTGCGGTCGTTAAAGAACTGTTGCTTTCGGACGCCCGAACGAGTGATGCGGACCATCCAACCGCGGGTCGATACCCCCTCGTATTCGATTCGCGTGATACCCTTTAATGCTTTGGTCATAGAATGCTCATGAATGTTGATTGCGAAAACAGTTATTTCCCGGGCACAATCAGCTTAACCATCGGCGGTAACTTAATCAAATGGCTGCACCTGTGGAACGCCATGGGTGGAAGCGAATTCGATGGGATTCGTGCTCATTCCGGAGTACAGGACGGCTTAGGCCGGCGCGGTCGCTGGATCAGAGTGCTGGCTGGGACGACCCTCTACGAGTGCTCGTTTCTTCGCGACAAACACCAAGTGGTGACTCAGATGGTGATTGTATTTATCGATCATTTCCGCAAGCGAAACCTTGCCACTTTCGGTGTGGATTCCGGTCCTTTGGAAGGTGGAGTCGGGTAAGGCTCTCAGGATCGTTGCGGTCATGATTCGGTGTTTTTGAAATAAATCGCAGGCCACAAAGGGACTGAGTTGGTCGGAGCCAGGTAAATTGCTGAATGCCGTTTCGTCGTAGCCACATAGCAATGGATTGTCCATGCAGGCGATGCGCTTCATTCGGTCCGAACCGATCAAATCGCTATCTAGCATGTGAATCGCGATTTGATGGAGCGTCCAGGAACCATCTGGTTGTTTTGCGTGCAACTGGTCGATGCTCAAGCCCCAATATGCTCGGACCAATTCCGCTCCACCAGCCGCGTACAATTCAATCTTACTTCGATCCATTTCCTCGTTCCTAACGCTTCAATAATTAAGTCAAAAAGCTGCTTTCCGAACACGAGCCTGTATCATAATCATAACAAATGCCATGCATTGCGAATGACCTACTACCGAAATCCGAGACCGACGCATGTTCCGCCGTGAAACCTTACCCATCCTGGCCATCCTCTTGTTGCCGACACTAGTTTCGATTGCCAACTGCCAGCAGAACTCGGACGCAAGTTCGGTCTCGAACAAAGCTGTCGGTGGGCCGTTGGTGCACTCGCAATTGGTTCTGCCTCACTCTGAGATCCTGGGAGCGACTTTTCCGGTGGTCGACATTCATACGCATTTTTTGGTTAAAGGCAGGCACGACGCGGATCTCCTCAAAAGCTACGTAGAGATGATGGACCGGAACAACATCGCCCTTTGCGTTTCGCTGGACGCTACGTTGTTCAAGCGAGTAGATGAACATTGTGCGTTCTTATGGTCGGAGTACCGAGATCGCTTTGTTATCTTCGCCAACATCGACTTCCAGGGAGATGGGGAAACGGATCGGCCGGCTACCTGGAGTTGCAATCAGCCCGATTTTGTTCGGAAGATCGTCGAAAAACTTAGAGGCAGTCGCGGCGATGGAACGATATCGGGCCTAAAGTTCTTCAAGGACTTTGGCCTACGATATCGCAATGCCGATGGATCGCTCATCGCCATCGACGATCCTCGATGGGAGCCCATTTGGGCCGTGTGTGGCGAACTTGGCTTGCCCGTGATTATGCACACGGCGGACCCGGGAGCCTTTTTTGAACCGGTATCTCCCTCCAACGAGCGTTTTTTCGAACTGAATGTTCATCCTGATTGGTCTTTTGCAGCTCCGGAGTTTCCCTCGCGAAAGGAACTTCATGCCGCACGCAACCGGGTAATTGCGAAGCATTCGAAAACGACTTTTATCGCCGCACACCTAGGAAACGACGGTGAAGATTTGGCGGAACTCGGCGGCTGGCTAGAAAAATATCCCAATCTCGTAGTCGAATTCGCTTCCCGAATCAATGAACTAGGTCGACAACCTTACACGGCGCGGCGTTTTTTCGAGATGTTCCAGGACCGAATCCTGTTTGGAACCGACGGCCCCTGGCCAGAAGCCAGGCTGCGGCTCTATTGGCGTTTTCTCGAATCCTGGGATGAGTACTTTGAATACTCTGAAAAACAACCACCCCCGCAAGGTGACTGGCGAATTTATGGCCTTGGGTTGGACCAGGATATCTTGAGAAAAATTTACTATGCGAACGCAGCCAGAATCATCCCTGGCGTCCACGAAAAGCTATCGAAGTTTCTGACTGCACCGTAGCTGCTTTCGTGCGTATTCTGTGTGTCTCTGAATTCTCTCGAATTCAGCTGCGGCACGGGTCAGATCTTGACTGTCAGGCTATGATGGTCAATCGAGAATACAAACACGACAAGATCACTCCAAAAAGTCCATTGAATGATTTCGGCTGAGAAATTGACAAAACAGTTCAATGTAGGAGGAGTTCCCCTGGTCGCAGTCAACCATCTTTCGTTCCATGTTTCCAGCGGAGAGGTCTATGGGCTGTTGGGACCCAACGGAGCTGGCAAGACGACCACTCTGCGAATGATCATGGGGCTGTTGGAGCCCGACAGCGGCTATGTTGAAATCGGCGGTGTGCGTTCCACCAGCAAGTCTACGGAAATCCGAAAACAGCTTGGCCTCATTTCGACCAACGACGGTGTCTATCCGTGGTTAACCGTGCGAGAGATGCTCATGTATTTCGCCGATCTCTACGCAGTCGACCAACGCGAGGCGCGTGAGCGTTTAGCTGAGTTGGCAAGTCTTTTGGACCTCGGCAAGTTCATCGACCAGCGTTGCAGTACGCTCAGCACGGGGCAAAAACAACGGGTTACCTTGGCAAGGGGCCTCATGCATGATCCGCCTGTTATGCTGCTAGATGAGCCGACCCGCGGTTTGGATGTTGTCGGTAGTCAGGCTATTTTCCGGTTCATCGATTTGTTAAAGCAGCGAGGGAAAGTGGTGCTACTCTCAACACATCGACTCGATGAAGCGGAACGTGTTTGCGATCGCTTCGGTTTATTGCATCGGGGAAATCTCCAGTTTGAAGGGACACTCAGCGAACTGCGGCAAGCGACCGGCAAACAGCACCTAGTGGACATGTTTATTGCTTTCATCAATGCACCCCACGACTCCAACCCAGTAGCTTTTCCGTCTAACGAATTGACGCCATAGGCATGAACGAGTATTTGAGCAACGGCCGACTTTGGCGATTGTGTCAGAAAGAACTGAGGGAAAGCCTTCGCGATCGCAGAACGCTTTTTACTTTGGTCTTGATGCCTATTCTCGTCTACCCGCTATTGAGCATGGCTCTGCAGCGGCTTGTAATCGGGGCCAATACCAAAACCAAGGCAGATGCAGAATTTGTCATTGGAGTTGAGAGCGAGGAGTCTGCCAGCCAAGTCCGGGAGTTGCTAATCGAGGCTGAGAAATCCATTGCTAGAGGCTTTATTTCGCCGATCTCGATAACGCGGTCTGTCGAACCCAAAGGCATAGATCCTGGTAAGAGCCTGGTTGATCCGGAACAGGATTCTCGCTCGGATGAATTGCCAAAATTCACCATCGTGATGTCGAATCAAGATTCTCTTTCGATGGCTTTGCGAGATGGACAGGTTGACTTGGTCATCTCTAAAATGAAAGAGGAAGCGGTCCAATTGGAGAGAGGCGTCGTACCGACCTACGAGATCCAGGCTGAGTTTCGGCAAAATGACTTCCGCAGCGAAGCCGCGCTGTCAGGTTTCCGACGCGCGACGCAGTTGCTCAATGATATTCAGGCGGAACAGATTCGTAAGCGCGTCGATCGAAAACTCCCAGTCGCTATGACCTTCAAGGCAATCGGTATCGCGGAACGCACCGATCTCTCGGCTTCCATCGCCGGAGTGATCCCGCTTGTTTTGATCTTGATGACCATCACTGGCGCGGTCTACCCCGCCATCGATTTGACAGCCGGCGAGCGTGAACGGGGTACGATGGAAGCGTTGATCGCATCGCCTGCGCCGCGTTTTGCGTTATTGCTTAGCAAATATGTAGCGGTAGTGACCGTTGCCGTATTGACCGCGTTGGCAAACCTCTTCGCGACATGGATGACGCTTTCGTTCGGTGGCTTGGGGCAAGCCCTCTTTGGCAAGAGCGGCTTTTCCATTTGGACACTCGCTCAAATACTGCCTCTGTTGGTGATCTTTGCGTCGTTTTTCAGCGCCATCCTTTTGGCCCTTTGCTCATTCGCTCGCAGTTTCAAAGAAGCGCAGGCGTATCTGATTCCAGTCATGCTGTTGTCATTGGGACCTGGTCTCGTAACACTGATGCCGAATGTGCACTTCACAACGCTGCTCGGAATTGTCCCGCTCCTAAACATCCTGATGCTTTCCCGCGACATCATGACGGGTCAATCATCGTTGGTGCCGGCATTTGCCGCAGTCTTTTCGACGATCATCTATGCGTGTGCTACACTCGTCGTTGCTTCTCGCTTGTTTGGAGCGGAAGCGGCCACAGCCGGATCACAAGAGTCATGGTCCGAACTGTTCGGCCGCCCAAAGAAACGGCAGATGCTGCCCGACCTGGGCGAACTGGCCATCTATTTGGCGATGCTATTCCCAGTTTTTTTCGTAGCTTCGAACCTAGGTGGGATGTTGGAATTGAAGGGGAGTTGGGCATTGTTCTTCAATGCCGCGATCTTGTTCCTCTTGTTTTTGTTTCTCCCACTGGCCTACGCCTGGTATCGCAGGATCGACATTCCACACACCTTTCGACTTGACGGTGGCATCGGAATCGACGAGCCGCTCTTCCGGCGAATGTTCCGTTGGGTGGGTTATTTGGCCGGAGTCGTGATGCTCAGCGCTGGTTTATGGATGATTGCGTTTGAGGCCTATTTGCTTTTCGAGAGTTGGAGCTTGGCCGCTCAACTCAGCGAAGAGGACAAGCAACGATTGAAAACGGACTTCTTGGCTGTGCCGTTCTGGATCGTACTGCTGACCGGTGCCGTGGCTCCGGCGATTGCGGAAGAATTCTTTTTCCGCGGATTTGTTTTGTCGGCGTTTCGTTCGAAATTATCCGGTTTTCGCAGTGTTTTGTTTTCATCTTTGCTTTTCGGCCTTTTCCATGTGATTGCTGGAAGCGTGCTGAGCATCGAAAAATTTCTTCCAACGATTATTTTAGGAATAGCGATCGGATACGTTGCAATCAGAACGGGCTCTTTGTGGCCCGGCATTTTGTTGCATACCCTCCACAACGGGCTTATTTTTGGCATGTCCAGATTCACCGAGCAAGACCTGGCAAAGTGGTTTGGAAACGACACCAAACATATTCCAGTCATTTGGTTGTCAGGTGGGGGACTTGTGATTGTCATGGGGGTCGCGATTTTATTTATTTCCAGCCAACGAAGACGAATTCATGAAGACCGTATTTAGACTTTTGATTGTGGTTGGGATTTTGGGTGGGATCGGTACGGCGGCTTACTTTCCAATCAAAAACTACTTCGACGAACGCAATAAACCAAAATGGCGAACGCAAAATGTCACGAAGGGTGACATTGCTCAGACCGTCAACTCCACTGGAAAGGTGGAACCGATTCACCGAGTTAGCGTTGGAGCTTCGGTTAGCGGTCCCATTAAGGAATTGCATGTCGACTACAACAGCCCAGTCGTCGAAGGTCAGCTATTGGCGCGTATCGATCCTAGGATTTACATGTCAACGGTCGAACGTGACAGGGCACAACTCTTGACCAGGCAGGCGGAAGTCGAGAGGGCCGAAGCACTTCAGCAACAAGCTGCCAATGATGAGCGCCGCGGTGGTGATCTCAAAAAGGGCAATCGCGATTTCATCTCCGAAGCTGAACTGGATCAGTTTCGTTTTGTTCGCATGACTCGTGACGCTGAATTGCTGGTTTCCAAGGCAAATGTCGACCAGGCAAAGGCCCAGTTGGACAACTCGCTCGCCAATCTTGCTTTCACCGCTATTCTTTCTCCGTGCGACGGCGTCATCATTGAGAAAAAAATCGATATTGGTCAGACTTTGGCCTCTCAATTCCAAACCCCGGAGATGTTTGTCGTCGCCCCGCAAATGGACAAGCTTATGCACATCAAGGCTTCGGTGGACGAAGCGGACATTGGGATGATTCGCAAAGCTCAGCTGGACGGTCAAGTGGTCCGGTTTACCGTCGATGCCTATCCCGAAGAACTGTTCGATCAGGGAAAAATTGTTCAGGTACGATTGAGCAGTACCGAAGAACAGAATGTGATCACCTACCCAGTCATCGTAGAAACACCGAACATTGACCTTAAACTATTACCTGGGATGACTGCCAATCTTTCCTTTCAAATCAAGCAACGCGAAGGGGTTGTCAAAATCCCAAACGCTGCCCTTCGATTTTACCCCGCTCGCGAAAAGGTGCACCCTGATGACCGCAAAATTATTGACGGCGTAGATGAACAGAAACAAATTGTGACCGATACCGCCAAACAATTGTCGGCCGATGAAAAAGCTGCCGCAAAGCGAGCCCAAAACCTTCGCCATGTTTGGGTTGCAGAAGGAAATTTTTTGAGAGGCAAACCTGTGCGAACGGGCATTTCCGACAACCGATACACCGAATTGGTCGAAGGTGACTTGGCGGAGGACGATGAATTGGTTGTTGGGGAGAAGCCAAAACAATAGTTGCAGCACGAGGAACTCGACACTCCTTGTCGAGAATAACGCCACGGATAGGCTGTGCATTTATTCGCAAGGTGCAGAACTTTGTCGCAAGGTGCAGAAGTTTGTCGCAAGGTGCAGAAGTTTGTCGCCTTTTGCTCCGCAAAAGTGTGTTAACTAGGCCCACTTTCGCGGAGCGAAAGGCGACAATAGTAAATTCACAGCCTAAGAGTGCCGTGCCACACTATTGGCACGCCCAATGTTGAAAGGCTTTTCGGAATACGTCCACCCCTCGTTCCAGTTGATCGAAACTGATCCATTCGTCGCTTCGATGAGCTTGTTGGATATCACCCGGTCCGCAGATCAACAAGCGTTTCAAGCGTTGTAGTATCCCTGCGTCAGTCGCGAAACAGACGCTGCTGGAATCGGTGCACCCTACCAGAGATAGCATTTCTTGAATCCATGCTGACTCTTTGGGTACTTGCCACGGCTCTACACCTTCCTTCATTTCCATTTCTAATGTGTGTTTATCACAAATACTCTGGATGGCCGTCAGCAGGGGTGCGTGATTTACGTTTGGCATCGTTCGCAAAAAGATATTCACTTGCGCTAGCGACGTCGTTACGTTGACCGCTTCCGGCTCGTTGGTAATGGTCATGTTCCAGGACAGTGTGGGTGGGTCAAAATCTCCATTTCTATAATTTGGGTTGCGTTCGCTCTCTTGCCTAAGTTCCAAGAGTTCTGGCAAAGCAGGAATCAATTGGTAATTAGCGTTTATCCCTTCGTTGGTGCTAGTGTGAGCGCTCTTGCCCCTCGCTCGGACGGCTAATCGTTGGCCCCCTTTATGCGAATGAAAGACTCCCAATTGGGTCGGCTCTCCTACGATTCCTACCGCATCACTGTCCACCATTTCTTGAAAGTACTGGCTGTGGGTGTTAACCCTTTGGGCTCCCATCATTCCCACTTCCTCGTCACTGGTTACTACGAAGTAGATAGGCTTGTTTTGATCGATAGGATTAATGGTGCTAGCCGCTTGGAGTGCGCAGGCCAATGACCCCTTCATGTCACAAGTCCCTCGTCCATAGAGCCTTCTGCCCCGTTCCTTGGGTTCAAAAGGGCCGCAAAAATCCACTGACCAATCTTCGGCTGGCACAACGTCCGTATGCGCCAAATAAGCGACTCCACCAACGCCCTCTCCTCGTTTGGCTACCAGACTCACTTTGTTTTGACCCTTGCTATCAACGTAGCTATGCCATTCGACTTCAAATTGAACGGCCGCCAATTGGTCGGCCACAAATTGGCTAACCACTTCGTTGCTTACGTCACTTACCGATGGAAAAGTCACCAAATCCTTGGTTAATTGCAGGGTTTTCTCTAAATTGGGCCCATTCATGGCTTGGTTCTTCTATGGCTAAACTGTCCGGCTTATGCGGTTTAGAGTATTCTAGTGGAGGCGTTGACTCGCTGTGATGGACTCCCTATCGTTTTTTTAAAAGGTTAAGTGAATTCGATGCTCAATGATATGCGCCAAGTGATTTCTTTGATCCTCGGTGGTGGACGCGGAACTCGACTTTTTCCTCTCACCAAGATTCGCGCCAAACCCGCGGTCCCTTTGGCCGGCAAATATCGACTCATCGACATTCCAATCAGCAACTGCTTGCACAGTGGGATCAATCGTATTTACGTCGTGACCCAGTTTTTGAGCGTTTCCCTTCATCAGCATATTCGCCAGACCTATCGTTTCGACAATTTCAACGGAGGCTTTGTCGAGCTTCTAGCTGCTCAGCAAACAATGGAGGGTGGGACGGAATGGTATGAAGGTACTGCCGACGCTGTTCGCAAGAACCTTCGCTACTTCGACCAGAACGACTGCAAGTACGTCCTCATCTTGAGCGGAGATCAGCTCTATCATATGGACTACTCCCAAATGCTTGAGACTCATATCAAAGCCGACGCTGATGTTACCATCGCCGCTATCCCCGTTCACCGTTCCGCGGCCCATGCTCTGGGCGTTATGCGTTGTGACGATACCGGTCGTGTCACTGGCTTTTTAGAGAAGCCCAAGACCGACGATGAAATCAATATGGTTTCTACCAGCCCAGCTTGGATCGATGCTCGTGGGATTCCGTCCCAAGGCCGCGATTGTTTGGCCAGTATGGGCCTGTATATTTTCAACAAAGAGCTGCTTTTCGACATTCTTAACAAGACCAACTACAGCGACTTCGGCAAAGAGGTCTTTCCTGCCGCTATCCGATCTCGCAAGGTCCAAGTTCACTTGTTCGATGACTATTGGGAAGATATCGGTACGATTCGCGCGTTTTATGATGCCAACTTGTCCCTCACCAAAAACAATCCACCCTTCGATTTGTTCTCCGCGGATCGCCCCGTCTATTCCAGAGCTCGCTTCTTGCCTCCTTCCGTCGTAGAGGGGGCTACTATCACTGGCTCGTTGCTGGCCGATGGGTGCCGTATCGGCAAAGGTACCAAAATCGAAAACAGCGTGATCGGACTTCGTTGTGTCATCGGTGAGGGGGTCACCATCAAGAACAGCATCATCATGGGTGCGGACTACATGGAAACCGAACAGGAACTGGCTAAGATCCTAGCTGAGGGCAAAGTCCCCGTTGGAATAGGCTCAGGAAGCCTCATAGATGGCGCCATACTCGACAAGAATTGCAGGATAGGCCGCCACGTCCAAGTCATCAATCGATTGACGGCTAGCGATTCTGATCTATATGAACCGTGCTACGTTAGAGACGGCATCGCCATTGTTACCAAAGATGCGACTTTGAAAGACGGTTGGACGATGTCCTAACGTAGGTCTGCATCTCCGAGGTGGACAGCTCTGCGTCTCGGAGATACGCAGCCGCTCAAGCTATCTTCGGAGGTTTCCCTAATAAGCTAAATAGAACTATCTATTTGTTGTTGTTGTAAAGAGGGACGTTTTTCTGTCAACAAGTCGAGGCAAAGACCGGTATGGATAAGGAAAAGATGGAAAGAAAGGGGGAAAGCCCTATGTGGAAAAAACGTTGCTGCGACGAAGCAAACTGTCAGGCAGGATGTTCCAAAAGGTGGCAGTAGTGAACACGCGAAAAAACGATGTTGGTAACCGGGATAATGAGTAACTCGACGCGGAGGGAATTCGACAACTTATCCACGGCAGGGAGCCAAAGAACGATTGGAGCGGTAGCTTTCGACATGGATGGGTTGATGTTGAATACCGAAGATCTCTACGGGCAAGTCGGGCATATTTTGATGCAGCGACGAGGCAAGACGTACCGAGACGAGGTGCGGAATCAAATGATAGGTTTGCCGGCCCCACAGGCATTTGGCGTGTTGATACGCGAAGAAGAGTTGTCGGAGTCCTGGCAGGACTTGCAATTAGAAACAGACGAGATCTTTGATTCGATTTTGCCCACGCAGTTAGCGGTCATGCACGGACTTAGCGACTTGATGGACTACTTGGACGAACTAGGCTTGCCCCGTTGTGTAGCAACCAGTTCCACACAGAGTTTTGCCAAGAAGGCTTTAGGGTTGGTAGGAATGCTTGAGCGAGTGGACTTTGTCATAACTGCCGAGGATGTTTCCAAAGGAAAACCCAATCCGGAAATCTATTTGGCAGCAGCCAGCAGGATGTCGGTGGCGGTAGAGAACATGTTGGTTTTGGAAGATAGTCCGACGGGTACCCGAGCAGGGGTAACAGCCATGGCTTATGTAGTGTCGGTCCCTAATGAACACACCAAGCATGGCAGTTTCGAAGGCTGCCAATGGATAGCCAATACGTTGCGTGACGAACGCATCTATAAGTTGTTGCAGAATAGTCTTTAGCGAGCGGCAGATTGAAGTATCCCAACCCGAAGTGTAAGCGAGGGACAATTTCGCGGGTCACAAAGCCTGAGTTAGTTAACGGCTAGTTCGCCCGGTGCTTTGGTCTGGCGTCGTCTTTCGTTTTCTCTCAAGTAGATTTTCCGCATACGAATGACGTTAGGCGTCACTTCAACCAATTCATCGTCCTCGATGTATTCCAGCGCAGCTTCCAAGAACAACTGGCGATGAGGCTTGAGAATGATATTTTCGTCGCTGCCAGCTGCGCGAACGTTGGTGAGCTTCTTTTCTTTCGTTGGATTGACAACCAAGTCATTGTCGCGAGCGTTTTCGCCGACGATCATGCCTTCGTAAACGTCGTCGCCAGGACCCACGAAGAGCTCAGCTCGATCCTGCAACGCGAACAGGGTGTATGGAATGGCTTTTCCAGGGACCATCGACACCAAGACGCCGTTTTGACGATGAGGCAGTTCGGCTTCGACAGGCTTGTAACCGGAAAAACGATGGTGGATGATGGCTGTTCCTTGCGTGGCATTGAGCATTTTGGTTCGCACGCCGATTAAGCCTCGGGCTGGAATTGAGAATCGAAGCAGTGTGTACTCGCCACGAGGGGTGAGTTCCTCAAGGATACCGCGTCGATTGCCAACCATTTCCATGATAGGTCCCATTTTTTCGGTTGGAACTTCGATGTTCAACACTTCGTACGGTTCCTGTAGTTCGCCATCGATGTTCTTAAGAACGACTCGAGGCTTACCGACGCTCATCTCAAATCCCTCGCGTCGCATGGTTTCGATCAAGATCGAAAGGTGCAGTACGCCTCGTCCGCAAACGGCAAAGGCTTCGCTACCCTCAACTGGTCGAACTCGCAAAGCGACGTTGCGTTCGAGTTCTTTTTCCAATCGTGTTCGAAGCTGACGTGTCGTTACGTATTTTCCATCTTTTCCAGCCAATGGGGACGTATTGATGCTGAAAATCATTTCCAGTGTTGGTTCGTCGACTCGCAACCGCGGAAGAGGATTTACTTCGCCACGATTGCAAATGGTGTCTCCGATGTCGATATTCTCGATGCCTACAACGGCGACAATGTCACCAGCGGTAGCCCGATCGATGTCGATGCGGCCGAGTTTATCGAACACTTGCAGATTGGCGATTTGAGCTGGGGCAATTTTTCCTTCGTCCTTGGCTATGTCAACCGATTGACCCTTGGTCAGAGTGCCGGACTGAATGCGACCGATCGCAATACGGCCAACATAATCGGACCAATCGAGATTGGTAACCAGGAGTTGTAGGGGTGCATCTGGTTCCACTTCTGGACCAGGGATTTTTTCCAGCAGCATATCCAAGAGTGGAGCCATGCTTTCGCCATGCGAATTCCAGTCCAGGGTTGCGTACCCATTTCGACCGGAAGCAAACAACACGTCAAAGTGATCCATGTAGTGTTCGCCACCCAAATCGACAAGCAACATCAAGGCTTCTTCGACAACGGCGTCGCAGCGAGCATCAGGGCGATCGATTTTGTTGATGACAATGATCGGTTTGACACCGGCCTCGAGGGCCTTCGAAAGCACGAACCGCGTTTGCGGCATTGGCCCCTCAGCGGCATCCATCAACACAAGAGCGCCGTCAGCCATTCGCACAACGCGTTCGACTTCGCCACCGAAGTCCGCGTGGCCAGGGGTATCGATCAAGTTGATTTTGACCCCTTTGTATTCGATCGCAATATTTTTGGAAAGAATCGTGATACCGCGTTCTTTTTCCAAGTCGTTGCTGTCGAGAATGCAACTGCCTTGCAGTTGCGATTCGCGATATTGACCGCTTTGTTTGAGCAAGCAGTCGACCATGGTAGTCTTACCGTGGTCGACGTGAGCGATAATGACGATGTTTCGGATGTCGTTGCGACGCATTGGAATATTCAGTGGTAAAGGTGTTGCCGAAGTGAGAAAGCATTCGGCTGCAGTTTAGGTTTCGTCACTAGCTCGGAAGCTGCCAACGAGTGTTGGGGTGTATTCGCAGAGTTCACTCGGCAGGAAATAAAGTGCCAATTCGCGAGTTGCGGATTCTTCGCTGTCGGAGGCGTGGACCAAGTTCATTTGGCGTGAACTGGAGAAATCACCGCGAATCGTTCCAGGTGCCGCTTTGAGACCGCTGGTTGCGCCTAGCATGTCTCGAACCACACGAATTGCTTCGAGACCCTCAAGGGCCAAAGCGACAATCGGCGACGACGTGATGAACGCTTCCAGATTGGGATAAAAAGGCTTAGAAACGTGTTCGGCGTAATGCTGTTTTGACAGAGCTGGTGAAACTCGCAGCATTTTCATGGCGATAATGTTCAGCCCTTTGTTTTCAAATCGGCCGATAATTTCGCCGATCAAACGACGTTCAACGCAATCTGGTTTGAGGAGTACAAGAGTCTTTTGCATGATTTACCTGGATGATGACACTTCGAATGGCTTGCTGCGCGACCCGCAACTTGCGTACGGCAATTCCTAGATGGTAATTCCGAAAATGTCCCAGGGTGGAGACTTGACAACAAGAACGAGACGGGCGACCGACAATCTCAAATTCTCTCGATTTTTGCTTTTGTAGCTAGATCAAAAACGTTAATGTCGCAAAGAGTCATTCCGCTCAAAACGTGGAATTGCCAGCAATTTGCTTGACTAAACGAAGCTGTCGGGCAATCGACAAGGGCAAAGGAAGGGCGAGGCAAGAAACAAAGCGAATCGAATCGCTGCAAAAATACTATTAGTGTGATTTAACGCCCCAATAGGCAGGGAGCGGCGGAGGGGCGGAGAGCTGGAGGAATGGAGAGTTGGAGAATTGGAGTACTTGAAGTAAGGATTAATGGATGGGGGGTGTTCGCCAATATTAGCCTCGGTGTTCTGACCGAAACGCCCATTCGCCATCCAGCGGCATGCTGCCCGTCGTCCTTTTTTGGAAGGAGCTCGCGTGTGCAGTTCCAACTACACTGACCGCCGGTCGCGGAGCGAGCCGGCCCACGTAGATCCGTCGCTCCGCCGACGGATGTATTGTTTCTTAACGCCAATTGCGTGCATCGATCCGAATGGACGATCTTATCCAGCGGCAGCCACCCCGTTCGCCGGGCATAGCGTTTGTACGTGCGTTGCCTGTTGCCGCCTGTCTTAGGGAGGCAAGGCGAACCGCTCGGTGATTCAGAAACCACGACTTTTCCCAACGGCCCTGAATCGGGCTCGGCCTGTGTGATTCGCAGGTCCGGTAGCCGAACGAGTGAGGCTCGCTCGGCGAGAATTGCACCGCTTAGGACACCAAAACAGGGTTGCGGGGGGACGAGCCCCCAAGTAACCTAACGATTTCGGCAACGAAATCCTTCGCGGCGTTGAGTCCTCCACCACTCCACCACTCCAATTCTCCAATTCTCCAATTCTCCAATTCTCCAATTCTCCAATTCTCCCCCGCGATCTCGGACAAAACGGTGGGATTGCTGTTGCCCCGCAAATTCAGAATCGAAACAATCATAGTGTCCGAAGTATTGGAATGCGATTGTTCGAGTTTGAGGCAGTTAGATGACTATCAACAAATGGCATGTGCAAGTAGCAGTTTTCCTCGTTTTGCTGGGTGCGCCTTCGCTGTTAGGGCAGGATTTTTTGAAGCAGCTTGAGGCCAAGTTGTTTCAAAAACAACAGGACTCAAAAGTCAAAGAGCAGCCAACCAATACAAATCCGCCAGTGAATGGATCAAGCACTGTGAATGGATCAAGCACAGTCAAGGAATCAAGCCCTGTCCCTTTCGAACTTCCAAGCGTTCTCGAACCCGAGGGATTGCCAACACCAAGCTTACTCAAACCGAATCAGGACATTGAAGCACTTGAGTTACCGGCTCCAAAAGCGGAACCTAAAGCTCCGTCCATCAAAAGATCCACCAAGTCCGTACCTACGCCTGCCGACAACTCGGCCTCGAAAGCCACCCGTCCTGTTCCTTCGCCATTCCCTCGAGCTTCCGCCAAAACCACAACGCAAACGGCCCCAGGTGGCGGATTCCTGGGGTTGGAGGTGGAATCGATTCCCGGTGGCGGATTTGGATTGACGGTCGTGCAAGTTACTCCCGAATCCCCAGCATGGAAGGCAGGATTTCGCAACGGGGACAAGATCATTGGCGTTTCTGGCCAAGCAGTCTCCACGACGGATGCGTTTGCAGAACAGTTGTCGCGATTCGCTCCAGGGGCGCCGGTCAAGTTTTTGGTAGACCGCCGAGGAAAAACCGCCAACCTCATTGCGGTGCTTCAAGATCGTGCGATAGCTGGACAGATTCATGGGATGCGTCCAGGCACGGCACTTGAATTGGAACCAGGCCCCAAACTAGCCGAAAGTAGTCGATTGGGTCATGCGTACTTCGGAGTGAACGTCAGCGATATGTCGGAAGCGTATCGAAGGCAATTCGGCATTCCAGCTTATCGAGGCGCATCGGTCACCGAAGTCGTCCCAAATTCTCCAGCGCATTCCGCTGGTCTCAAGCCGGGTGATTGCATCGTGGAGATCGAGGGCGCGACGGTCCAAACCGCGGAAACGGTTTTCGAAACGATCCTTAGGTCGAAACCGGGCCAAGTCATATCGTTCTCATTCTATCGAGGTCGTATTTTGAACAACGTGAGCGTACCGTTAGCTTCCGATCTGGAAAATACAAGCCGATCCCCATCAAACATCGCTCCAGAAATGCTAACACCCGAGTACGTTGCCAGTTTACAAGGGGAACTGGAACGCGTTCATTCCGAGCTGTCGGAGACCCAAGCTCGTTTGCAACAACTCGAAGCTCGATTGCAGCGCATGGAAAACAATCGCTAGATTGGCACGGCGGAAGTGTTAGGTCACTTAAAGTCACCCTCCCGCTGGGAGCAACGCCGTGAAGCATTTTCGTCCGATCGGAGCTTGCCTCCGACGGACGCCGTTTTGGCGTACTAATTCGCGATCTAGCCCATAAATTCGAGCCCTCCGCTCCTGCCTCGACCGCCGTAGGCGGTCGAGGGCGGGGCGGAGGGCGTCGTCTAGTTAGGACGCCAAAACAAGGTTGAGGGGGGGCAAGCGCCCACAC
>JANMHA010000462.1:0-2561 GCA_031374925.1 Pirellula sp. | reverse complement strand
AACCATCGAAAAGACTACGTCACTTTTCAAGGCGACCTCGCGTGGGCTGGAACAAGCAACTGCACCTAAGTGCACGAGATCGTTGAGTTTGGCGGTGGAGCGATTGAAAACGGAGGCCTTGTAACCGGCCTTGAGGAGATGGGAGCACATGCTGCGTCCCATCACGCCAGTACCAATCCAGCCAACGCGAGTAGTTTCTGGGTGTGCGATTTCCATGGGATCGATATTGCTTTACGGTTTTTCGGGGGAGTTGCGTGTGCTTGAATCCTTATTGTTACCCTAACTTAAGGCTTGGGCGAGGGGTAATGCGGTGTGGGCGATTGCTTTTATCCCAACCCGAATCGTAAGTTCTGAAGTTGCGCGTTTTCTGTGCTTCCGGGCCAACGGCCCAACAATTTACATACGCAAGATAGTCGATGTTGTAAAAAGTGAGCTGATGTTTCATGTTGTTCGATCCCGAGAGGGAATCGATCGGCCAACGCGGCCCAAGCGGTAAGGGATTCTCTCGGGGATTCCTTCTTTTTTGGGGATCCAGTCATGGCTGACCAACGTTCGAAGTGTATACGAGTCGTTTGCGTACAATTGGAACCGAAACGCGACGCAAATGATTTGATAGCTAAGGCCTTTCAGGTCTTGAGGTCTTGGAGCGTGCCTCATGAACCGTCAGTTCTCGCCAAGCCGGAAGAGGTATTTCTATCGAAACAGGAGGTCCAAGCATGACACAAGTTGCATTCTACGCGAGAGTTAGTTCCCAAAAACAGGCGGATGAAAAGACGATTCAATCGCAATGCAATGCCTTGCGGGAACGTATTACCGAAGACGGATATGTCATTCCAAAGAATCGAGAATTTTGCGATGACGGATATTCTGGAAGTGAGCTATTGCGCCCCGCCTTGGAGTCCATGCGAGATCAAGTTCACGCTGGTTTGATTGATCGGGTCTATATCCTTTCAGCAGATAGACTGGCTCGTTCCTTATCGCATCAAATGATTTTACTTGATGAGTTCCGAAGGAGGAAATGTGAAGTGATCTTTGTGGATCAAAGGGGTATACCAGAAGGCCCGGAAGGAGCGTTGCTGACTAACATGCAAGGCGCTATTGCGGAATATGAGCGAGCCAAAATCTTGGAGCGGACCCGTCGTGGTAGAAAGTACTCTGCAATGGCTGGCAAGGTGAGCGTATTCGGTCGAGCTCCCTATGGTTTTGTCTATGTCCCAAAGTCTCACGGAGTCGATGCTCAGTGGGGAATTGATCCGGTCAAGAGCAAGCATGTACAATTGATTTACGACTTGTATTGCAACCGAAAATTCTCCATCAGACGAATCTCACGTCACCTACAAGAAATGGGAATCAATTCCAGTACGGGTAAGACCGTTTGGCATCCAGCGAGTATTCGAGGCCTGCTGGCCAACCCCGCTTACTATGGCCAAGCGATGTTTGGTAAAACGAAGGTTTCCGAGAAAAAACCTTCAAAAAGACCGAGCCTAGGCTCGCCGGAATTCTCTCGTAACGCGAAGATACAGACTCCAACGTTGCCCTCGGACCAGATCAAAATCCTTGTCCCTGCTATCATCGATCGCAACCTTTTTGAAATCGCGAAAACGCAAATGGACGAGAACCGCAAACGCCAAAGGCAAGACAAGGCCAAGGGTAAATATCTTCTTTCTGGCTTGACTGTGTGCGGTCGATGTGGAGCCGCGTATTGTTCCCGCATCTCGCATGGCAATAACAGGTATC
Organism: Pirellula sp.; assembly: GCA_031374925.1. GTDB lineage: Bacteria > Planctomycetota > Planctomycetia > Pirellulales > Pirellulaceae > JBKCUI01. The sequence goes on along the minus strand of JANMHA010000462.1, from coordinate 824 downwards.
ACTATTATCGCTGTATCCGAACGGATGCATCTCGGACACCGTGTGATCGCTGTGAAAGCAGGTCCGTAAAAGGAGCCGAATTGGAGGAAGTTGTCTGGAGCGAAATATGTAAATTACTTCAAGAGCCAGCAAGGTTGAAACAAGAATTGACAAGACAGAATCAGAAAGAAGATACCGATGAGAAGCTTCACTTAGCAAGACGAGAATTGACTAACATTGGCAAGCAGATCGATCGACTAATTGATCTCTATGCGGATGAAAAGATAACTCAGGAGGAGCTCGATAAACGTCTACCTGCGTTACGAAAGCGCAAAGAAAACCAGTCCCAGGAGATCGAGAAATGGGAACATGACCAACTAGCTGATGTTGCACTCCAAGTGGCCGAGAATCAACTCGAAGAACTGGCGCACATGGTCGAAGCGAAGCTTTCAACAGCAGATTGGAGTTTGAAACGAGAGCTGTGCATGCTACTTGTCAAACGCATTGAGATTCACGACGAAGAAGTCAAAATCACGCTGAGGGCTCCACAACTCCCTTTTGTCAATAGCCCCGATGGAAGTCGGGGCTTTTTACAACAAAGACTATCTTGCGTATGTAAATTGCTGGAGCGTTGGCCCGGAAGCAAAGAAAACTCGCAACTTCAAAACTCAGACTTCACATCGACATTTGTTGCCTCACTTACGCGTCGGGATACCACGGGCGGCTTAGCGATAGCGATTCTTGACGTATTTTTGGGTAACAGGCTGTTTTGTGGTGATGGCTTGGAGCATCTCGACTCGGTCTCGGTGGCTGGGACTCACGGTTCCACGGTAGTGGTGGCGTCG
>JANMHA010000430.1:0-20908 GCA_031374925.1 Pirellula sp. | reverse complement strand
AGGATGCTTCGGAGGACGTTCCCGTGGACATCGGTGAGCCGAAAATCGCGGCCAGCGTGCTTGAATGTTAGCTTTTCATGGTCGATCCCCAACAAATGCAAGATCGTGGCGTGCATGTCATGCATGTGAACTTTGTTTTCGACTGCCAAGTGCCCGAATTCGTCGGTGCGGCCGTAGGCAATTCCCGGTTGAACTCCACCACCGGCCAGCCACATCGTAAAGCCGCCAGGATTGTGATCCCGCCCGGTCCCGTTTTGCTGAGCATAAGGAGCCCTGCCGAATTCCCCACCCCACCAAACCAACGTGTCTTCGAGAAGCCCACGTCTTGCTAGATCAGTCAGCAATCCGGCGATGGGTTGGTCAACAGCGCGAGCGTGCTCGGCGTGCTTGGGCAAATTGGAATGCTGGTCCCAAGCCGGATTGGCTGAGTTGTCTCCGTAGTTGACTTGTACAAAGCGAACACCGGATTCGCAGAGCCGTCTAGCCAGCAAGCATTTGTGCCCGTACGATTTGGTTTCCTTCTGGTCCAAACCGTAAAGCCGAATCGTCTCTTGGCTTTCGTTCGAGAAGTCCAATAGCTCAGGTGCAGTGCTCTGCATCTTCCAAGCCATTTCGTAAGACTGAATCGCCGCGTCCAATTCACTTTCTCCACTGCCGCGTTGTTCCAGTTGAATTTGATTCAACGCTTGAATCTGGTTGAGCTTGGATCGATTCGGACTCCCCGCCAGAGGATTCAAGAAATCGATTTCTAGCCCGTCGTGGCCTGCTTTGCCGATCGGTGTTCCCTGAAATTTCGCCGGCAAAAATGCGCTTCCGTAATTGCGAGGACCGCCGTTTCCAATCGAGGGCGAAATAGAAACGAAGCCAGGTAGGCTTTCGTTTTCGGACCCAAGCCCATACTGGATCCAAGAGCCCATGGATGGACGGATAAAGTTCTGAGAACCCGAATGCAAGAACAGAGTGGCTGGTCCGTGTGCAACTCCCTCGGTATGCATGCTGTGAATCATGGCCATTCTGTCAACGTGCTCTGCCATCGATGGAAACAATTCCGATACCCATCGACCTGATTGCCCATACTGTTTGAAAGCCCAGGGGGATTTCATGACCCGCTGCTGACTTCCAAGTGTCCCGTTGTTCGCGAATTCCCGTGCATCGTCAAAGCCTACGTTCTCGCCATCGCGTCTTTCAAGCAATGGTTTATAGTCGAACGAGTCGACTTGACTGACTCCACCCTGCATAAAAAGGAAAATAACCCTCTTGGCTCGCGCCAGATGATGCAGTCCACTCGGACCGCCTGATTCGCAAGCCCTTGCTCCTGAACCACTGTTCCAATGCGAAAACAATGAGGCCGCCGCCACAGAACCAAAGCCACAAGCTGTTGATTGAAGAAGAGAACGTCGGTGTAACATCATGTTAATATTCCTATTCGACGTACCGGAAATCGATGGAAGCCACTAAGTTGTGGACCAAGGAACTCCAAAGATCTTCCTCAACTATTTGGCTCTCTCTCGCCTGCCGAATCGTCTCTTCAGCCCATTCGCGCTCACGGATCGACGGAAGCCTGCTCAGGATAGACATAAAGCAGCAATGTAACTTCTGCTCGTCCGAAAGGCCGGGCATGTCGCAAAGTCGATTGCCAAATTTTGATGAACGGTCTGCAATCCACTGACTGTTGAGCAGGGCCAATGCTTGGGGAACAATCGTACTACGATTGCGTTTGCTGATTGGGAAGCTGGGGTTCGCGCCGTCAAATTCAGCAACTAGGTCCGGCAGGGAATTGCGAAACCAGGGGCCGTACACGCTGCGGTATCGAATCGAGTGCTTGAAAGCGTAGTCTTCCTTCAATTTGGCTGGTATCGTCGACTCAACTAGAGCCGCCAGATCCAGCTCGCCGCTCAAGCCTAAAAGCGTGTCACGCATCGTTTCGGCATCAAGCCGCCGAATTCCGCTTCGAGCAAACAAGCGGTTCTCCGGATCGAGTTCCATAGCCGCTGTGAGGCTTTTGCTCGATCGCTTGTATGCGTCGGACAATACGATTTCGCGCACGAGCCACTTCGTCGACCAACCTTCCGCAATGAACTGAAGTGTCAGCCAATCGAGTAATTCAAGATTGCTTGGTGGTTCCCCAGTTGTTCCGAAGTTATCGATGGTGCGAACAATTCCTTCCCCCATGAGCCAACTCCAAACGCGGTTGACGTAGACTCGGGCCGTGAGCGGGTTCTCGTCGCTGGCAAGCCAATTGGCAAGCTCAAGGCGTCCATTTGACGCGGAATCGATTCGGGCTGTCTCGGCCAGTGCAGGGATACAACTTAGAAACCCGCGAGGCACGATCGAACCCTGTTGATGGACACTGCCGCGAATGTGAATGGCTATGTCGGACGGTTTTTCCGAGGCTCGAAGCGAGATAACCACAGGCCGTGCATCAAGGTCCGACTGAAGGACCTTAAGCTCAGCCTCAATCGATGCGGCTTCCTTTCTCAGTGAGTCCAACGATTCCTTGGCGATCGGTCCAATATCCAAATCCAGCTCGGACGATTGAGCTTGATTGGCCTGAACAACGCTGGCGACTGGCTTCTGACCTTCGGGCAAAAACTGGACGGCATCCGCAACTACGTGACCATTCGATTCTTCATTGCTGACGATAACAAACGCTTGGCCACCCTGTTCAAATCGATACGTCCCCAGTGTTAACCACAAACCATCTTCCGCTGGCTTTTCTACTTGGTTCACGCGAACGATGTCTTCTCCGTCGGCACTGAAGATCCGAACCACCACTGCGTTTGCACGCCCCGCACCATGAGTGTAGGAGAGTCGTACTCGATAGGAACCAGGCTTGAGTTCGCTAGGCTCAAATGTTACTGACTTTTCCCCTTTACCTTGATTTTTGTCATGCAGATAGCCTTCACCGACGTATGCTTTCACCGACGTCGATGCTTCCCAATTTCCGATCTTCTTGGCGTTGGAATCGTCGACAACAACCCCTTCAAGATCTTCGACACGGACGATCAACGTTGATTCCGAAGACGATTGGATTTTCTTTTTGACTTCGTCTAAACGCCTTTTGGCAACCGCAATTTGAGTACTTGTTTTTTTGAATTTGGATTCGGTTTCACGATCCAATGGCAGTGGAATGCTGATCCATTTTGAAACATTGGAATGTTCCATAGCGACTGACGATTTCAGAATGCCTGCCATTGCGTAGTAGTCGCTCGTTGGAATGGGATCGAATTTGTGATCATGGCAACGAGCGCAACCTATCGTCTGAGCCAGAAAGACCTTTCCGATCATCTCGAGTTGCTCATCAATGTAATCCATCTCCAGTTGCTTTTTGTCCTGCTCCTCAAGATTGGTGTCGCCAAGAGCCAAGGCCGTCGTGGCAATCAACTGCAACTGACGCTGTTCGAGCGAGTTCGCTTGGATGAGATCGCCGGCAACTTGCTCGCGAATGAAATCGGAAACGGCCAAGTCTTGATTGAAAGCCCTGATGAGGTAGTTGCGATAACGCCAAGCCTCCGGCAACACAAATCCACGAAGGGTAATCGATTCCGCGAATCGAACGGCATCCATCCAGTGCCTGGCAAATCGCTCGCCAAACCGAGGCGATGCCAGCAAGGATTCCACCGTCTGCTGATACTCGAGTTCGTTGAGATGGCCTCCATTAAAAAGGGATGTTTCCAACGGATCGATGTTGGGCCGCATACCGTGCAGATCGACAAATAAACGTTGTTTAAGAATCGATGGGCTGGCTGTCGCGTTGGGTTCGATTCCAGCCTCGACTTGTCCTTTAGACAGAAAAGCATCAATTGCATTTCGAACGGGAATAACCGAAACTGGAACTTGCGAACGCACAGGAGAACGGTAGGCCCAGTGTTTCTGCGCGTCGACAACTGCCAGGGCAGTGTTCTTTTTTATGGTTCGAACTTCAGTCGACTCTCGCGGATCAAAGGCACCATGGCTCAGCCAAGATCGAAAGATCCCTTTTTCTTGTTCCGTCAGCTTGGTATCGGGGGGCATTTGAAGCTTCGGATTGCGATAGTCTATGGCAAGCCACAAAAGGCTTTGTTGCCAGTCGGAAAGGTCGATTGCGGGTCCCGAATCTCCACCGGTTAACCAACCCGATTTAGAATCGAGAGATAACCCTCCATTTGTTTCCGAATCGGCGGAGTGGCATTCCAAACATCTTGCCGCCAAAAGCGGCCGCACTCTCTTTTCAAAAAAGTCACGTTGCTCGTCGACATTGGTTTGAGCATTTGCATTGGTTGCGCCAAGAAACAGCGTAAGGAACACTACTAATTTGACACACTTCCCTAGCTTCCGACGACACATGCACATCCCTTACTTTCCGTTACTTGAACTCACGATCAAGTAGTTTTTCGATAGCAGCAAGTCGTTCGACTGACGAACCCGTGGCAATGACTCTGCCCGGTTCTCCCGCAATCTGCTCAAATGCATCAGCTTTTCGTTTCTCGTCAATAAAGCCTTTGTAGTAGTACAAATTCACTTCACTCAGTCGATCCAAAACGGAGACTTCGGTTTCCTTTACCAAGGTGGGAATACGTTTGGTTGCAATAATCTCTGGGGTCAAAGCCGAAGGGAACGATTGCAATGCCAACCCTTCTTCCGTTGCCTTTATGATTTTTTCGATTGCTTCTTCGAGACCATCTGGTTCGCCCTTGGCTTTGGTTTTGGCGAATTGGATATTGTTAAAGGACTTTGAAACGTAAATTCTCTTTACATCCTTTGGAACCACATTTGGCTGCACCACACGCACCAGCGTGTCATTCAACACCCATTTATAGGCCCGATTCACGCCGATGGTCACTTCGAAAAGCATCAACCCATCATAGCCTTCTTGCCAAGCTTTCTTCATGAGCTTGGAGGCTTCATCCACGCCGATAAAAGTCAGGCATGGCGCGAGCGGACTCGATCCGGGCGGCAGTTTAGGATCCGTGTTGAACACGGGAGCGTTGCCTCGCGTACCGGCCGTCCCAGGTCCAAACATACCGGGTCCAAACATACCGGGTCCATCCATCCCAGGACCACCCATCCCAGGACCACCCATCCCAGGACCGGGCGTCCCAGGTCCAGCCATACCAGGACCGGGCATTCCGGGGCCAGCCATCATCCCTGGTCCTGGCATCCCTGGTCCTGGCATTCCGGGACCAGCCATACCAGGGCCCGGCATACCAGGACCGGCCATACCAGGACCGGCCAAACCTGGACCGGCCAAACCTGGACCTGGCTCTGCACCTGGACCTCCCAAGTTTGGACTTCCAAGAACACCCTTTCCTTGAAACCTTAGCGGTGAACTTGGGCCACCGCTGTTCATTTGTGCTCCTGGCGGCCCTCCGGAATTTCCTCCCGGTCCGCCTGAATTAAATACAGGACCTCCTGAGTTTCCTCCAGGTCCGCCTGAATTACCACCAGGTCCGCCCGAATTAAATACAGGTCCTCCTGAGTTTCCGCCAGGTCCACCTGAGTTACCGCCAGGTCCGCCTGAATTAAATACAGGACCTCCTGAATTGCCTCCAGGTCCTCCTGAATTACCGCCAAATACGCTTGGCGGACCAGACAGGCCACCATCGGTAGGTTGTGCGCCTTCACCGGTTGGATATCCTGATGGTTGACCGGCAAAGCCAGATGGGGAACTAGGCACACCACCATTATCAGTCGGTCCGAATTGATTCGAGAAACCACCGGGGTTTCCCATTCCCCCATCAAAGCCTCCCGCATTGTTGCTTCCAAACGCACCAGCCATCGAACCAAAACCGTTTCCTCGGCTTGTTGCTAGAGAGTACTCACTGAATGCCGGTGACCAGGCGCCGCTCTCGTGCTTTTCTTTGAAGGCAGCGACAAGTTGAGAGCCAAAAATTCCTGTGGTTTCATCAAGCGTTTTTGACTTGCCTGCATTCGCAGCAGGACCACCCATCCCTCCCATGGACGCCATTGCCATGTCTCCTCCGGCACCGTTGTTTTTCTGCTGGGTTCCAAGGGGTGACAAATCGGTTGCATTTTGTGGGTTCTTTAACGAAACACCCACTGCGATATTCAGACCCAACTGAGGTCGTTTCTTGTGGCTTGCCCAACGGTAGTGTTTAAGGGTTTCGGCCGCTTCTTCATCCGACACTTGCAAAGCGTGCCCTTGAAGGTAAGCGTAGGCGCGTTTAGGGTTTCCAGATTGAAAGGCATTTACCGCCTGATCTTTCAGTGTCGGGGGAGGAACAACCTTGGGAATAGCTCTCGGCTGGTTGCCAAAGCCAGCCGGGCGCTGGTTGTTACTAGCAAAGTTGTTGCCTCCCATGGGTGATAACCCCGTGCCGCCAGGAGGACTCATGCCTGGCGTCTGGCCAAGACCACCACCATCGTTGCCCGAGGGGGGGTAGCCCGGATTGTCAAATGAACTGCTTCCGCTACCCGAATCGAGCCCAGGCTGCGAACCGCCGTTTGGTCCGGTAGGCAAAGCCATGCTAGACGCCTCACCTGGGCCGCTGGCTCCGGACGATCCACCGTCGCCACTTGGGCCCGATCGAGAAGAGGCTACAGGTTGAGACGGCGCCGACGCAACTTCTTTCTTTCCTCCGCAGCCCTGAGTTAAGAAAAGGACCGCAGTGAATCCCAAGAGAGCAAAAGTCTTTACCATCATCCTATGTCTCCGTTATTGATCCCGCCCGCAAAGCGACAAACAAGGTGAAACAAGACCACTTTGCAAGTAACAGGCCTAGTCATCATTATTGGTTACGATTCCCGAAATGTCTACAAGTCGTTCCCTTTTCGATGAGCGGAATCGTCCGAGACCCAGAAGATCCGTAAAAACTCTTGGCCGCGAGTACTGAATCCTGAAGAAATGACCTTTCCGGCCTGCTGCAGAAGTTTCGAAAACGGATTAATTCCGGAATTCCAAATTTGGACTGCTCCGATTTTCTTGACGCTTTAAGATCCATGTCACAACCGTAGCCGTGTGTTTGTACAATGCGGTCGTCGATAGAAATGGCATCCCAATAGCAATCGGAGATGGAATGAATAACCTCGGCGGTAAAGAAACCAAAACGGAAGAACTCGCAACCATTGTCCCGCCGGATAATCGTTCAAAATTGCTTGCGGACAAGTCTTTTTGGGGCATTAATTTAACTCAATTCCTTGGGGCTTTTAACGATAACGTCTTCAAACAACTGGTATTGCTATTGGCGTTGCCAGCGGTGGTGGAAGGTGCATCCAACAACAAAGCTACCGAGGACATGCAGGGATGGGCTACCCTTGTTTTCTCCCTTCCGTTTGTGCTCTTCAGCGGGTTCGCTGGTTTCCTTTCGGATCGCTTTAGCAAAACGCCCATCATCGTTATGTCGAAAGTCGCCGAGATCGTCATCATGTTTTTGGGGCTGTTGGCATTCTTGTATTACGATACGTTCGGAATGATCGGAACTTGGACAGTGCTTTTTCTGATGGCAACCCAAAGTGCCTTCTTTGGACCAGGAAAGTATGGACTTCTCCCAGAATTGTTTCGGCCAGCCGATTTGCCACGTGCGAATGGATTGATTTTGATGGCAACTTTTCTCGCCATCATCTTTGGAGTGGTCTTTGCAGGAAAATTGTTCGACTTTCTGGTCAGCAACCGCGATGCATCGGGTCTTTGGGTTGGTTCCCTTTTTTGCATTGGAATCGCTGTCGCAGGGACCTGCGTCTCATTGCTCATTCGAAGGACGGACGCCGCCCAGCCTTATGCCAAGCTATCCTTGGGAGATTTTGGAATCAGTCGCGAAATGATTCAACTTCTAGGAAGAGACCGACCGCTACTGATCGCCTTGCTGGTCTCATGTGTTTTTTGGATGGTCTCAACCATTGCGATGCCCACCGTCAATCGCTTGGGATTCGACATGTTGATTTTAGACAAGGGGCAAACGGGGGTGTTGGTCGGCATGATCGCAATCGGTATTATGTTGGGTGCTCCACTGGGTGGCTGGCTCTGCCAGAAACTCCCAAGCGATCGAGTGATAACGATTGGCTTATGGGGAATTGTCACGGCACTGGTGCTGTTGGGTGTTTGGGTTCAAGGGAACCAACTATGGTTAAGTGCCAATGGTTGCCGTATGGCCCTGATTCTGTTAGGGATCTCCGCCGCAGTTTATTCGATACCGTTGCAGGTCTATTTGCAGGATCGACCGCCGAGCGAACTCAAAGGGCGCATGATCGCAACGATGAACCAAGCGAACTTCTTGGGAATGATGCTGGCTGGTCCAATCTATCAATTCTTCGAGTTTGTTTCTCGCAGCATGGGCTGGCCCATCTGCTCGATCTTTTGGATGCTCGGGCTGATGGTCCTCCCCTTAGCATTGTTCTATCGCATGGATAGCGGGAGTCAAAAGGCTTAAGGCTTAAGGAGTAAGTCTTTAGCCTCACCTTCGGTGAAACATTTTCGTCCGACCGGAACTTGCTTCCGACGGACGCCGTTTTGGCGTACTAAAAATGCGGCTCAGACCTTGAATTCCCGGACTCCGCTCCCGCCTCGACCGGTCGACGCGGGAGCGGAGTTCGGCAGTTAGCGTGCAGTTACATAGGACGCCAAAACAAGGTTGAGGGGAGGCAAGCTCCCGCTCAACCAAAGGGAATTGTTGGTGAAAATACCTCGCAGCGTTGCCACTAGCCTCTAGCCTCTAGCCTCTAGCCTCTAGCCTTTCTTAGCCTTTTCCAAAGCCAGTTGTTGCAGACCTCGCAAGTCTAATTTGCCGGTGCCGAGCAATGGAATGGAATCCACTAGAAAGAAACTATCTTCGGAGGGCAAAAACAGGTTTGGAAGCCCCTTCGCCGAAAGACCTTTGACGATCTCGCTTGGCGATTTGTTGAGCTTTGTGTGCAAAACGATGATTCGCTCCCCTTTTTTCTCGTCGGGAACACTGGCTACCCCAACATTGAGCACATCTTCACTTTCGCCAACGATTTCGATAATCGCTTCTTCGATTTGAATATGGGGCACCATCTCTCCCCCAATTTTGGAGAACCGACTCTGGCGCCCAGTAATAAACACAAATCCATCGTCATCGATGTAACCCAAATCCCCAGTTTCGTACCATGAGTCCCTCAAAACCTTAGCGGTCATTTCGGGCTGATTCAAGTAACCCGTCATCACATTGGGACCAGACACTTGGATCATTCCTGGCTCATTGGTTTCCAGAATAGATCCGTCCTCAAGCGAAACCACTCGAGCCGACACTCCTGGTAATGGTTTACCTACAGAACCCTCCCTCAATCCTGCCTTTTTGTCTGCCGTGACTGCCCGCGATTCAGGAAGATTCACAGCCGCCACGGGACTTAGTTCTGTGGTTCCGTAGCCTTCGATGGGACGAACACCAAACTTCTCTGCAAATGCATCAGCCAGTGCAATCGGCATCTTTTCAGCGCCGACAACCACAATTTCGACCGACTTGAATTGTTCTGGTTCTACACGTCTCAAATACGTACGCAAAAACGTGGGTGTCGCGAGCACCACAGTGGATTTGTTGGCCTGAGCCATCTTCCCAATTTGCCGCGCGTCGGTGGGATTGAAATGGTAGCAGCCGGAGGATGGCAATGTCATTGCTCCCCACAAACAAACGGTAAAACCGAACGAGTGAAAATAAGGCAGAACACCGAGAAGGTTGTCGCTGTCCAGAACTCGAATGACTTGATCAAACCCCTGAACATTGGACGCCACGTTCATCATGGACAACGGCACCCCTTTAGGGTTACCGGTCGAGCCAGACGTAAAGATCACTGTCAGTAAGTCTTCACCTTTCAGTTTATCGAGTCCAAGCTGACGAGAGACCATCGACAGCGGCAACCATTTGGCAGCAATCGAACATACGAGTTTGTCCCACACAGTCGCAAACTCTCTCAAGTCCTCGATGTAGATCAAATTGGCTGATGGCTGAATGCTGAACTTCTCCATAACCTTGCGGCTGGTGAGGATATTGCGTATTCCCACCTGTTCGATGCAGTTGTTGATAATGGCGTTGCTCACCGTGTAATTGAGATTAACGGCCACACGTCCCGATAGGCTGAGAGCAAAGTTGGTAATCGCACCGGGGACCGTGGGTGGCAACAAGACTCCCACAAATTTCTCGTCGGCTTTCAGCACTTGGCGATTCAGGATTCGTCGTAGAACGAGTGTTCGCAAAAGCAAATCGTGACCACTGAATTGGGCACCTGTGGAATCCGAAATCTTGATGCGTTCCCCCTTTTCACGACATCGACGAATAAACAACTTAGGTAGATTCCAGTCCCACATTGTGGAGTTAGGAGTCTGCGAAATTGCTGGTTTTGACATGAATGTAACTTTCTTAAATGCATCTCGACGGTTGGGCAAACCAACAAATCAATCGTTGATCTGGACATCAACCATAGGAAACGTGTAAACACTGCCCGAAATGACCAACGGGATATGGAGTTAAAACGGATGAATCGAGTCAGCAGTTTTGCATCAGGGATGATAGTCGGAGTGCTCGGATTGTACATAACCATGCACTTTTCGTTGGTTCGGGCGAGGGATGGATTTCATGTGATCCCAAAAATTGTTGCAAAAATTGACGTTCCATACACGGATATTCGAAATTTCACCCTCGAAAACTGGCAACGCAAGCAAACGCTGGCTCTCGCTATCCTCAAGGCAAACAAAGGCCATCTGCTTCAAGACCAATCTCTAATCGGTTTTCGGCAATCCACACAACGCTTGTTAGATCAGTTTTCGGCAGTCGCGACCACACGGGTCGGCAGCTAGTATGCTTCTAAAACTGGGGTTGGCTTGCGACAAAGATTCTCGTATCAACCGAGTTTCGACAGACAGCTGGAATGGCAATTCGGAATGCACTGCGACATGAACTCAAGAGCTATTCAACATAACCTTTATTCGTTGCTGATTGTTCTGTTCTTTTGTATACAGCTCATGGCACAAGCGCCAGGACCTGTTCCGATCGGGTCGAACCTGGTTCCAAGCACCAGTGGAACAATTACGCCCTCGGTTCCATCCATCGAAAACATGGCCTCGCAGGCAGCGAACAGCTCCCAAAACAACTCTCCAAAACCGGTCAGCAGACTAGATCTGCCCACAACCCATGGCCAACATTGGATCGAATACGACATTCGTCCGTATACCCAGAATTTGAAGAACGTCGAGCGGCCACAACAGATCATTCTTGACTGGATTCTTCGTGAGACGGGAACCGATGTCTGGTTCAACGAGCCGATGGGAATCCTCAACGCCGACCGATCGACCCTTCGAGTCTATCACCATGCCGAGATGCAAAAGAAGGTCGCTCAGGTTTATGAAAAATTCGTCAACGGTTTGACCGAACCGCAAGTCTTTGGATTACGGCTCATCACGGTCGGCAATCCAAGCTGGCGAACCAAAGCCACCAGTCTGATGCGTTCCGCTCCAGTTGAAACGGCTGGAGTCCAAGCTTGGTTGATGCCAAAAGAAAACGCAGCCATCTTTATGGCCCAATTGCGAACTCGCATCGATGTCCGCGAAATGCAAGCGGTTGAGATACCCTTGAACAACGGCCAATCGCAATCCCTAGAGCAATTAAGGTCGCGGAACTACTTGCGAGAATATAAGTCGAATACATCGTCGACATGGCCACCGTACACTCCTGTTTCCGATGAAATTCAAGAAGGATACAAAATACAACTGAGTCCGTTGATGAGTTTGGACGGCCGGTCTGTTGATTTGATGCTCAAATGTGACATCGACCAAGTCGAAAGGCTCAACAGCGTTTCGATCGAATTGTACAATCCATTGAGCCCGCCTCAGACTGTACAAATCGAGGTCCCTCAGGTCGTCTCCTGGCGGCTTCACGAGCGTTTCCGATGGCCCTCGGATCAAGTGCTGCTGCTCTCATGCGGAGTGGTTGCAGCTCCGGTTGGACAAGTGAACAACACACTGTTAAGCGGTAATCCACCTACCCTGTTTGGATTAAACAAAATCCTACCGGCGCCCTCTGGGCAACGAACGGATGCTCTGTTACTTATCGAGTATCGCGGTCCAGTATCAACGCAATTGAACCAGCCGTTAGTTGCACCTTCGGCCCCAGCTACGCCCGCCACCAACAACGCGTCGGCGAATGTTTCCCGTGGCAGGTACTAGTCTCGCCTTTCGCTTCGCGAAAAGCCACAAAAAAACCATCCCCTCCATTCCTGGAGAAGGATGGCTTTAAGTATAGAACGACACTCCGTGCCGTTTCGAATGCACGTAACGGAACGGATAGGCTGTAAGTTTATTCGCAAGGTGCAGAAGTTTGTCGCCTTTTGCTCCGCAAAAGTGTGTTAATGAGGCGCACTTTCGCGGAGCGAAAGGCGACAATAATAAATTCACAGCCTCGGAGCGAAAGGCGATAACAATAAAATCACAACCTAGGAGTGCCGTTCTACATTGAATTCAAATCGCTTGGAGCATTTCGCATTCCTTTGCTAACCGCTTTCTGGCTACGTGCAGTCGGCGCTTGATCGTTCCAATCGGCGCTTCAAAAGAATCGCTCATCTGGTTAAGACTTTGACCGTCCAGGTAGAACGCAACCAAAGTCTTTCGGTCGAGCTCTCCCAATCGGTTCAATCCCTGATGCACTTGCATCTTTTGCTCGCCGCTCAAAACTGCTTCCAACGGATCGCTATCGCAAGTAACCGTAGCTTCGAGGATCTCGTGATCCACCGACATCGGCTTTGGGCGTCGAGTCACGCGGTTGATCGCCATTCGGTGAACAATCTGTCGCAACCAACCACCGAATGCCTCCGGCACCTGCAATTGGCTCAATCGACGAAAGGCTTGTATGAACACGTCTTGGCTCAGTTCTTGTGCCTCATCCCAATTCCCTAATCGCTTGTAGGCGATGGATAGAACGTGTTGCTGGAATCGGCAATAGAGTTGCTCCTGGGCGCATCGGTCACCGCCTTGGGCCAGGATAACCAAGTCCACCACAGTTGTCAGACTCAAATCTTCGTAAGGTAGGCTTCGGGAAGAAGTCAGGGTCATGGTCAATTCGTCTCTCGTTGAACTCCACCTGCATGTGCCCCGCTTTTTACGAAGCCAGCTCGATGGATTGGTTTCTCGGATTCAACGCGAGCGGTCTTTCTCTGGACACTCTGCAATCCAACCAAAACTCTCGCAACTCAACCAAATCTAGGCAGAAGCGAGTGATTGGAAATGTGCTTTTGTCCTGAACGGTGAAACGCCTTGGCCTGCATTTCCAAGAAACGCACTTGGCATTCAAGGAAAAGGGTTACGACACAACACAAAGACTTTTCGCGTGCCAACCGCCTTCGGTACGTTTTCGTAAACTTGCTAGGCAGTTGGGGAAAGCAAGCTTTTGGGTAAGCAACTCGATTTAACTATCGCGTTTACTTGTGGACCTTATGGGTAGGCTGGATTTGACTGGGACCATCATTGACCCCATAAATCCCAGCCATCCTCTGGACCACGAATAAATCTCGGGGCGTTCACTGCCCGGCGACTTACTCGACGTACCTAAAAGCGCATGTAGAAGGTGAAGGAGGAGCTCGCGCACCAAATTGCCCGCCACAATCGCGCTTGTTCGCACTAAAGCGATCACATTGGCACAACGTTGAGCAAAATTGACTTTACGCATGGCAGCCTCCCTACACCGTTAGGCGCAGATTGAGAGATGACGATGAAACTAAACTGGTTTACCACCAAAAAAATTTGCGGTGGCATGACTCAGACTATGGTATCGTTCACAAGGTTCGCAGGTAAAGCATATATTTTAGAAAATTCCCGCAATTCCTAAATTTCGAGCCAGTGCGGGAGTAACCCCTGGCCTAAAGCCAGGGGTATGCCAAGCCCATGTCGGCTTTCTGAAAGGCTACCCCTACAACGGCAACCCAGCCGCTTCCGTTAGCCGATTGAACGATGCCCTCGAGGTCGTATAGCTAATAGTCTGAACTACATCCCGCGGTCCCGCCAATTCAACCCCCCTCTTCACTTCCTCGTCGGATAGCACTACTGGAGAAGTCGCTAGCTGCCTCGCAAGCTGAAAAAGTGCCCGATCTCTCTCCGAAAACTGAGACCAGTCGCCATCCAGCGAAAAGATCTGTTCCTCCGTTTGCCCCAACCCCAGTAACTGAGTCCGAGCAAGCCCGAGGGCGTACCAAGCCCTATCCTGCCTCGCCAAAATCCAATTCAACTGCGCCTTTAACAATGGAGATAAATCCCCTTTTTCCTCTGACGCGCGAACACTCTCAAATCGACTTGAGCCTGCCTTTGGGAAATTTGCAATCAAACGCACCCAATTCGGCAATATACCCTCCATCGAAGCGCAGCCCGGTACATCCCGTCGAGCTTGCGATTCATCAACTAGTCCAAGCCGCGACTTGCGTGTTCGGCAAGCTAACAACATCTTCTCAACGTAGTCTCGCGACTCTAGCTGTGGTCGCTTGCTCTGAGTGACGCAACTTGGCTCGCCGTTCTTTTCGTCCAAAGAAAAAACAGCAACCCTGGAAACTTTCTTTGTGAACGCTGAAGAGGTCGGAGTCAGGTAGGTGCCACGAGGCAATTTAGGATCGAGTTCCGATGCCCCCTGTCCATTTTGCCTAAGGGTTGCGAGTCGAGAGTAACCACCTTCCTCTTTGCGCTGCGGAACACCAATTCCTTCCTTCCATCGATTGATTGAGTTGTTCCCAGACATAGAAAGTATCATTTCAAGAATCTGACTGTCCGAATAGTGGGCTTTCAAACCAATAATGTCGTCATCGATGAGTAGGTGTGGTTGATAAGTGAACTTGCGAGCAAATGCAAAAGCAAGTTGTTTCGCTGGCTCCAATTCCAACCAATCGCCGTCAAGCGCAGCGATCTGGTCCTCCGAACGGCCAGCCCCCAGTAGTTTGGTCTCCTGATGACCAATGCAGTATTGGCAGTTATTGACCCGCGACACTATCCAGAAAAGTTCTATCTTAAACGCGTTGTCTAATGAGTAAGCAGGATCTTGCTCACGTGAGGTTATGGCTGGTTGTCCGCCACGAGCGTCCACGACCAAAGGTGCAGTCTGTGGTATTGCAACGCTTCGGTTCGGCTCAATTCCATTAAGGTAATGATGCCTGATCCGGCTTTCGTAGCTATCAACTTGGTCTCCAAGTTTCACTCTTTCCTGATCCGTTAACTCGGGAAGCGGTATTCGAGGCACCCGAACCTTAACGTCCTCGATGAGTTGCTTTAGATCGGGACGAGTCAATGGAGTCGGTCTAGTGCCGTTACTCGACTCTTGCCCCAAGGAAATTCTGACCGGAAACAAAATGCATCCGAAAACGACGAACTGGAACAATTGAATTAATAGTATTTTCATGTTCATTGTTTTCATCCTTCTTCACGAACGATCGTCAGGGCGGGCTGAGTTGTAACGAGGTAACGAACCGGCCTTTCAATCGCCTTGCCACCTTTGTAGGTAAACTTCAAATGGACCTTAAAACGAATGTTGCTGCCCAACACTTCGGTTTCTTCCGACATTGAGTACTCACTGAGCTTGGCTCCGCTACGCCACAGGTCCTCTGAAAAATAGACAGGCGGATTGCGTTTCTTTAATTCGCCCAAGCTTGTGCCAGACTTCCATTCATCCAGCATCTTTTGCAATAGTACTTTGGCATGTGCCGCGTCGGACATGGGTGCTGTTCCCGGACCACAGCCGAACTGCAACAATAAAACCAAGACGATGGCAATCCAACTATTTCCTGCAGGCGATCGGACCACAAAAAATCCTATGCTTCTTTCGATTGCACTGGACATTACTCGATGGCTCCTAACGAAGTTGTCTCGCCTTCGCCTCGAGAGCCGAGGGCACGCCACGCCATGAGGTCAACACTTTGCGAGACGAACGAGACAGAACCATCGCATCGTGCCACTTGAACTCCACCCGTGTGATAGCTCTGGGCTGTGGTCGAAATCCGGCCTGGCGGAAACATGCAAGAACGGCTTTGTGGCGGCGCAACGTGGAAATAGTTGCTCGTCGAATGGGATCCTTGAAGCCATGGTGCTCCGACGTTGCTGTTCCGTTGGTACTGCAAATCGAGTGGATTGATTGCCAAGCAATCTCGTACGGCTTCGTCTGGCGTCGTCGGATTAGTCTGGGGCCAAAAGGTATCGGTCTTCGTGGAAATGGCGTTGCTGAAATCCCCTTTGCCGTGCTCGCTAAATGCTGCCGTGTTGGATAAACCATCCGAGACGGCAGAGAAGGGCAGGTATTTGGTAGGTATGAATGGGCCGTTCGGATTCGGATACCCGAAGTTAGGATCGCTCGAGAGCGACGGTGCTAATGCGTTAAGTATGCCTGAACCTTGATTGCTCCGGTAGTTTGTTCCCGCCCAGCCAACAGGAACGATGGAAACCGGATCTGATGGGCAAGTAAAAGTTGGAATAGCAGACGCTCGAGCAGCTGTGTTGTTGGCGTGGTCCCAAGCAACATTGAAGTCGACCAAACTGTTAACGCTGGTCTGTTCCAAGAAAGGTAACAGCTGCGCATGGGTCGAAAGGCCAGATGGGCTTCGGCCCGCTGGCAATTTCTTGTTGGCAGACTCGTAATTTTGCACTGCTAAACCAAGCTGCTTGAGGTTGTTTCCGCATTGCATCCGACGAGCGGCTTCTCGAGCGCTTTGAACAGCGGGCAATAACAATCCAACCAAAATCCCAATGATTGCGATGACGACAAGCAACTCAACAAGCGTAAAACCGCGAACTCGCGTACAAGTATGGATAGACATTTTGAAAACCTTCCGAGACAAAAATGAATACACGCAACCACGCTCAACGCGAATACGCATTGGCAGGACTGCAAAATCGAAAAACGGACAAAAAAATAGACCTTTTTTGAAACCTAGGTTCCAGAGCAGTAACATGCCAAAGTCAAATGGTCATGAAACGTGCTCGTTTGAAATCCATTTAACCTTAAGGATTCCAGCCATTGCGGCAAGCTCGAGATGCGAGGTGGAGTGGGAGTCTTTAGCAATACTCGCTGTAGTCATAACACGCGCAATCGCTCTGGAACTTGCCGCACGAATCGCTGTTAGACTAACGACGCACCAGCAGGACGGCTTGAACAGGGCCATGCTACTAGAAGACTTCAGTCTGAAGCTCGCCTTAGAGAGAGGCTGCCCGCGGAGGTGGATCGGGAAGATCCAAAGAAGGTTCGATCGGTAAGCGATCGTCAAACATTGTCACAAAGCCCGTCAAAACACAAACTTGAGAATAAAATGACAGCCGAAAATGATTTGGCTGTTGTCTTAGAACAACAATTCTTGACGATTCGCTCGGTGTCGAAAGTGGCACTCCCCGGCAGCTTCCATTCTTACATCTGGTTCCAGGTGCAGAGGGATTATCCGATGCAGGTCCAAAAGTTTCGATCGACTGGCTTGAACCCGATATGCCCGAATGGCGCAAATAATCGCCGCAACTAGCATGTGCCTTGCTTGCCAAGCTGAGGCCGAAAAACCAAAAAACGAAGACACCAGCAATAAATGCTGTTTGTCCTGCTTGCTTCTTGGAAATAGAAACCATGCGGCACCAGTCAGGGATCGACCTAAGTGTACTGAAACACAGTACACCTTTCTACGTGGCGCATTCTACAAGGCCAGCCTATTTTCGTCAAGTAAAACCTTTGTAATACGACCCCGACAACCGATACAAACGTTTTTTGCGCGAGCCCACCCACGCATCGATACTACTCCGTAAGTCATTGTGAATCATTGACATAGAGTGACATTTGCAACATTTCCAATGGACTCTGGTTGCATAATTACTAATCGCCCGCTCCGGTGCTGGAAACAAAGCTATAGTTTCGTCGCTATTGTTTTTTTCTGGATCTGCCTGCAACTAGAGCCACCAAGAAAAGCTACCAGATTTCGGAGCAACGAACTTGTATGACACAGAAACAAGAAACTCTATGTACGCGAACTCGAGGCGTATGGCTTCTGGAGGGAAACTCCCGCCGTGGATCGGCAGCAGTGGAGTTCGCATTCATCGCGCCACTCTTTTTCTTGTTACTCGCCGGTATCATTGAATTTGGAACTGCGTTTCGCGTTCAACATTCCCTTTCTGCAACCGCTCGTCAAGGGGCGCGTGCCGCCATTATCGACGGATCGACTTCGAGCCAGATCGCGCAAAAGATGCGAGATACTTGCGTCAAGAATCTGAAAGTCGGACCTTCCGACGTGATTGTAACTATCACTATCAACGGTCAATCGAACGCCGAGCTAAGCGAAGCCACAGAGGGCGCAGAGATTCAAGTTACCGTTGGCATTCCTTACTCCAAAGCAGGCGTCGGGTTTTATGCAAACACCTTCGCAAACTCCACACTGAGTTCTACCTGCACACTTGAACGGGAGTAATTCAAGAATGAAAGCGAACGAAAAGAAATCCTCGTATCAGCAGCGAAAAGGAGCGATTACGGTCCTTGCCGCGTTGTTCCTAATCGTAGTACTGGCATTTCTTGCCTTTTCGATTGACTGCGGCTACATCACAGTCACCGCAAGCGAACTCCAAAACGCTGCTGACGCCGGGGTATTGTCGGGAGCGCGTGCGCTTCACGACGGTCGCGATGCTGCAATCGCCGCGGCACAACTTTGGGCGAGCAAAAACCTGGCCGCAGGCAAGTCGGTCTCGACCATAGCGAGTGAGGACATCGAAATCGGAGTTTGGGACGATGACACCGCTACATTTAATGCGCTCGCCCCTGAATCAAGCGAGACGCCGAATGCTGTTCGAATGACTTGCCGACGGACATCAACCCGCGGCAATCCACTTAATCTGTTCTTTGCTCCGCTGATCGGGACGAATTCAACGGATCTCGTGGCCAAGGCAACTGCCCGAGTCAAGACATCGCGTTGCGGATTGATTATCGGAATCTCAAGTGTCTCGATGAGCGGCAGCAGCCATACAAACAGCTACAACTCAACGAATGGAACATATGATGATGAGCCCCAAACCACCGGGCACGGGCACGTCTGCAGCAACGGCGACATCGCTATGAGCGGTTCGACGGCCATAAACGGCGATGCGCATCCGGGAAGCGGTCACGTGGTAAATAGCAGCAGCAGTGTTGGCGTGCTCGGAAAAATATCCCCGTTGAACAAGTCTCTTTCCTATCCGTCACCCGATCTCGGAGATACGGCAACGAACAATAGCAATTCAAGTATTCCTTTGACAATGAACAACAAGAAAGCAATGAATTCCAAAGGCGATTTAGTACTCTCGGGTGCAGACAGATTGGACCTGCCACCTGGCAAGTACTACTTCAACAAGCTGACCCTATCCGGTGGGTCATCGATCAACATTAGCGGTTCGACCGAAATCTACACGACAGGCGACGTCAATATCAGTGGGGGAAGCGTAGCAAACCTCGCAAAGAGTCCCAAGAATTTTCAGCTCTTTCCAATGGGATCGAAGTGCACTCTCTCTGGCAATTCCGATTTCTACGGTATTGTGTATGGTCCCACTACCAAGGTGATCAGAAGTAGCGATTCAACTTTTTATGGGGCGATAATCGCCGGTCAGCTTGTACTGAGCGGTAGTGGCGGAGTCTACGCCGACGATTCACTTGACTCGCAATTGTTAAAGGGAGGAGCACAAGGCGCAAAACTCTTGGAGTAGTTACTGCGTTAACAGACATAATGGTTCGCGGCGTCTCATTATCTATTTCTATAGGTGATCTCCTATGGAAGAAATCATATCCGCAGCTTGCGATGATGACACTTGCCCTCGGCGTCACGTTTTCCGTCGCCTACCTAACAATCGCGAAACGTGAATCGTCCATTGCATTTCGGCAGCCGACGAGCGCTCTGCTTTCGTTGTGCCCTACGACCCGTGATTTTGGGTCGACGACAATTCGGGAAAAACTGAATGCTTCTTTCCCGATTCGTAATGCAGGCACGCGGCGGCTCGTGCTCAACGCAATGGACTTGAATTGCGGTTGCAGTCAGCCTGGCCAACGCACAATTCTCGTTGCTATCGGCGAGACGATCCATATCGACGTCCCGCTCGATACTCGCTTCACTTCCGGTTCGGTCGAGAACAGCGTGAGCTTTACTACCAACGATCCTGCACATCCCCATTTCGAACTGAAGGTACGGGCTTTCGTAACGGAGGACAAGCAAACAACTACTCAATAGCTGGGCTATGCAAAATCTCGCGGACCACACGGCCCGGCTGACCATCTAACAACGAACCTGGGCCGCTCGGTCTTGAATAAGTAACTTCGTTCGCGTTCAGCCCGAATAAATGCAACACGGTGGCATGAAAGTCCGAATGAGTAACGATATCTTTGATCGCCTTGTGCCCAAACTCGTCGGTCTCACCATGAACGTATCCAGCCTTGATTCCACCGCCGGCAAACCACGAACTGAACCCATAGGTGTTGTGGTCGCGGCCGATGTTTTTCTCGTTTTGGATCACCGGCAACCGACCCATTTCACCACCCCAATGAACCAACGTCGTGTCGAGCAGGCCACGTTCCTTCAAATCGCCCACCAAAGCGGCAGAAGGGCGATCGATCTTGCGACAGGATTTGGGCAATGCCTTGTCGATCCCTCCATGATGATCCCATTGTTGCGTAGACGTATACAACTGAACGAACCGTACGCCTCGTTCCACAAGCCGGCGGGCAATCAAACAACGCGAACCGAATTCCCTCGTCTCCTCCTCTTCGAGGCCATAGTCGCGACGCGTGGCCGCGGTCTCCTGATTCAAGTCGAGCGCTTCCTTGGCGGACGTTTGCATTCGAGCTGCAAGTTCATATGTCGCAATCCTCGCGGCGAGATCCGACTCACCCGGTCTGTCGGCAAGATGGCGTGAGTTGATACCTCGCAAGTACTCGAGGTACTGACGCTGGGGTTCGCCAGCCAAGCGGGCTGGGGCATCGAGATTCAGTATGCGTGGCTCCTTGGGACGCAC
>JANMHA010000428.1:0-22997 GCA_031374925.1 Pirellula sp. | reverse complement strand
GTGGGATCATACCGCTTCCATCATGGCGATCATTGCCGAGGTCAATCGCGACAAGAAAAAGAATCCAACCCCATTCACGGCCGCTAGGTTTCATCCCCGCAAGGCGAAACAAAAAAGACCACCGGTAGAGCAGGTCGACCTCAAGATACTCAAAGCAATCTTTGTGGATAGAAAGCCAGTTCAATGACCGCAAGCAATGTGAGAGCAGGACGGGCGTATGTCGAGATCGCAGCTGATTCGACTCGTTTGGGTCGCGATCTACGTTCCGCTCAAATGCAGATTCGTGGCTTTGGGGATTCGGTTCGAAACATTGGCTTGCAGCTTGGAACGATTTTCTCCGGCGCAGCTCTGAGCACCGGGATCCTGAACTCTGCTAAGTCCTTTGCGGATGCTGGCTCGGCGCTAGACGATCTTTCACAGCGTTCGGGTGCATCGGTGGAATCACTAGGTGCCTTGTCGTTGGCGGCCAAGATCTCTGATACGAGCATGCACACCCTCGCTAAGGGGCTTTCAAAGATGCAAATTCTCATTGTGAAGGCTGCAAAGGGGAACGAAGAGGCGATCGATACCATTAAATCCCTTGGTCTTAATCTGCGAAGCCTGGCACGCATGTCACCCGACAAGCAATTTGAAGCCTTTGCAGGGGCCATTTCCAAACTCCAAGATCCGGCATTGCGAGCCAACGCTGCCGTTTCCGTATTTAGTAAAAGTGGCCTTGAGTTACTACCCATGCTGATGGAGGGAAAGGATGGTCTTCGGGATTTGGCTAAGGAAGCTCGCGACCTTGGATTGATTATGTCCTCGAAGGATGCGGCCTCGGCTGCTGTCTTTGGCGATACCTTAGATAAACTGCGGATGTCGCTTTCCGCCGTTTATAACAAAATCGGTGCGGCGCTGGCTCCCATGCTCAATCGCATCACTAACATAATCATTGGCGTTTCCGCTGCCGTTACCAAGTGGCTCGACAAAAATCGCGGAATCATTGCTTTGGTTGCACCCATAGTGGCGGCACTTGGTTCTGTCGGGGCTTCGGCCATCGGTCTAGGGTTGGCATTTAAGATTGCGGTGATTGCGGTGGGGCCAGCACTGGTTGCGGCTTTCATCGCTGTGAAGACCGCTATTATTGCTGTCGTTGGTGTGCTAGCTGCAGTTGCCATTCCAGCCTTGGCGGTGGCGGCTGCAATCGGCGGACTTACGGCCACGATGTATGCACTGGGAATCACTTGGACCGACGTTGCCAAGACTATTGCCAACGTGTGGGCGGGGGCCATGTCCTTCATTGGCAATTCACTCAGTCCTGTTGGCCATTTCATCGCAGCTTGGATTAGTAAAATTGTCGATGGCTTCGCTTGGATGTATGACGGCGCTACACAGTATTTCGGAGCGATCGGAAAAGCGCTCGCAGACGGTAACCTCGAAGGCGCTGGCCAAGTCGCAATGGCCGGTCTCACGCGAGCCTTTCGTGGCGGGTTCAATGTCATCTACGGTTACTACCTCGCCTTCATTGAGGGTTGGAAATTCTCATGGGACATGTGGACGACGGGTCTTGCCGATGTCTTTGTAGTCGCCTGGACAAGTATCGAGTCCACTTTCACAGATACGATATCGTTTCTGGGCCAGGCCTGGACGTTGTTTACGACCGGACTAACGATAGCCTGGAATTCATCCATCGGGTTCATCCAAAAAGCCTGGATCCGGCTCAAGGCCATGTTTGATAAGGATATCAACGTTACGGCCGAAACCAATGCCATCGATCAGCGTACGGCAGATGCCAATGGAAACGCTTTCGCTGGAGGCGAGTCTGCTATCGTGGCTCGTGAGAAACAGCGTCGTGATCGGCAATTGCAGATCCAAGTCGAGCGCGCGACGATGATCGGCAGCCTGGAAACAGACCGCCAGCAACGACAAACCGATCGAGCCAAGGCAACTGATAGTCTGATGGGCCAGGCTAACGCTGAGTTCGATACCGCCAAGCAGAACTACGATGCCTCTGTGAAGGCAGTCCAGGAGTTCAAACCCGACTTCAAAGCTCGTAAGAATAAATTCGGATTCGATCCTGAGAGTCTTTTAACGGACCAGTACAATCCCGAAACGAGCTTAAAGGAAGCGAAGACACGCATCGAATCCAAAGGGACATTTAACGCCTTCGGTGCGCGCGGCCTGCAATCCGACTCCCTCGACAAGTCATCTGCTGAGACGGCAAAGAACACTGGCGCCATGCTGCAGTGGATGAAGCAAAACGCGGGAGCTCGATTCGTATGACGATTCCCGGCGAGTCAACCCTGTGGACAGTCGTCGCAGGCCCTGCCGATGACGAGATATTCTGTATCGAGCGATTCGACTCGCGGCAATTGAATATTGGTCGTGATCCGACGGCAACGCTCATATTCAGCCTATGGCGTAGTGAAGACGAATTGAGGATTGCCAGTAAACTAGAAGATACGGCACCGGCACTGTTCGACGGGTTGGATGCTGATAGCTACACGCTGGATCCACAAGGTGGTGGCGTTTGGCTTGCAAATGTAAATTATAAGGTGCGAAATCAATCTTCGGAATCGTTCGATACCACCGGCGGGACAGTGCATGTCACTCAGAGTTTTGGGACAAATAGATTCGGTACGCTAGCTCCAGATTTCCAAGGCGCGAATGGAGTCAGCGATGACAAGGTCGACGGCGTTGACATCACCATCCCTGCTTACAAATTCAGCGAGACCCATTTCATCCCACGGGCTTTTGTCGGTACGTCGTACAAGAATACTCTCTTTCAGCTGACTGGAAAAGTCAACAATGCGACATTCAAGAACTTTGCAGCTGGCGAAGTACTTTTCCTTGGCTCCACTGGCCAGCGGCGCGGGCGCGAGGATTTTGAAATTACTTACCAATTCGCCGCCAGTCCGAACATAGCGTCGATTGTGTTCACGCCGAGTATCACAGTACTCGACAAAGAAGGCTGGGATTACATGTGGCTGTACTATGATGACCAAGTCGATGGCGTCGCGCATCGAATCGTTAGGAGACCGCGTGCTGCCTATGTGGAGCGGGTCTACGAACGAGCCGACTTCGGCTTGTTGGGGTTGAGTGCATAATGCCACAACGCGGTGATCCCTTATCGATTAGCGCCCGCGACTGGACGGACATGCAACGAGTTGTGGATAAGTTTCGCAACGGTGGCGTATCGTTTCAGGCGGACGCACTACAGAGCACGTATCGCAGTCCTGTAATTGTCAAGGTATTAAACGACACAGGAGGTCCGCTCGAACACTGTGCAATCGTGGGTCTTGGCCAACCCGTGATTTTGCCAAGTGACAACGAGATGGAATTCATTCGGAACATAGCGTTCAGGATCGAGCCTCCACTGCCTGGTCGCTGGGGTGTTCTGCAGTCGCCCGTCGCAGCTGGGGAAATAACGACCGCGATCGTTGCCGGTGTTGCAGCCTGCAAAATTAATGTTACCTCTGCGTTAGCTCCCAACACGCTGGCTGACGCCGTTGACTCGGATTTTACTGAGTTGCAAATCAGTGATTCCATCGGAAATGCTCAAATCCTTTGGCGTGCGGGTGGCACTGGCTCGCAATGGGCGATTGTTCGGATCGGCAACACAGCATGCACTGAGAGGCTCGAAAAGTTCGTCATGCTAAGCGATTGGTCGGACGGTGGTTTTGCCATGGCTCGTTTCACACTGATCGAGGAATCGATAGCGGACATGGTCGGGATTATCGAAGATCCTTTGGGTATATTCGCGGATCAAATAGGGTACGGAAACTCTGGCCTTGCAACGAGAACATGCAGCGGACGGCATTTCGTCATCCAAGCCGCATGCGACCAAGATGATGTTACTCCATCTGCTCCACTAGGAAGCTGTTCCTACAATGGTCCGGACGAAAATCCTGTTTGTTCGATTACGACCGAAGCAGATTGCGCTGCAATTCCTGGTACATGGACTTTGGGAGGAACCTGTTCATGACTGGCATGCCATGTTGCTGCGTTGTTACCAGTTCATCGAGCTCATCATCTAGTTCGAATCCTAGTTCGTCAAGTAGCTCATCCGTACCTAGCTCATCATCTAGTTCGTCGTCTATTTCGTCAAGTAGCTCTAATCCATCGTCATCCAGTTCAAGCGTGCCAAGCAGTTCTATTTCATCATCTAGCAATCCATCATCTAGCAATCCATCATCGAGTAACCCATCATCAAGCAATCCATCATCTAGCAACCCAAGCAGCTCAACTCCATCCTCGAGTAATCCATCCGGCTCATCATCATCGTATACCAGATGCTGCTGTGAATACTATTTTGAAGTCGATCGAAATGGACCTACTCCGCCACACGAAGCAGATATTCAACTATTGTCTTCGACACCCTATCAACCAGGAGTTCCGTACACCCCATGCGAAGACCCAACATGGGGAGGTGTTTGTCCTGAATGGAGCGGACTAGCCGCATTGATGGAGGACATGGCGTTACATATCAGCGATCCAAAATACGACTTCCACGGAGCGTACGGTTTTCTAAGTGTCGATGTCTGCAATGGCGTGATCGTCCAAATTAACTCTTGAGGGTAATATGGAATGCCAACACTTTGAAAACGGCACATGCAAATTAGTGAATGCAATCGTTGGCAAACCCGCAATGATTCTAAAGGAAATATGCACCAAATGTGCAAACGATCCAGCACCCCAGCAACTCAATCGGGTTGTTCAAGCTTGGGCAGACTTTAGCAAGAGAAAGCAACCGGGCCTTCCACCATCGAACGACGGACCCGGAACCGAACTCAAAAAACTCCTTTCGTGGTTCCATTCCCCCGACAAGAGGAAATGCAAATGCCAATCCCGAATACAAAAGATGAACGCTTGGGGGCCAGATAAATGCGAACTGAAAATGGAAACCATTCTCCGATGGATGAGGCACTCAGCCAAGATTCACAAAATCCCATTCTTCGAGCCAGCGGTACGCCTCGTGATACGCACTGCAATAAGACGATCACGGTAGCTGTTACGACAGCACCCAGAACAGATTGCACGCTCGCCTATTGTCTTGCCTCCATTGAAGCCTGTGGATGGCCCCCAATAGTATTCGCTGAACCAGGATCGACGGAAACGGATTATCAAACCATTTCGAATCCTATCAAGTTAGGCATCTGGCAT
This sequence comes from Pirellula sp., assembly GCA_031374925.1. GTDB lineage: Bacteria > Planctomycetota > Planctomycetia > Pirellulales > Pirellulaceae > JBKCUI01. The sequence goes on along the minus strand of JANMHA010000428.1, from coordinate 17,855 downwards.
AACTGGTTGAACGCTAGTCGATGGTGCCTGGAAAATAGTTCGACCGACTGCATAATGACAGTCCAAGACGATTCGCTTTTCCACCCAGATTGCAAAGCGTTTGTGGATGCACTCGTCTGGCCTAGTAAGGCTGCGTTCGTGTCGCTCTACACTCCCAAGCACTACTCACGCGGCAAGCCAGTTGGCATCAATCGGATTTACACCAAAAGCCTGTGGGGCGCTTGTGCTCTGATTTGGGACCGCGAAGCACTCAAGAAAGTAATCGAAACACCGACGTGCAAGAATTGGGCAGGCGCTAGGCCTAAATCAGGTTCGCCAATCGTAATGGAAAATCGTCGCAAGAACCCAAGCACAATCGCTAACTCCGATACAGCAATCGGCAAGGCTATCAATAGTTTCTCCTTGGCAATGTACTTCGTCGATCCATCGCCAGTGCATCATATTGCCAAGTTCTCAACAATTTCTCATGGGGACAACACGGGTCGGAGAAATTGTGGTCGCTGTTCTGATTTTACGAAGCCGTTGCGGGAACAGGTGTATCCATGAAATTCATTACCTCGATCGGTCCGAGACGAATCGAACGACAGCAATACTGCATGGCGACTTGGTTACAGTACGGCGAGATCATAGCGGTTCAAACTGCTGGCGATATCCCACTGCTTCAGCCACATTTCCCCAATGTGCAGTTTGTGGCGACTGAAAAGACGGGCGCTGAAGTATTTGGCTATCCAAGTCGCATCAACATATCGGCGATGATCGAACAAGGACCCGGCTTACTAATCAACTCAGACATCAAAATCGACACCAATCAGAAGCAATTCGAGTCCGATTGGCAGCCAAAGTCGAAACAATTCAATGTGGGCGTGCGGTTTGACTTTGACGGACCAGGGAAGCCAAAGTATTTGAATAAGCACGGTATTGACGCTTTCTTGATTACCGAAGAAGTAATGGCTGTCATGGAAGATCATGGCTTTGTGATTGGCGTTCCAGTTTGGGACTGCTGGATTGTCTGGCACATGATGATTCATCGATTCAAAATCAAAGCTAAGCTTACACCGGGATTGTTGCATTTGAATCATCCGATGGGATGGTCAGATACCGACTTGACAAAAGGAATCGCAATCATGCAGCGGGAGTACGGAATTGGTCATAAAGGACTGTCGGAGGCAATCTGCGACGTGACTGGAAGAATGCATGTCAAACCAGGCAGACACAATACTCCAATGGAGGATGTTGCATGAGACTGCGTGCGCTGGATACAGACATTGCCGTACAAGAAGCGGAGCAGCATTTGATCTTGAGTGAAATTTTCCATTCGTCAGGGAAAGCCTTATTCGTCGAAATCGATTGCGGGATTGTTAATTGGAATGTACCGCGATAGGATTCGGTTTCGCAATGGATAGATGTTTTGGATGAGCTCGAAGGGATTTCGATCATCACCCAAGAAGCAGTCATTTCATTGGCTCAGACTGAGTTGGCGTTAGGATGACTCCAACTCAGTATTTTATTTTGATGAAGGCGATTGCAAAGCAAATTCAATCGCACTTCTCCAGGAGCTAAAGTAGATTCTCGCTGAGTATAGCAAAATCGCATCCTCCTTTGCCACATCGCTGCTCGATAACGATCGCCCCTCCTTTTTGCGCTTGCAGATTGCTTCGATGACTTGTTGCTGATCAAGGCAAATGGAGCGCCCCAACTGTGACGGTTCGATGAGCCCAGCTGCTAGGAGTCCTCGAGACCAGCTACCAAACAGACTTCGGACGGAACCATAAAGCGCTACATTGTCGCGCGATACAGTGCGAAGTGCAAGTGATTTTCCTAAACCATGACGTTGTTTCAACTCCGCAATAAGCTGAGCTCGCCGATCCATAGATTTATTCCAAATCATTCGGACGTTTGCAGGATTAACTCCGGAAGCCGTTAACGCTTGATCCCATGATCCAAAGAGATCTTGTGCCGCGTCGTAGAGACGTCGATCTCGGCTCTTGTTTATCTCAGCACTCAAACCATATCCATGCATGCAGAGTCTACGAATCATGGCGATTACCGCTTCGCGAGATGTGTCCGCACCGATCCGATACATACTCGATTGAATTACCATTGGTTTCACAGCGGATTCTTCAAAGGCGTTTTTGGTGGCTCGACGTCCCGAGATCCCCGAATACTGAAGTGCAGTCAGCCAGGTTCCATAAAACTCACATGCATCGTTATGCAGTTGTGGTAACTCACGACGAACGACGTCCTCCGAAAGACCTAGCCGTTGAATATCCCGCTCGACAATCCTTCGAATGACATCCTCTCGTGACATGAATACTACCCCTCGGATGTTACCTTACTTTGTGGTCGTTGTGGTGGAGATATTCCTGCTGCCTCCAAGGCTGCTTGCTTAGTGCCGAAGAGTCTTCGAGCGGCATCTGCAAGTCGAGAATTGCCCTTAAATAAATCCTTCGACTGTTGCAAATTATTCTGGTACCGTTCTTGTAAAGAGTGGATGACTAGGTCTTGTGACCAGCGGGCATGAATGGGCTCAAATCCCGCAGCAAGGACGGCTTTTCGCCAGGAACCAAAGTACTTTTTTGCGGCCGCGTAAAGCCTGCGATCTTTCCTCCAAGCTGTGGATATCTCATCCGTCTGAGCTAACAAGATTATGGATTTCTGCACCGCCCCTGCTGACCATGTCCGTTTTTGAATTGGCAGTGGCATTTTAGTACTGAGGCCGGAAGCTTTGACGGCTTCGAGCCATGTTCCAAAATGGCGTTTGGCAGCAAGACCAAGAAGGAGATCGCCGCAGCCCAGAAACCCGATACAACGCCCTTGGATATAGTATTCTTGGATTTGATCAGTGATTCGTCGCTTGGACCATCTCCCACCAAGTGCTTGAAGGCCTGCCTCCTCAACTGCGGACGAGAGGTTTCCAAAGTAACGGACGGCTGCTGCAGTCAATGCTGGATCAAACCGATGGAAGTTTGGTTGTCCTAGGTAAGATTGTCTCAATGCTTCCAGTACACGAACTTTTGTCCATCGTTGGCGTTTTTTGGAATCTATCCCTGCCGCGTGGAGAGCTGACTGCCAATTTCCAAAGTAGCTTGCGGCAGCGCTAAAAAGCGCCTTATCATCTTTGTAAACTTGAGATAGACAAGATCCATTCTCTTGTCGTTTTTGGATCGCTTCGATAATTGCTCGTTTGGTCCATATTCGCTTCGTACTGAGCGAAGAAATTCCTGCTGCGGCTAGAGCGGCTTTCAAACTACCAAACTTCCGTACTGCTCTCCGGCAAAGGTTGGTTTCGATTTTCCAAAGATGCGAAAAACACAATCCCTGATCGTGTAGGCCTTGGAGTTCATTGATGATGTCTTGACGAGTACATGGCAGCGATCGAGGCGTTCCAGCAAAACCCGCTTCCTCTAATGCTAGCTGCCAACGTCCGAAGTACTTCTTTGCTCGCGCGTAGAGTGTTGGGTCTTCTCTCGAAACCGTCGTTAGCGACAGCCCCAGTTTTTTGCGAGATACAATTGCGGTAATTACCTGTTGCGGGCTTTGAAAGCTCGGTGCTACTTGTCCGCAAATCATGTTAACGGCCCTTTGTTATGATCGCCAGACTTGAAGATCTCTGATACCTTCAAACCGGCAGCTGCCAAAGCCGATCGCCAATTGCCAAAGAGACGAGTTGCAGCGCCAGCAAGTGGGGGATCTTGCGTAAAAACAATGCTCGTAAGCGGTTGGTTATTGCGATTTCTTTGCTGAATCTCGTAAAGTACCAATTCTTTTGACCAGCGGCGCCGTGCCGGTTTGCATCCCGCAGCTAGGACTGCCTCGCGCCAGGATCCAAAATGCTTCTTTGCAGCTGAGTAGAGCCCACTATCTTGCTTCCATGCCTTAGAAACTTTTTCATCCGATTCAGAAATGGAACGAATCGTTTCCAGAACTCTCTCCCCAGACCAGTTTCTGGTTCTATTTGGTTCTGCCAAACGAGACTCAAGTCCTGCGGCCGATACCGCCTTCCGCCATGTTCCAAAGTATCTCTTAGCGGCCAGTCCAAAGCGCAAATCCCCAAAGCCGTTAATTTCCAGCCTATGCCCTTGGACATAATACTCTTGTATCTGCTGGATGATTCGGCGCTTTGACCATTTTCCACATGGAAGGTCTAGGCCAGCCGCTTCTACCGCGAAGAGCAGTCCGCCAAAGAATCGATGTGCGGCACCAACCAAAGCTGGATATATCTCATAGAAATTGCGCTCGCCTCGATAGGTGTGACGCAAACGCTCTAACACGTTCTCCTTCGTCCATCGCTGGCGTTCTTTGAATTTCACCCCAGCAGCACTTAATGCAGATTGCCAGTTACCAAAGTGATTGACTGCCGCGTGAAAAAGCGGTCTATCATCTTGCCATACGCGGGACAAACTTGGACCATTCTTTTCGCGAGACTGAATCGCCTCAACAACTACTCTTTTGGTCCAACTCCGTTTGCGTTGAGTAGGGAGATTCGCTTCGGCAAGAGCTATTTGCAAGTTGCCAAAGACGGCCTTTATTTGACCATAGAACTTCTGATCTGTGCTCCAAAGTCCGACAAAGGACTCCCTGTTTTTATGCATTTCCATGAGCGTTTGCAACAATTCCTCGCGAGTTTGCTTCCGAGGCTTACTCGAGGAAAGCCCGGCTGCTTTTAATGCATTCGACCAACTTCCAAAGGTTCTTTTCGAGATCGTAAGGAGGCGAACATCTTCTTTCCACACATTGGTCAGTGATAAGCCCTTTTCGTGTCGCTCGACAATGGCTGCAATGACCTGAGATGGATTCCAAGATCGCTTGGTTTTACTTGGTTCCAATCTTGTGATCCCTGCAGCGATCAACGCCTTGCGTCGAGTTCCGAAATACCGTACCGCTGCCGCGTTGAGTCGCGAATCCTGCTTCCGTTGGTGGCGGCGCCTAGTTGTATTAGCGATGTACTCCGCCTTCAGTTCCACCAATACTTGCTCTCGTGTCCAAGTACGCCGGACTGATTCAAATCCAGCCTCCTTCAACGCTGCTCGCCAGCTTCCAAACAAAGCATAACTCACCATGCACAGATTTCTATCCTCGCGATAAATCTTTCCAGCTGGAATTCCTTGTTGATGGAGGAACTGAATGCGTTCGATCACGATCTGTTGTGTCCATTTACTTCTGGTCATACTGTCGCTCGGTGCTGTCGATGATTTGTTCGGACATTTCTAACCTAGAGGCATGCCGACTGCGTCTTACAGTTGACTTCAACCTCGGAACTTTCTTTTGTCTAATTCCAGCGGCCAGCAAAGCGGCGCGCCAACTACCGAAATAACTAAGTGCCGCGCCCGCAAGTGGACTATCCTCCTTATTAACAACGCAGGTTAGTGGTTGGTTGCGCCGATGGCGTTCTTGAATCTCGTGTATAACAATGTCTCGCGACCAGCTGCGTTGTGCGGCCTCACACCCAGCTGCAAGGACAGCCGCTCGCCATGAGCCAAAGTGCTTTTTAGCGAAGGAGTACATTCCCCAATCCTCTCTCGCTTTGGAGGCTTTCCCACCCGATTCGAAAAAAGAACGAATTGCTTCTAGCACACCCTCCTCCGACCAGGTCCGCTTTGGGAGCTGAGGTGGCATTCGAGACTCGAGTCCAGCTGCCTTTACTGCTTCACGCCAGGATCCAAAGTATCGCTTGGCGTTTGCTGCAAATGACTTTTCCCCGAAACCACTAGTTCCGAGCCTGTGTCCTTGGACATAATATTCTTGTATCAGCCGAATGATTCGCTGCCTGGACCATTTCCTACATGGAAGGTCTAGACCAGCAGCTTCCACTGCAATGTAGAAGCCACCGAAGCAGCGATTTGCCGCACCAACTAGGCTCAGATCGACTTCATTGAAAGATTGGCCGTGATAAGTTCTTCGCAATGCCTCTAGCACGCGCTCCTTTGTCCACTTTTCGTGTTTTTTTACTCTTACACCCGCCGCCTTAACAGCCGATTTCCAGCCACCAAAGTGATTGCTGGCGGCGTTAAATAGCTGCTTATCATCCTTCCACGCGGTTGATAGGTCAGAGCCTTTCATGTGGCGGAATCTTATTGCTTCGATAACCGATCGCTTATTCCAACGCTGCGGTAATTGAGTTGGAATCCCAGCAGCGGTTAGAGCGTTGTTCAAACCGCCGAATCGCGACAAAATGGAACGATAAAATATCGCCTCGGATTGCGAAAGTCCAAACAAAGATTCTCCTCGTTGGTGTCGCGATTGCAGATTGCAGATTATCTCATCGCGAGTTGGCATTTGCGGATTGTTGCAAGCCAACCCGGCTGCCACCTTAGCCTTATGCCATCCTCCGAAGGTTTTGCGGGCGGCATTAACTAGTGTGACATCGCATTTCTTAACATTGACCAGTGGCAAGCCTTGCTCGTGACGTGCTACGATTGCCGCGATAACTTCTGCTGGAGTCCACGACCTTCTTACTCTTGGACGGCGTTTAGGAGTAATTCCGGCAGCAATAAGCGCCGCATGGCGACTTCCGAAATGGCGAAGGATGGCCCTCGCAAAACGTAAATCTCGTCGCTGGTGGCAGCCATTGTTAGATAAACTCTTTGAATGTTCCTCCTTCAATTCTTTGAGAATCCGTTCTCGTGACCACTTTTGTTGCACCGACTGAAAACCGGCTGCCTCTAGTGCCGCTCGCCAACTTCCAAATAGTGAAAAGCTAACCATGCACAGCCTACTGTCGTAACAACGAATCTTTCCAAGTGGCATTCCTTGTTGATGGTGCGATTGAATGCGTTCGATCACGATTTGCCGTGTCCACTTGCGTGGGGTCATGCTATCGCTCCGTGCTAATAATAATTTGCTCGAACATTTCCAACAAAATTGGATGCCTTGCCGCTAAGTACTGTTTGATTCTAGGGTTGGCTATCATTGCCCGGACATAGATCACTAGTTTCAACAGGTTCGTCGTATACTGCCGATACAGCCCAGTGTAAAAATCCTGCTGCTGTTCGGCTTCGCGCAGCGTCTTAAGCAGGTCGTTCTTTTTCTCATCTGCCTGCGCCCATGGTGACCGCGCACCATTCGACTTGGTTCGCTTTGATACGGGCGTCTTTAGAACCATCCCCCGAGCGAAAGTTACGCTATAGTCGTTGCAGGATTCCATCAGCTTTAGAATCTCCGCTTGACGCTCGGGTTTGACATGTGCAAACTCCTTGGCACACTGTAGGTTTAGCTTGCAGGCGTCGAATGCCTTGACGACCGTTGGATCGAGCTTGTTTAGTAGATTGAGATTCAACCGGTGTGCAATTCCCACCATTCCTAAGGCGTTGGCTATGATCTTTTCATCCAGCTCCTCCAGTGATTTGCGAATCATCTTCATTTCTTGGGAGGCACTAATCTGGTTGACCATTCGGTTCCCGGTAAATCCTTCCCTCTTGGTACCGAACAAGCAAGGGACTGTTTCAACTCCCATTTCAAGAAGGATTTTGTACCGCAGGCATCCGTCAAGGATCTCGTAGCTATCACCCTGTGGAAATACAACCAAGGGTTCAAGCATTCCCACCGCTCGCAAGCTAGCTTCGATTCGCTTGAGGTATTTTGCGCTAACCACCCGTTCATTTCTCGGAACCAATTTGACGATCGGAATATCCAAACCGTCGACTAGTTTTCCATCTTCTGGGCTATTGTGACTCATAATGAAATTCTCCTCCTAAAACAGGTCGATCGAAAAGCTTCTCCTCGCGGAGTATCTGGTGAAGGTCGACATCCTTCCACAGTGCGTTGACACTATTGAGCAGCGTGATGAATCGATTTTCTTTCGACTTCGCTTCTCGGACATAGGAGGATTTGGCACGGGTCGCATCCTCAATGTCTGTTTTCAGTTGGTTGACGGTATACTTCGCTGCACTGCGACTCTTAGGGTCGCGAGCTCGAGCGGCGATAATCCGACGCGCCTGTGAAAAGTTGTTCGTAGTCACCAAGCCTTCATCAAAGGCGTCCATCAAGATGTTCTGCAGCGCGCTGTCCTCGGTACTGGCGACCTGGATCGCAAACCTAATTGGAAACACCCCTTGCTCGACACCGTGGATCAGTCGCTCTTCCCCCTGCTCGACCAAACGTATGTAGTCGCGGACATAGCACTCTGATTTGCAGGTAATTCCCGCCAATTGCAAGAAAGACCACCCCTCGTCGTAGAGCCTCTTAATCTCCCGGGCGAAATCCATACTGTCCGGTTTCGTCCTGGCGATATTCTCGATTAGCGATTGCAGGTAGGCTTCCTTGCGATCGCAGGTGACGACTTCGGCCACAATCGTCTCGTGTCCCAGCTTCTGGTGGGCAGTGAGTCGTCCCTCGCCACAAATCAGTTCGTACAAGCCAGAGCGGCTAATGAACTTGTCATTGACTCGGACGGGCTTAAGCATGCCATTTTGCTTAATACTCCCAACGTTCATTTCGAATTGTTCTTGATCACGGTTTCGCGAGTTGATAACCTTGATCTTTGTGATCGGAATCGCTTCATAACGGCGCGACTTAAACGGAATGATGTCGGCATCCATAGACTGTCTTTCTAAAGGGGAAACTTACTTATAGGAAACTCTTCAAAAACGCTAAATCTGTGCGACCGAACAATTCCGTCCGGACGGAGTTGGAACTGATTCGCCAGGCTTCCGAACCAGCCAACCCGCGTGGAAGGACGACGTACCCCAGGATTTCCAACTCAGTTGGATCCGAAAGCAGAACCCCAAGCGTGATATCGATGACATTGCGCGAGTCGGGTTCGATTGGCCAGTAGGCCGTATATCCAATTGGTATAGGGACGGCAGGTTGGATGGCCACAGACAGTTTCCGGTCTAGGACAAAGAAATCGGAGTAGGCAAGTACATCCGGGATCTGCTTGCATAATCGTTCATGCACTAGTTCCTTGGCACGTTGCAGGTGTTCTTTGTGCAGTTGCTGAAACGCCTGGTCCCAGGATCCGAATTGCCGGGCGTAGCTCGACGCAGGCAGCATCTCATCCTGCACTCGTGTGAGCGAAGACCGCGCCATTCCAAACTGTTTGTACAGAGATTGGAGTTGATTGAGCATGCGATCGGGGTCATACTTGCGTCGGCGCTCCTCCAGAATCTCCTGAGCTCGAGCAAACAGCACGTCGCTAATGATCCCCTCAAACGCTTCCGGATGGCGAATCCATTTTTCGACCGGATTTTGAACAGTCGGAGTTTTAAGCTTCTGGCTGGTCCTGTTGTAGAGAAGCGTCCCGAGATAGGTTTCGTTCCGAATGCGGGAAAGGACCGAACCGGCTCCCCAACGCTTTCCGCTAGGAGACAAGACGCCATCCACATTGAGTCTCTCGGCGATCTTGTACTCCGAATGGCCATTTTCAACAAACTCGTGGAAGATACGCTGGATGGTTGCAACCTGCGCCGGATCCCCCTCAACCAGCGTCACCCGCTGATTCTGAATCCCCTTCCTCTGGCCGGGATTTAGTCTTTGCAACGGCTCCCGTTTTTCATCCAGGAGCAGTCGCTGGGTTGCATAGGGTGGACTCCCGCCAGCCCAGTATCCTTGCTCGACTATTTTCACACAGCCACGCCAGACTTTATCGCTGAGCTCGCGGCTGTACTGGGCAGCTCGGAAGCGTTCGAATTGGACGTAGACAGGATAAAGCGGATCGTCCTCGCGCGGTTTACCAATGCTGGTGTAGATTACCTGCTTGCGATGCTTCTTACATTGGGCGCTAAACTGAGCTGAGAGATCAAGATCTTGGAACCTGCCCCAGCGACTTACGTCGAGACAAAGGATGTATGCGAAGTCCGTGCGTTTGGTAACCCATTGTTCCATCATCTCGGTGAAGGCAGGACGATCCTCGCTGTTCAGTCCCGATTTCCCTGCATCGGAGAATTCATGAATGATTTCAACTCCGTTTTTTTCCGCCCACTCACGCACCTGATCTTGTTGAATCGGAATAGAATTCTCTTGTCTGTCTTGTGCCGAATGCCGATAGTAGGCGATTGCTCGCACACGCTTGGGTGCATCGGCATCTTCAATCGCGTCTGATTCCCACCACTGTTTCATGTTATGCTTCCTTGTAAGAATGGTTTACCAATGCTGGTGTAAATAACTTGTTTACGATGCTCTTTACACTGAGCTATAAATTGAGCGGAGAGGTCGTCTTGGAACCTACCCAAACGACTCGTATCTAGGCATAGGACATAGGCGAAGTCGGTGCGTTTCGTCACCCATTCGTCCACCATCTCGGTAAAAGCAGGGCGATCTTCGCTGGCGTTTCCCGACCTGTTACTATCGAAAAATTCGTGAATGATTTCGACGCCGTTTTTACTCGCCCACTCACGCACTTGGTCTCGCTGAAAGGGAATGGAATTCTCAAGTCGGCGATCTGCTGAACTTCTGTAGTACGCAATCGCACGTTTTCTCGTAGGCTCATCAGAATTTGCAATCGCTTCTGATCTCGGCAGTTTCATCTTATGCTTCCTTGGGTCGTTGCTCTGACGCCAGGATCACCGCTGGCCGTCGACTACGATCACACAGTTACCTCGTGTGGGAAGGAAGCTCAAGCGATTGTGTGGGAAATTGAGAAGAGGATCGCCGAGGCAAGAAAATCTTGTTTACTTGGGGCAAATTTGTGCGTGGGCAGTTACACTAGGTCCCCTTAAGCTTCCTATTTATGAATCCACGCCCTATGTCTGACGTCACCCAAATCCTGTCGCAAATCGAATCGGGAGATCCGTCGGCGGCGGAGCAATTGTTGCCGTTGGTGTATGAGGAATTGCGAAAGCTGGCTGCAGTCCGACTGGCACAAGAGAAGCCTGGGCAGACGCTACAGGCTACGGCGCTGGTCCACGAGGCCTACGTTCGGCTTGTGGGTACGGACACGGCCCAGCACTGGAATAGTCGAGGGCATTTCTTTGCTTCTGCTGCGGAGGCGATGCGGCGAGTTATTGTTGAGGCTGCGCGCAACCGGGGGCGGCTAAAAAGAGGTGATCAGAGGCTAAGGGTTGAGCTCGATTCTGCGTGCTCCATACAAGAGCCACCCTCTTTGGACATCCTCGCGCTCGACGAGGCTCTTGCGAAATTCGCGGTGATCGAACCTGTCAAGGCCAACTTAGTCAAGCTTCGTTTCTTTGCTGGCTTAACAATGCCCGAGGCTGCCGATGCTATGGGAATATCGCTGGCCACCGTCGAACGATACTGGACTTTTGCCAAAGCCTGGCTCCATTCTGAACTCGCGGACGTGCCTCTCGATTCCTAGTTCAACAAAATTGCGAATTTCTATGAGGGGTTTGACGATCGTTTGTCGCACTGAATAGTAGAGAGCGTCCCATGAGCGAACCCACACCTTTAGAAAAAATATTTTTTGCCGCCTTGGAAAAGGCCTCGGGGCTGCGTGCTGCTTACTTGGACGAAGTCTGTGCGGGTGATGGTAAACTACGTCATCGCGTAGAGCTGATGCTGAGCGCTCAGGCATATTCTGCTAGCTTTCTGGAATCGCCCGCTTCCGTTCCCGGTCTTGCTCAAATTGCTACTGCAGTCCCTACAAACACCGAAGTTATCGGTTCCCAAATCGGCCCCTACAAACTCATCGAACAGATCGGCGATGGCGGAATGGGTGTGGTCTATATGGCTGCTCAAAAAGAGCCAGTCCGTCGCATGGTCGCCTTGAAAGTGATCAAGGCAGGCATGGACACCCAGCAGGTCGTGGCCCGGTTCGAAGCTGAGCGGCAAGCACTGGCCATGATGGACCATCCCAACATTGCCAAAATTCTTGACGCCGGTGCGACCGACGCAGGTCGTCCCTATTTCGTCATGGAACTCGTCAAAGGAGCGCCCTTCACCGAGTTCTGCGACCGTCACAAGCTCGACACAAAGCATCGATTGCAACTGTTCATCACCGTCTGCCAAGCCGTTCAGCACGCACATCAAAAAGGACTTATCCACCGCGATATCAAACCCAGCAACATCATTGTCGGAATGCATGACGTCACCCCTGTCCCTAAAGTAATCGACTTCGGTGTAGCTAAGGCGATTGGTCAGCAGCTGACCGAAAAAACCCTGCACTCGGGTTTTCATCAAATGGTCGGAACGCCGCTCTACATGAGTCCCGAACAAGCCGGCCAAAGCAGTATCGACATCGATACACGCAGCGATATCTATTCGCTCGGAGTTTTGCTCTATGAAATACTCACCGGCCATACACCATTCGAAAGCGAAACACTGCGCAACGCGGGCTACGACGAAATGCGTCGAATGATTCGCGAAGTTGATCCGCCTCGCCCCAGCCTGCGAGTCAGCACGCTCGATGCCAAAGCTCTCTCCACCATTTCCGATAACCGCAACGTCGATGCACGCAAGCTAAGCCATCAGCTTCGAGGCGAGCTCGATTGGATCGTGATGATGGCTCTTGAGAAGGACCGCAACCGACGATACGACACAGCCAACGAATTTGCAGACGATGTGCAACGTTTCCTCAATGACGAAGCCGTACAGGCTTGTCCGCCATCGACACTCTACCGATTCCGCAAGTTGGCCAGCCGGAATCGCGCAACATTATCTGCAGCAACGCTTGTGGCCGCGGCCTTGATCATCGGCACGGCCGTCGCAACTTGGCAAGCTATGCGGGCTCGCGACTCGCAAGCACAAACCGAAATCGCTAAGCAGCAAATCGATCTGCGTTATCGAATCGCCAAGGAAGCCGTCGATACGTACTTGCTCCGAGTCACGCAAGACGAGCGGCTCGATCATCCAAGTTTCCGCCAGTTGCGACAAAGTCTTCTCGAAGCAGCGCTACCCTATTACGATCAGCTCCATGAGATCTCGCCGACCGATGAGCAATCCAGATCAGCTCGCGCTGAAACATTGAATCAGCTCGGCACTGTCAAACACGAACTGGGGAGATTCGATGAATCGCTCACTTCGTTCGAAGAATCCGCCAAACTCTTCGACCTATTGTCCGCCGATAATGCAGCAAAAATTGACTACCGCCAGAGCCTAGCCAAAGTCCTGGTCAACTTAGCAGATCACTATCGTACGCGCGGTGCCACCAGCGAATCGCTCGAATACGAACAACATGCGCTAGCGTTGCGGCAACAACTGGTCACAGAGCATCCTGATAACGACTTGTTGCATTTGGAGCTTGCGCAAAGCTATACGAATGTAGGAGTCGGCACGCAGGAAATGGACGGCCGCGAGATGCTCGAGCGCGCGATCGAAATCTGGCAAGAGTTAGCAGATCGCTTCCCGGACCAACCGCTCTACCGCGAGTATTTGAGCTTAGGCTATCAGAACTTAGCCAATCGCTTTGCATGGGACCAAGCAGAACAGGCTATCCCATTTCATGAACTCGCGATTGGCTTGCTGGAACAACTTGCCAAAGAGCAACCCGAATCCAAGAAGGCTCATATTCAATGGGCACAAAGCCATCAATCTCTGGCAGACACCTTAGAAAAACTCTCTCCACGCTTATCCGATGCCCGGGAGCATTGTGAAGAGTCGATACGGATCTTGAGTGCTTTTGCCAAACGGCATCCGGAATCGCCCGAGGTCAAATCCCATCTAGCGAATTCGCTGACCAAGCTTGCGCACACACTCAAGGAACTCGATGAGTTAGTCATGGCTCATGAGACCTGCGATTCGTCGCTACGATTGTGGGAACAACTTCAATTGGAGTATTCCGACATGCTCGAGTACGAAGTAGGAATGGCGGCGGCTCAGCAGAACCTCGGAGCAATCGTAGTCGCCCAAGGACAAGCGGCCGAAGGCATATCGATGTTGACACAATCTCGCGACCGATTGCAAAAGTTAGTGGATCGCATTGGCCCACATGATCGGAGCAACGATCTACTACGCACGATAACGAGCTCGCTTGCCGACACTCGCAAGGTGTTGAACCAAGGCCGAGAAAGATCCTCGGACGACGAGATACCTGAAAGAAAAATAAAAACTGCCGGTGAGGCCCTACGGCCAAGTAAATTCCTCACCGACCTCTCCAATTCTCCGACGCACGGTCTGCGCGTTGGAGGGATGGCTTCTAGTTTAACGCAGACCGAGGCACAGGAACAATCCATGAAACGTTTACTCACCAAACATTCCAGGTCTGCAATACGCCCGCAGATCCGAAATGAACGACCTCTTCGAATGGAGCAATTGGAAGCGAGGGCATTGCTCGCAGCAGTTGCTGCTCCAAGCGGCCTAGTAAGCTGGTGGTCCGCGAACGGTAATGGTGCGGATGTTATGGGGCTGAACAACGCCACACTCTACAACGGAGCAACTTACGCCGCTGGCGAAGTCGGACAAGCATTCAAGTTCGATGGTGTAAACGATCGTGCACAGATTGCCGATTCCCCTAGCTTGAGGCTCACTGGGTCCTTATCGATCGAAGGCTGGATCAAGATAAGCGCTTTCCCAACGACTGGGAATAGCTATATCTTCTTACGTGGCGATGACACAAGAACTCCCTATTCTCTTTTCGTACAAAGCAGTGGTTTGCTGAATTTTTCCTTGTCTCCTGCGACGGGGAACGGGTCAGGCGTGCAGGCGTACGTCTCTACCGGCCAACTTATCCATGTGGCTGCCACACTAGATGATACGACGGGCTTGATGAGTCTCTATGTGAACGGATCATTAGCGGGACAATCCACGACAGACGTGAGGCCATATGGTGACCTTCTACCTGCGAGCAACCCGGGAGTCGGAATCGGTAATACAGGTGGCTTTCCGGGGACAGCGACAAATTCGCCGTTTAGCGGACTGATTGACGATCTAGCAATTTACAACAGAGCGTTGTCACAAAGCGAGGTTTTAGGCATTTTTAAGGCAGGCAGCGATGGCAAGGTACTAAGTCCCATTTCAGTCAATGGCTCCTCGGTCATCGAGGGTGCCCTCGAAACAAACGTGCCCGCTAGCTTTACAATTCAACGGACCGGTAGCCTTAGTGGCTCACTAACGGTCGCCTATGCAACTGCTGATGACACGGCCAATTCGGGAACGGATTACGCAGCCACATCTGGAACACTAACTTTCGCCGATGGCGAAGCAACTAAGACAATACAAATCATTGTAAATGGCGATAACACAAGTGAATCAAATGAGACATTTCGATTGATTGTTAATCCAGCGGGTGGGATAGCCGTTATGGGTGTGGCAACGATTCTTAACGATGACTCGACATTATCAATTAGCAGCGCATCCGCAACGGAAGGTGATGCTGCGATTCGCTACTTTGATGACTTCATACCAGTGCAGAGCCAGTTGGGAGGAGGTAGGCATGGCGCTTATGGACCAGACGGCAACTTGTACATCGCAGGCCGATTCACGAACGATGTCCAGAAATTCGATGGCAAAACTGGTGCTTATTTGGGTGAAGTTGTTCCCAATGGAAGTTTCGGACTGCATGCTGCATGGGCATTGGTCTTCGGCCCCGACGGCAACCTCTACGTAGGTGGTCAACTATCCAAAAATGTGCTCCGCTACAATATGACGACGGGCGTTATTGATGAATTCGTGTCCGCTTCCACGGGTTTGCCAAACGCCAACGGGCTAGCATTCGACTCGTCTGGTAATCTTTGCATTAGCACGGGCAACGACTCAAGTGTATGGAGATTTCAAGGCCCCAATGGTGCCACGCCAGGAGCCCCATTACCTGCCCCTGGACAGTCTAACGCGATATTCGTTCCGCAGGGAAGTGGGGGCCTCTCTAGCGCGCAGGGTGCAATTAGCTTCGGTCCTGACGGTAACTTGTATGTCGGCAACTGGGGCAACAGTTCCGTACTTCGATACAATGGAATTACAGGAACTTACATTGATGCATTCGTACCTGCAGGATCTGGCGGACTTAGTGGGCCGAACGATCTAACTTTCCATCCTGACGGGTTTCTTTACGTCTCTAGTCAAAACAACGGAGCTGTCTACCGTTACAACTCAACGACCGGAGCGTTTCAAAGCCAGGTGGCTCAAAATGCAGATCCTCACGGTTCCCCTTATGGAGCTGGAGCATTAGCATCTGACTCGAACGGTAACTTGCTGATTGGGTTTAATGCACCTGGCAACATGCAATCAAGGTACGGCCGATACGGCACCGCTTCGCAAGAAGCCTTCACGATCACGCTTGACTATGCAAGCGCGATTCCAGTTACCGTAAGCTATTCCACAGCGGATGGCTCCGCGATCGCTGTCAGTGACTATAAGCCTGTAACTTCCGGCACCGTCTACTTCGCACCCGGCGAAACATCCAAGACGATTCTAATTCAGACTTTGGACGATACAACAACCGAGCTGACTGAGACATTTACAGTCAACTTGTCGAATCCTGTAGGAGCGACAATTGCAGTTGGTCAAGGCATCGGGTCCATCATCGATAACGATCCGTTCACCAAGTTTTATGTGGTGAACGATGCATCCACCGATCGGACGTATGAATACGGCGAGACTGGTGCCTCCGTCGAAAACTATGCGTTGGCCGGCGGCAACACTGCACCACGTGGAGCGGTAAGCACCGCGGCGGGGGCAAAAGTTTGGGTAGTTGACGCGAACAAAAGCGTCTATGCCTACGATACAAGCGGAGCTTTACAAGGTTCTTGGGCGGCAGGTGGACTGCAGTCAACGGCCCAACTCGAAGGGATTGCAACCAATGGCACTGATGTTTGGCTGGTCGATAACAAGACCGATAAAGTCTATCGCTATGCCAATGCTGCCTCGTTGACCAACGGCAGTCCCGTCGCGACCAGCAGTTTCAGTTTGAATAGCAGCAACACTTCACCAAAAGACATCGTAACAGATGGAAGCTATCTATGGGTGGTCAACGACAGCTCGACCGACAAAGTGTTCAAGTACACGATTGGCGGCACCTATGTAGGTAGTTGGACGATTTCCACATCCGGTGCCTCCAGTCCGACTGGAATCACACTGGATCCCTCCAACCCATCCGCCATTTGGATCGTCGACAGTCGTACGGCCAAAGTCTATCAATACGACAATGCCGTTGGACTAACGTCGGGTAGCAAGTCAGCCAACTCCAGTTGGGCACTTGCTGCAGGCAATACCAACCCGCAAGGCATCGCCGATCCACCACCACCAGCAGTGCTCGGTGCACCAGGGAAAACATCGGATATGAAATCGCCATTCGCGGGAGCAGTTCCTATGCCTTGGTTCAGCGGATCAACAGCAAATGATGGATCTGTTTCATTGCAACAAGTTCAATCAAGGGTTCGCACGACGGACGAATTCATGAGTGTCCTTGGCCTCGTGTCTGAACAGCCCAAAGCAACCGTGAGTGTTGGCCGAATGACGACAGTTGAGCCTGACAAATCGATTCAACTTAGTAAACACGTCGGAGCCGAATTGCAGGATGACAACATGGAAGATTTGATCGGGCTAGTTGCTCATGACCTTTGGAGATAAATAGCAACCGATGCGGCCTCTACGGTCGTTCCCACCACCAAGCCGATGTAACAAGCATCGGCCGCGTGGCGGACGCATTCCTCTGGCAAGCTACTTCCATTTCCACAATGTTGGCCAGCACATACCTGTGGACAGGGGCGACTGGAGGCGTAGGAAGCCTGACCAGTTGTGGACTTTGCATCGGTCTGAGCCGACGGAATCGGCTAGCTTCATTTCCACAGTGGGGTGCTGTCGGATTTCGGCGGCTAAATGCAGCACCTCAAACTGGTTAACAGGTTCGCTCTAGCACAAACCTGTGGACATCGGGGTCTGCTGGCAAGCGTAAGCGTACTGGCACGCTTGGCGGTTTTTCGTCTGGCCCGGCGGGCTGGCCCGAGAGCTAGCCCTGCATTGACTTCCGAAGCTCGCTCCGGACACGACGCTTGGCCGCTTGCTCCAGCGCGATCGATGCCTTCTCCTGT
>JANMHA010000165.1:0-53670 GCA_031374925.1 Pirellula sp. | reverse complement strand
CGACGAGCCAACCCCTGGGCTGCTTCGACATAGGCAGGATCATTCAACGTAACAAGGGCTTGGAGCGGCGTATTAGTTCGATCTCTCTTGAGGACACACACTTCACGATTCGGTGCGTCGAAAGTTGCCATGGACGGGTAAGGGTTCGATCGTCGCCACAGCGTGAATATACCGCGTCGAAAGCGTTCCTCACCTTTGCTAGTCTCCCAATCCGTCTTACTCCCGAAAGCCGCGGTCAAACCTAGCGAAGGTTGTGGCGGACGGGCAGGCGGTCCGTACAAACGCTGTGACAAGAGCCCAGCGGAGGCTAGTGCCATATCGCGAACTTGCTCTGCAGTTACGCGGAATCGAGGACCACGCGAAACGTAAATGTTATCGGGATCCTCTTCGAAACGTTGTGGTGAGAGCGAAGAGCGTTGCCGATAGGCGGCGGACATGACAATGTTTCGGATAAACCGCTTTGTGTCCCAACCGTTGCGATTTAATTCGGACGCCAAATGGTCTAGCAACTCCGGGTTGCTCGGCAAGTCGCCTTGCGAACCAAACTCTTCGCTCGTCCGCACGATGCCGACTCCAAAGAAAGTTTCCCAATAGCGATTTGCGATCACACGGGCCGTCAGTGGATTATCTGGTTGCATCAGCCATTTCGCAAACTCCAAGCGGTCCATTTTGGCAGGAACACCATTCGTGATTGCGGGCTTCCACGGATGAAATGCTTTGGGAACGTCGGGCGATACCAAATCGCCTTGAACCTTGTAATTCCCGCGAATTTGGATATGCGTTTTCCGTTGTTTGTCCGCCGCTAACTCACTTAGAATTGGCACCGTCGTGACCGGTTTGATCTCGGCGAGCTTCTTTTTGAGCGTTTCACGCGAGTCACGCAAAGTCTTTCGACTCGGAGCCGTTGTTGAAACGTAATGCAAATGGAGTGCCTCATTTTCGGACTTGGAGCGTGAATCAGGCTCAATGGCCAGTATTTTCACAATGTTGGATGGCAGGCTAATCATTGATTCGGCACGAGCATCCGTGGCGAATCCAACGGAAAAGCTTGCTAGCAAGGCTCGTCGATATGTCGACTCGAATTTAAGCGTCAATCGCAACGAGACGCTACCTGCCAAGGGGTTGATCGAGCTGAGTTCCTTTAGTTTGTTTGATTGGAACGCGATGTTCAGTTGGTGCGGTTGGTCAATCGAGCCACCCACCGCCCACCCAGACTTGGCGTCCCCGTCAATCGCATTAGACGGAGCGAATCCATCTTGCGCATAGTCCGCGTTTGCAATAAGAAGAGGGACTTGAATTGAGGACTGGACTTCAAAGGATTGGCTCGCCTTGGGGTTATCGATGATGGATTCCCAAAGTGTTTTTCGCTCTTCCGAAAGTATCGAAAGACGCGCGCCGGACAATCGGCTTGTAACCTCGCCATCGGTTCGATTCCAGACAACGATCTTGTCGATGAACGCAACTTTGCCGACGTCGACTTCCCACCATGGATCGGTACTGATCGACGTATGGGTGGTTGAGTTGTCTGTGTACTTTCCCGACGTGTTGCCATCGAGTGCTCGTTCGGCCGTGCCCTCGAAGTCGGTACTGCTTTGCGTCGCTTTTCCCCCTTTGGCCACGTTCTCATCACCGGAAAAAAGCTGCACCTCAGCGAGCGACAGTATTTTGCTATCACCGGGCAATTCGATTCGTACAAATCGGCCGCTCATCGATTTGGAATCAACACTGATCAAGCTGGCGGCCAAATTGGTTAGAACGAAGTTTCCATCTCCGATGGCGGCGCCACCGTTTGGCAAGGATGCGTCCGGAATACTCCGCACCTGTAGACCCGACAGAGAATCGATCGAAACACCATTGGGAATAGGCAATTCAATTGTGTAGGTATCGGTATCGGCAATCGCGTCCACTTTGATATCGCCATTTTCTTTGATGGCAATGGGCGACTTGGACTTGGCTTTGGCTGATTCCGGTAGGAAGGACCGCCACACGATTGGGCTGTGCAGTTCGTTTGCCCAAGTTCGTTGCTCTGGCATAAGTGTTTCATCGGGAGCTGTGAGTGCCAGCTCGACTTTGGTGAGTTCTTTTTGCGTCTCATCTTGATCGCGTCGTTGTTCGTGGGTGAACCACTTGAGGGTGGGGCTTTCGTCTGCTCGATCCGCGTCCTTGGTTTGATTCAAAATTGCGAAGACCTGAAAATACTCCGCTTGAGTGATCGGGTCAAACTTGTGGGTGTGGCATTGGGCGCAGGCCATCGTGACCCCCATCCAGACAGCCATCGTGGTGTTGACGCGATCGACCACTGCTACGTTTCTAAACTCCTCATCGTTGGTGCCACCCTCATTGTTGGTCAACGTGTTGCGATGAAAGGCTGTAGCCACCAGTTGCTCGTCCGTTGGGTTGGAAAGCAGATCACCGGCCAGTTGTTCGATCGTAAACTGATCGAACGGCATGCCGTCGTTGATGGCTTTGATGACCCAATCGCGATAGGCCCAAATCGTTCTTGGTGGATCGTCAGCATAGCCGGCCGAGTCCGCGTAGCGAGCAAGGTCTAGCCATTTCCGCCCCCAGTGTTCCCCGAGCGCGGGCGAAGCCAACAATTCGTCCACCAACTGTTCGTAAGCATTCAAACTTGTGTTCGAATGGAAAGCGGACTGTTGTTCCAAAGTAGGAGGCAAACCAGTCAGGTCAAGCGTGAGTCGCCGGAGGAGTGTGCTTCGATTCGCTTCTCGAGTCGGCTCCCAACCACGATCCTTTAGTTTTCCTAGGACGAGCAAATCGATTGGTGAGTGTTGCCAATCTGGAAAGAAATCCAATGGCATCGATGGCTCAAGTCGAGGAGTATGAATCTGATCGAATGACCAGTGTTTCGAATACTTTGCCCCCGAGGCAACCCATAGCTTAAAAAGTTCGGCTTCTCGTTCGGTTAACTTCGCGCCGAAATGCGGAGGTGGCATTCGCTCGGACTCATCGCTGGAAAGAATTCGGCGGATCAACTCCGATTCGCTCACGTTTCCAGGAACAACGGCTCGCGAGCCCGAGTCGGCGGGTGAAGTGGCGGATTCGAATTCGTTAAGACGCAAGCCCGATTCCACTTTCGAATCGTCTGGCCCATGGCAAGCGAAGCAACGATTCGAGAGGATCGGTCGAATATCGGTCTTAAAGTCGACTTTGGTGGGCTCGGTCAGAGGTTCCGTTGCAAGCGTCCTCTCGGACAGCAACAGGAGCCATACAAATATAAGCAAGGGAATAGGTTTGGTTTGCATGGGGAATGCTGGGAGGGTGCCTTGGAAGCGAGAACGATTACCCGGGGGACCCTAGATTATAACATCGGAGGTGGCCGAATCCATCGTGAAACGGCCACTTCCGATAAGGCAACGAAAAAAGGGCTCCCGTTCCCGGAAGCCCTTTTTTGGATTTGAAAAATCAAGCTATCGGTTTCTGTTTGATCCTTGCAATACTTGCTGAATCCCGTAAGTGAAGAAGGCAAACATTCCGAAATTGACCGCCTCTTCGCACGCCTTGTATCTAAGGATGAGCGTGTCGCCTGGCTGAATCAGCGGACGTTCACGGGGATCCTGGGCCGCTAGGGTCAGGTCCACTTGGATTGTCACCTGTCCGTTGCAAGGTGTCTTGCGAAGAATAAATAGTTGTCCTGGAGGTATGGTGTACTGCTGAATTCCAAAGGAACTACCTCCTCCTCCGCCTGCCTTGCCTCCGACGCCTTGGCCAGCCAGACCCATCGCACCCAGAACATCAAGGTCATAGTCACGTGGAATCAAGTATTCTCCGCCAGGAAGTAGTCCGCCTGTGTAGAAAACTTCTGCTTCTCGAGATTCGATATAGACCACATCCCCTTCTTCTAGGATTACGTCTTCCGATTTGAAGGCAGGGATCATACCGATTGGAAGCCGCATTGGGATTTTGAGCAAGCTAGGATCGTCTGGGAGAGGCGGTGGGCAGCCGCATGGATCTGGGTTGCAATAATACTGTTGGTAAAACTGCTGAACAAAATCATCTCGCTTCTTTTGATCTGCTTTTCCAGCTCGCAAGATTTTGATTTCGTTCTTGGCGTTGACTCCGGGCAGGCCACCCGAAGCCATCAACGCGTGGAGAACGTCGTTCTTGTAGGCATCGAGCTTGATCATGCTGCCAGATGCACTTTGGTCCGAGCCGCGAATATAAGCACCCTTGGCCCCTCCACCACCACCTTGCTGTCGTCCACTTTCGGATCCGACATCTTGTCTTACAACAACTACGTTGTACTGGCGTTCTTTCATCATGGTTACAATCGGACGAAGTCTGGCTGGATTGGTGAAGATCCGAGCCTTTAAGTACGCATCGCGGATCAGATCCGTGACTTGCTCGATCGTCATGCCCTTGACTTTGATCGGTTCGATCGAAGGCAGGGCGATTGTCCCATTCTCTTGAACCACGATCGGAAAACCCAGCGACGGATCGAGAGTGCTTTTTTCATTCGGGAAGTTTACCGGAGGTGGCTCAGGCGGCTTGTCCGTTGGCGTGTAGGGCAAGACACCTTCGATATAGATACCTAGGATGTCTCCTTTGTCTAACAGGTACTGCCGAGGCGGCTCTTGGGTTAACCTCGAAGGATCCAGGGGCACTAAGTTGCTCTTAGATTGCGCCAAGAATTGGGGTGGCAGTCGACGTACTGGAATGCCCGCCAAGGGCTGAGTTAGCGAGGTACATCCAACGTTCATCCCACCTGCAGCCATCAAGCTCGCCAGTGAAAACGATTTTAAAAGGCGAGTCAGTACGCGACCCCCATTCTTCTTTGCTTCGACGAGCGTCATAGGATTCCGTTCCATAGACATAGTAGTTACCTCGTTCGCCGGTAGGCGTGGATACTTGATGAATGCAGTTTTGAAGGCTTACTCAACGATGCTATCGCATCATTAAGTGGATGAGCGATTTATTTATTGATTGATGAACTGGGACGAGTGAATGATTTCTGCTGGCCCTCGCTCAACCGAAATTGGATATTCCGGCGAGTCCTCAAAGGCTTGGTTTGAAACACCTTGCGTCATCATCGTTTGTGGTCGACCGTTTGGAACCGCCGATTGAGCGATTGGATACATACCACTGCTCGACGAATTGAGCATGCCGTGCTGTGAGTATTGTTGCTGGATCGCAGAAGAAGTCTGGATCTGGGTCCAGTTTCCTATTCCGTCTTCCTCGGCTGCTCGTGCCCCGTGTGGGAAGCCTGAGTACCAGGCGGCAACGCGGGCTTGCCCTTCACAGGACTGGTATTTCCAGCCCCAATATTCTCGAGGAGGAAAGGCAGGTGTGCAGCCAGTGCCGCCATCGGCAACTTCCATATAGCCAGCCTTGAAGCCCTGCGAAAATTCCTTCATGTATTTCTCATTGCAGAAATGGTGCTTTCGGCAGTGCCAAGCCTTCGAAGCGCTAGACTTGTTCCGGTGCCCCATCATGGTTTGATTCCAATAGCCATTGTATTGCCAGCTATTGTTTAGACCTGTCATGGCTGTGCAGCCGGAAAACGGAACTGTGGCTGAACTCGCCAGCAGCAGAAGGGCCAATCGTTTTCTTACCAGTTTTAGCCAGCCTCGTTGTTGGCGAGACTCTGCTATTTCAATATGTTTGACCGACATTCCGATCCCCCCCAAAATGTAATCTTGATGCTGGGAAGTTCTTTCATGCTAAACCGCCGGATGGTCCGTCGGATTCATGGCACGTACTCCCTCTGTTGGGTATCGGCCAAACCCTGTGTCGAATTTAATGATTGTTCGGACTTTGGCAGTAATGACGAAAGTAGCTAGCATTATGGTTCTACGGAATATCCATTTTGTGACAGGTATCCATGTGCGTGTTTCCATTCCAAGGATGTAATCGAATGGAAAGGTTCGAAATTGGGCGACTTGCTATTACAATCCATCGGGGAGTTCCGCCTTTTTTAAGGTGGGCATTAATCGCGTCCAAAACCCTTAGGATCCAAAGTCGTACATGCCTAATCTCACGGAAAAACGCTCACGTAGAAGACGTGAAGTTCCAGGATCTCCGAAGGCGCCAGTAGGGCTTTGGAAGACTATTGAGATTTCAGAATGGATACTGTGTTGTACCGTCTTACTACTGATCTTGGCTTTGCCTTGGTACTACGGCAGCGTTCAATGGAAATCGCAATACATCCTCGCGTGGGTTGGAGTGGTGTTCAGCTGCTCGATCGCCTTGCATTGCATTGTCAGCATGCTGAGCAAGTCACGGGATCTAAGTATTCCCTGGCTAACTTGGCTGTTCTTTTTCTTTGGAGCCATCGCGTACCTACAGTCGACTCCGATCTTTTCTTGGCAAGGAAATGAGATCGCACCTCGCTCCGTCCAATTGCAACGTTGGGCGCTCGGTTTGTCGACTGCACCACCCTCGCTGCAGAATACGTTGGTTACGCTTTCGAAACAGTTAGCTGCTAGCGATTCGAGTTTGAATCCGAACGCGCCGTGCGATCTGAAAAACGTGCCGGAAGCGGAACGCAAGTTGGCCTGGAGTATTGAACCACTTCACACGCGCGGGGCTGTTGTATCGTTAATTCTTTGTGGACTTTTCGTTTGGGTTGGTCGAGCCGTTTTTTCCGATGCCTCAAGACAGCTTTGGTTGTTTGGTACGCTAACTTTGATTGGGGTGTTGATTGCATGCGTTGGCATACAAGGTGCAATTTCATATCAATCGCTTAATTTTCTTGGATTGAGGACGGGTTCCTCGTTTGCCACTTTCGTTTCCAAGAACTCTGCTGGTGGGTTCTATAACATTTGTATTGCAGGCTGCTTAGGGCTATTGGGCTGGACACTACTCAATACACAACGCAATTCGAAAGACATTCGCTACCGCTTCCCAGACAAGAACCTAATTGCCAAGGTACGAGGATTCGCCGAGGATACTCTAGCTGACTTGAATACGGCTCAGATTACGGCGATGTTGTGTTTGATCGGTATTGTGGCCGCGCTGCTGATTAGCCTTTGTCGCGGCGCAGCGGTCAGCGCTTTGGGTGCAATTATTATTTCGGCGTTTATTGCTAATGCAAGGAATCAGAGTGGCGGGAGTTGGGCAATTGCAGTAGCCATAGCAACGGCCATCGTTGCAAGCTTGGTTGCCTTTCAGGTGGACGACAAAGCGTACGCGAGATTGGAAAGCCTTACGGAGATCGATTTGGATTTGGAATTAAGTGCAGGCAGAGCCTATATTTGGTCCGTTGCTTGGAAGGCAATGACGTTCTACGGATGGCTCGGAAGCGGCCTTGGGACATTCCATTTTGCGTATTTGCCGTTTCAAGAACCCTCGTCAGTTGGCTGGTTTTATCATGCTGAAAGCCTATATGCTCAATGCGGAGTTGAACTCGGCTATCTAGGAGTTTCTGTATTGGCAGTGGCGATTATCCTGTTGATTGCGGGGCTTCAACGACCACCCGCCAAAGAGAACTGGGGCCGTGCTTTCCCTTCCAAACTGGCTGGCGCCTACTTGGTGTTTAGCCAAGCCTTTCACTCGTTTGTGGATTTTGCAATCATTCTCCCAGCATTGTTTGTACCCGCTTGTGTGCTCATGGGATCGGTTCAAGGGACCCTTCGAAACTCTCAGATTGCGACCGCAAGAAAACGGGGACGAAGCGACTCTTCGCGAACGGTGCAGACGCTAACAGCAAAGAGTATTCCTTGGGTTCGCAATGGATTGCTGGGCGTCTTGGTTTCTGTGAGTAGTGGATTTGCGATCGTTTTTTTGGTTGGTTCAGTGCAGTCGCTCTCGGTAGCAGAATCCATGGTGGAATGGACAAAAGCCGAGGAGAAAAAAACGCTCGAGGAACAAACCCCCGATCGAGTTAGAGAGATGGCCAAGATTTGGACCAGCAGCAACGCTTCGCTAAAAGAGAACTCATCTGCCATGGGTGCATTTGCTGATTCCCTGCTGTTCGACTATCGAATGAATCAAATGATCACCTCTTCACCAACTAGCGCTTGGGCCGAGGTCTGGAGGGATACTTCGCCTGTCTTTCTCCAATTGGCGCTCGATCGGGAACAAAATCAAATGAAGAAAGAGCAATTCATTGAATCCGTTGGCGGACAAAAAGCAATCGAACTTTTGGGCAAATCAGCCAATTGGTACGCTTTGGGTCAGACCAAATCGCCGTTGGATTGGCGACTGCTTTGGGGGCGCTGTTTAGCAAATACAGTTTGCGATCGCAATGAGATCTCAAATCTCTTGCCAGCAAGTTTGCTTCTCGCGAAACACAACGCACAGCAATTGCTGGCAACTGCTGTGCTCTTTCGCGACCAATTTGACCAGAGTCAACATGAGCGGATTTTGGCGCAAGCCATGAAAACGAGTCCTTGGGCTGCACGAAATGCGGCGAAACTGCTTGCGATGGAACGGAATGATAATGACATTTCTATCAAAATGTTTCCGCAACGCTCCGATGTCCTTCAATCGATCGCAACGGAAACGTTTACCAAGGCGGGATTCCCGAAAACCAATCGGCAACTCTGGGAACGCGCGCGCGAACTCATTGTTCTAGCCCCCATGACTCCTTCTCGCCGGGAAATTTGGCTAGCAGATTCGTCGGTCGCCCTCGAAAATGTCAACGACGAAATCGTCCACTTGCGAGCCGCCGTTAAATTTGAGCCAAACGACTTCAAACTTCATTGCCGGCTCGCAAACCGATTGCTGGATGTTATGGACATTAATGGAGCCAAAGAGGTCCTTGAACGACTTAAGCGGATGAATCCTGGGAATAGCGAAGTAAAGTCCATTGTCGACCGAATCCAAAAAATCTAATATATGGCATTGGCAATGTCGTAACGTACAGTGCTTATAGGCATTTTTGTCGTAAAAAACGGTAAAGGCTCGGTCACCCACACCACCCATCCATACCGGACTTACGCATTTCACCCCCCCTCAAATG
This sequence comes from Pirellula sp., assembly GCA_031374925.1. Classification (GTDB taxonomy): domain Bacteria; phylum Planctomycetota; class Planctomycetia; order Pirellulales; family Pirellulaceae; genus JBKCUI01. The sequence goes on along the minus strand of JANMHA010000165.1, from coordinate 44,750 downwards.
GTGAATTCTGTAAATGCAAGAAGTGTTTGACTGGATTGATTGGCGCGGTCGCTTAAGATATAGGACTCGCTTGAAAACACCCTATTCGAACTAAGAACTATTGATGGACGCAATTAGACCTATGTCAGAGATTGGTGGAACACCAACCCTTGCCCAGGGTACAACTACAAGCCCTGACCTCGTGAAAATCCTGATGCGTTGGAAATGGCTTCCGATACTTGGATCGGCGATTGGCGCGACGTTGGGCTATTTGTATTTTGGACAACAGGCTCCGCAGTATAAGGCGATTGCTCAAGTCCACGTGATAACGCCCGGCAAGGAAATCAATATATCAACGTTTAATAACAATGGCGTTGAGAGTTCTCGAGGCGATGAATTGGTTATTGTTCAAAGTCCTGTTGTCCTACGTAACGCCGTCGAATTGGGTGGCTTAACTCAACATCGAAAGCTGTCCGGTCTCTCGGCAGAACAAATTGTTCAAAAACTGCGTAACCCGAAGCTGTTGGAGGTCAGGCTTGGGTCCAAGGATACCAATAGCAATATCATCAATATCGGGGTTACCACCGACGACGCCGAGCTTTCGGGCGAAATAGTACGCTCCATCGTCGCTGGCTATGAAGACTTTGTGACTCAAAAGTTTAAGAGCTTTTCGAATGAAGCCGTAGGCGCTCTGACAAAGTTTAGTGAGCAGTATGAAAAGAAGCACACCAAAGCAAAAACTGAGTTAGAAAACCTGAAAACGAAATCCGATCTTCTTTGGGTTGACGGAAAACCACGCGATCCTGCAAGCGACAAGATCGTTAGCTACAACGAATCCATCATGAACATCGATAGCAAGATGAAGAACATTGAAGCCGTGCTTCAACAAGTTCAAAAAGCAATCGATAGAAAGGCGCCAGTGGAAGGTCTACTAAGAATGATCGCGCTGTCCACGACGGACTCGGCGTTCAAGCTAAATGACGAAGCAATTGATGCCATCAACCAAAAGGATATGGGGAGAGCCATGTCGGCGCAGGTGGACGGGTTCGAAGATGAAAGAGTTATTCCCGTCAGGTCGGAACTTGCCCTACTGCTCGAACAGGAGATGGGCGACCAACATCCAACCGTGATCAGCGTTCGTCAACGACTGGCAAAGCTCGAGGACGAATTGCTGCGAAGGAGGTCAAGATTGAAGCAAGCGGAACAAGACTTTGCGACAGAATTCGGAAACGCGAAAAAGGACGCGCCGACACTTGAGAATAAATTGACGATTGCCGTAAATGGAATGAAAGAAACGCTTGAAAAATTTGCGATCGAAAAAGGGCGATTCACTCAGGAAGCATTGGATCTAAAATCGAAGATGCAGGAGAACCAGGCGTTGATTGGCGAATATTCGTTCAATCTTTCGGAACTGGAGGCAGTGAGTTTAGTTGCGGAACAAATAAGCGAAAATCTCCGCAAGCTAAATTTGGGATCTGAGTACGGACAAAAAACAGTAACGCCCCTCGACCTTCCCTCGATCGGATCGTTTGTTGGCCCCTATTGGTCCAGGTTTTTGGGCATAGGTGCATTTATTGGTTTTGTTGCGTTCAGTGGACTAGCTTACCTCCTTGAGATGGCAGACCGATCGTACAGAAACCCGGATGAGATTGCAGGCGACCTCGGTATGCCGATTATTGGCCACTTGCCACTTGCCACTCTATCGCGTGCAGATCGAATCGATGAAAAAGTCGACAGTTCAATCGTTACCTTGCATAAAAATCGCTCGTCCCTCGCCGAAGCGTTTCGAGGAATTCGAACCGCTGTTTTCTTTGGTTGCCAACAAGGCAATATCAAAGTCATTCAAGTAACCAGCCCAGTTCCTGGTGACGGCAAATCGACGGTGGCTGCCAATATGGCTGTTTCCATCGCCCAATCGGGTCGAAGAGTTTGTATTGTTGATGGTGACTTCCGCCGTCCACGTGTTGCTAAGATTTTTGGTTTGAAGGAAGACATCGGGTTAGTTCAAGTCATTGGTGGAAAAGTGGAACTGGACGATGCGATCCAGCAAACGTCGATTGAGAATTTATTTTCGGTTACCTGCGGAAGACGTCCGGGAAATCCGTCTGAATTGCTATCCAGCGAGAGGTTTGCAGAGACACTTGCCTCGCTAAAGGAACAGTTTGATTTCGTCATCGTAGACACACCACCGATGCTTGTCGTCAGCGACCCTGCCAACGTTGCAGGATTGGTCGACGCTGTCCTGCTGACTGTGCGACTTCGACGCAACCTAAAACCGATTGCAACACGGGCAGCCCAAATGTTGCATTCGATCAATGCCAATATGCTTGGAGTCGTGGTCAACGGAATCGGTGTAGGGGGTAACGGGTACGGGTACGGCGGTTACCGTTACGATAACTACAATGGCGGTAGTGGCAGTGGCTACGGCAAGAGCGGATACGGGGGATATGGATATGGTTCAACCTACCAATACGGTGGGTACTACGGCGGAACTATGATCGGACGCGACTACTACGACGACCAAGTACCAAAGCCCGTTTCCAAGAAGAACAAAGTGAATTCTTAGTTCGTTTTCGAATGAACCGCCGTGTCAAAGGTTTGCGTTATCAATGTGGTTGGACTAACTCCGGAACTTCTGGAGTATGCTCCCAACATCCGCCAACTCGGCAACGCGATTCCTTGGACTGCTCCCTACCCTGCCGTGACGTGTGCCTCGCAAGCCACCATGTTGACTGGCCTGTATCCGCGTGAACATGGAATCGTCGGCAATGGCTGGTATTTTCGCGACACTGCCGAGATTCGATTTTGGCAACAGTCGAACAGCCTCATCCAGCATAACGGACTGGTTTACGACGGTGTCGAAACTGCAAAACTCTTCTGGTGGTTCAATCAACATGCCCCGGTTCGATGGAGCGTAACCCCAAAGCCATACTACGGCTGCGATGGATCCAAAGTGTTTGATGTTCTCGACCAAACCGAGTGCCAACTAACTGAGCATCTCGGTCCATTCCCATTTTTCTCCTTTTGGGGGCCCAATGCAGGTCTACCAGCTTCGGATTGGATTGCAAAAGCAACTGCATTAGTCCTCCGCAAGAACAAACCCGATCTTACGCTCACCTACCTACCTCATCTCGACTACGACTTCCAGCGTTTTTCAAATCCGGACAAAGAACGCGTTGCCGAAGTGGATCGCTGTGCGGCACTCGTCATCGATGCCTCGCATTCGATTGGAGCGATACCGATTGTCGTTTCGGAGTATGGCTTAGTCCCAGTCCAAAAGTCCGTTTCGATCAATCGAGCCCTCAGGCAAGCTGGCTGGTTGGCGGTCCGTAACGGCCCGTTCGGAGAGACACTTCTGCCAGGTGATTCCAGGGCATTTGCTGTTGCGGATCATCAACTCGCGCATCTTTACGTGCGTGAACCGAGTATGTTGGAAGAAGTTAGAAGCCTAGTTCAGTCGATAGACGGTGTCGCATCTGTTGTGCATCCTAGTCAACTCAACTTAGACCATTCCCGAAGTGGTGAATGGATTGTACTTGCTGAAGAAGACGCTTGGTTCAACTATTATTATTGGCTCGATGATGCCTTAGCTCCAGACTTTGCTCGGACGGTAGATATCCATCGCAAACCTGGATATGATCCCGTCGAGCTATTCATGACATCCAAGCTTCGAGCGATGGCTAGACTTGCACAAAAAAAACTTGGGTTCAGATACAAGATGGATGTGATTCCATTAGATGTAAGCTTGGTTCAGGGAAGTCACGGCTTGAGGCCAACATCTCAGAAAGGCCCCTTGATTGTTGGGCCTGGAGCACCCGCCGATATGCTCCTTTTCAAAAACTATGTACGGGGTTTGCTTGGACGATAATCACGTCGGAGGAATAGAGAAGGCTGCCGGCTACACATTCGCTACGCTCCCTATATTCGTTTCCTTGATGGCGCGGTCGACGAATGATTGTCGAATTAGGCTGTTCCGAATATCGACACTGACGCGTTGGTTTATGATAGATGACATACTCGACCCTTCAAAAGGCTTTGAACCTTTGACGCAGCAAAGAAATGCAACTTGTCTACTTTCTTATTTTGCCTTCAGCGTTGCTATCGACTCAACTGCTAGGTTTTGCAACACGTGAAGCATCAGTCAGCGGAGCAGCAAGTCCCGTTGTGGATTGGCGTGTTTGGCTCAACATGTGGTTTGTAGTTGGTTGCTTTGCGCTTACGGCACGTTGGCTCGAAAAATCGCAACAACACAGTTTCAATATCGACGTCGAATTCAACGGCCGAGCCAAGGCCTTGTCTCCCGTCTGGATGCTCCGCAACCGAGAGTCGCTCTTGCTTTGGCTATGGTGTGTGTTGCAGCCAATTTGCCTTGTTTCTTCTGGCTGGACGCAATGGACACAGCGGTTGACTGGTGCCTCAGGTTCGCAGGCGTGTAGCATCGCGATTCTGCTTACTCCCTGTTTCGTACTCTTGTTGCTCATTGAGATGATACGTTGCTCGCGAGCGATCCGGAATCGTCGCATCGGCCCATCCACGGGACTGAGCCTAAGGCACTATCGAAGGGAAATGACAAGAATGGTTGCCAATACTTGGCTGTTTCCTCTTGCCCTTCCGATTGTCATTGCAGGCCTCGTTGACCTTGGTGCTCTGTCTAGAGTGGATGGGTCCGAACAGGGATTATTGGGAACGGTTCTTTGCACGATAACGACATCCGCGATTGTTACGATTCTGATACCGCATCTATTCACGCGACTCATCGGTGCAGGACCAATCGAAGAGCCAATCGCGTTGGCGGTGGAGCGTACGTGGCGAATGGGTAGCACGAACGTACCTCGTGTTCTTCATTGGCCAACTGGCTGTCGTATGGCTAATGCTGCGGTCGTCGGGTTGTTCGGCTATGGTAGGAAATTGCTATTGACGGATGCCTTGCTACAGAGACTTACCGACCGAGAGTTATCGATGGTCGTGTTGCACGAATTAGCGCACTGCGTCCGATTGCACGCTTGGATTCGCATGGTGCCTACGTTGTTAGCGGTTACCCTGCTGCTCGTTGCAATGAATCTTCTTGCGGGTCTGTGGCTGAGCCTGAGCTGCGTTGCCATACTCGGACTTTTCGTAGCTTGTCTCATTGCCACTTGTTGGTGGACAGAATTCGATGCGGATCGTTGTGCCATTGAATTTGCAGTGCGTTCCGGAAACGATCTAGGACGAGACACTCTCCTGCCGGTGTATGCGTCGGAATTGTGCCAAGCACTGAGCAAGATCTATGGATCGAGAAACATGGAACGCAGCAGTTGGATGCACCCGAGTTGTTCGCAACGCATTGCAGCCATTCGCCTTCTCGTTTAACGGATCATGTTGAACAGGATGAACGTACCGCTCTTACCGGCTACTGCAATATCAATCCGTTTGTCGCCGTTAAGATCCCCGGTGGCTACTTGCAGTCCCACTCCGACATGACCTAGTTCGATCGTTGACTTGCGAAACTCTCCTTGGACGAGTTTGTACGCATGAATTTCGGGCATGTCTTTTCCGCCTGGGTCGCCGCCATTATGTGCGAAGTAACGTTTGCCACTGATGAGTTCGTCTTGACCGTCGCCGTCGAGATCAGCCAAGGCCATGGCATGCGGTTGTGAAAAAGACTTATCGATAAGCCGTTTGTCGAATTGAAGAGCGCCATCCCCTTTTGCCTCGGTTTGACGCCACCAATAGAGACCGAAATCATGACCAGCGCCAACGAGTAGGTCGTTTTTGCCATCCCGATCCACATCGCGCACGATCATCGGGATGCTGCCTTGGATATCCCAGTCCGGATGGAATTTCCAATCTTGGCCCCACGGATTGTCGGACGGATGCTCATACCAACCTGAGCCAATCAACACATCGATTCGCCCATCGTTGTTAATGTCGCCAACGCCGAGTCCATGTTGATTACCGGACTTGCCGATGACAGCTTGTTCCAGTCGAAACGCGGCGCTGTTCTCTTTAGACGGCTCAGTCTTGGTGAATCGCCAAACACTTAGGGGGTTTTTCTTGTTCCAGCTGTTCACAATCCATTCAGGCTTGCCATCACCATCGACGTCCTGCATCAATTGCGCTTCGTTTTCGGTCGCCTTGGTATCCACCAAAAGATGTTTCTTCCAGGTTTGTCCAAGCCGCAACCCTTCGTCGCCGGGGTTTTCGTACCATGACACCTCGGTCGGAATAAATGAGCCTGCGATTACGTCGATTCGACCGTCTGCGTTGACGTCCATCAAGAAGTCACCGTTGCTTTGAACGTAGCCGTTCCAGTCCTCGATGATTCGAAGAGGCCTCGGTTTAAAGTCGGGCGCTGCATACCAGTTGCGACCAGCGATGACATCCGGCTTGCCGTCGCCGTTCACGTCACCGATCGCGCAGCCTTCATTCGCGTCGAGGGTCAGTTGCTCAATTTTCCAATGGACACTTGCTAGCGGATTGGACTCCTGCGCCAGCGAGAAGGAAGTTGCGGGAAAAAAAAGCAACGCGGCAAGGAGCGATCGTTTTTTCACGTTAGGATCCGAAAGGAACGGGAGGGAGTGGTGGAAGGGATTTTGATCGTAGTTGGTTCGAGTCGGATATGCAACACCTTTGGAGGCGAGTTAATATGCCCTTGCGGCTGCAATGGCCGATAGCCAATGAGGAGCGATGGCTGACCACTCGAAGTCGCGGGCGCGGATGGCGGCGTGTTGCCCTAAGGAGTTGCGAAGCGATTCGCTCGATAGCAAACGATGTAGCACACTCGAAATCTGATCTTCGGACGGAATGATCAAGCCTGATTCGTTGTCTGAAATGGTCTGACGAATGGCCGGACTGCAATCCAGAACTGCTACCGGCAGTCCCGACGCCATCGCCTCCAACATAGACTGCGGAAAGCCCTCGTACTCACTAACCAAACAGTACGCGTGGGCAGAACCCAGCGAGTTCCAAACATCGTCGCTCCAAAGTGCCCATTGCACTGAGTTTTCGATCCCCAAATCGTTGGCCAATTTCTGCAGTCTCTTACGCTCCAGTCCATCGCCAACAATTCGCAGTTTCCAAGCCGAATGATGTTCGGTCAAGGTGGCCCAAGCGTTTAGCAATCGATCGACCCGCTTCTCGCGGGATAGTCGGCCCAAATAGACTAATATACTCGGCCCACTCGAGCACCTATTGGCTTGGAGCATTCCCCAATTCAAATCGGGTATTTGAATCGCGGACGGGATGACGCGAACCTTAGTCGATCCCACCAGACGTTTGGAGACAAGGTATTCCCCCACCTCGCGGGTTTGGGCGATACAGATTTTGCAATTGGGGTACGTTTTGTTTCGAAGATACTCCCAAAAACGACTTAGCTGCTGCTGGCGAGGGTCGCTACGTTCAGAAATCACCACTGGAATGGAAGATGGACATGCCAACAAGGTCAGGATATTAGTCGAATCGCAAAAACTGATGATAACCTCGGGTTGCGATTGGCGAATACATCGCCGAATCGCCAAGATTCTTCGAATATTTGCAAAAAGCCCCCGAAAAAAGCCCCCGCGGTTAGTTGTTAGCTTTAGTCCGATACGCTCGATTCGCGAGTCAAGCATGTAGGTGTCGTTGCCTGTTTCGTCCAGAGTCACTAGGCTGGTTTCAGATCGGGCGACCATTTCGTTTGCGAGATAGCTCATCTGTCGTTCAGAGCCTCCGCCTCGCATCGACTGGATGACTAGCATCGCTCGTTTCGGAAATTCGGTAGACTGCTTCTCTGACGCCATCCAAAACTATACTTTCGATGTGATCGAACTTGGTTACTGAAGTCCCTATTAACTCCAAATCAGTGTGCATCGTATGCGGTTCGAATCGATGGCACAACGCACCTTCCGTGACGCGTGCCATCCGGTCGCTGTTTGAGCCAGCAAAAGTCGTGCGGTGTGTTCGTTGTGGTCTTGGACGCTTGGAGCCGCTTCCGACACGATGTGCGGTAGAAGCGGTCTATTTAGGCCATTCGTACACTCAGTCGTACGATGCTGCGGGCCAGGATTTTGTTGTCTCGGAGGAAACCGCAGGCCAGCAGTTAGCTCCTCGATTCGCTCGACTCGAGTCCTATTTGCCGAACCAAGGTAAATTGCTCGACATCGGAGCGTCGCGAGGCGTATTTCTAAAACAAGCTGCCTCACAAGGTTGGTCGGTTTTTGGCCTTGAAGCCGGCATGGAAACCATCGAATATGCAAAAAAACAGTTTGGTGTCGATATCCAGCACGGAACGCTTGAGGCGACTCCCTTGCCCGAATCATTTTATGACTGCGTTCACTTGAGCCACGTGCTCGAACACTTGCACGATCCGATCAGCAGCATTCGCAAAATATCCCAAACCATGAAGGCGGGAGGTGTATTGATCGTTGAAGTTCCTTTCGAGTTTGGCGATCTATTCGATCGGATTCGCGAACTGGCGCTACGTCGACCACGCACCGTCAACGAAGTGCCGTCGTCTCATCTATACTTCTTTACCGTAAGGTCGCTTTGTCGGCTGCTCACCGACTCGGGCTTTGAAATCCTGGTGGCAGCTACAACGCGACGCAACCAGTCCTTGGACAGCAAGTTACCCATGGGGCGATGGATTAAGCGGGCTGTCTATCGTACAGAACAATTCCTGAACATGGGACCGCTCATCGAAGTGTACGCACGAAAGAAGTGAAATGACGATTCCGCCAAAGAACACGAACTTCCCCCGAATCCTGCTGGTCGGAGATGTCGTCGGTAAGCTTGGGGTGTCAATGTTGTGCGATTCTGTCGATTGGCTGAGAGAAGTATTGCAGGTTGATCTGATTATCGCCAATGCTGAGAATGCAGCCGACGGGGCAGGATTGACCAAGTCACAGTACCACAAACTCGTTGCCGCCGGAGTTGACGCCATAACGCTCGGTGACCATATTTATCGCAAAAATGAAATTGCGTCCGTATTGGCAACCGAAACAAACATCGTCAAGCCAGCAAACTTCCCGATTTCGGCTCCTGGACGCGACCATTGCATTGTCAAAACAAGGGACGGTGTCGCCGTCGCCGTGATCAGTCTCTTGGGTCGTGTGTTTATGCGTCCGGTCGATTGTCCGTTTGCCGCAGTTTCCAGGGTGCTCGCAAATTTGCCCGAAGATATTCGGATTCGGATTTGCGATCTGCATGCTGAGGCGACCAGCGACAAACAAGCCATGGGACGCTTCTTGGACGGCAAGGTGACTGCGGTATTGGGAACGCACACGCACGTCGCCACGGCGGACGAAGAGATATTTCCCGGCGGTACCGCCTTTCAGTGCGACGTAGGCATGACCGGCCCCTATCGAAGTATCCTAGGACGAGCAATCGAACCGGTACTAAACACGACGCTGACTTTTGATCCCAACTCGTTTCACGTCGCGACCGAAGATGTTCGTCTATCCGGATCATGGGTCGATGCCGATCCCACTACCGGCAAAGCGGTAAACGTCGGACGTGTGCAATTGCGGGAATCCGATTTGAAGCAATGGCTTTTGAAACAATCAAAGCATAGCGAAACGGTTCAGCCAAACAGAGTCGTTCCGTGAAACTTTTACACACGGATCAAGTTGACTAAACAAAGACTAGCTGCCCGCGATGAGCTCGTTATCTCCGAGTTGCGAGATCGAAGCGTTCCTGTCGCGATTGCAATGGCAGGTGGCCGCAACGCACATTGCATTCACGAGAACTTTAGCTAACCTTGTCATCATGGAAATCGTCATCACTGCTGTAGGACCAGACAATGTGGGCTTGGCCGACCCGATTATTCATGACGTCACGTCACGTGGTGCGAACATCGCTGAAATCCAGATGTACGACCATGACGAAGCTGCATTGTTCGCGATGATGTGCCGTATCCACATCGACTCCAGTCAGCTTGCGCCAGTCCAATTGGCGATGGGCCACATCGCCATTCAAAAGAAATTGGAGATCCGGGTTTGGAGTCCTGATGAACGTTCGCTTTGTCCGAATTTGGCAATCTGCGTGACACGCCTTGAAAACACGCCGCGTGCCATTCTGGAAGCAATTCGAGAAGGCGTTATTCGTGCCAAGCCTGCCGTTATCATCGGAAATAGAAAAACATGCGAGCCACTTGCCAAGGAGTTTGGTGCGCCATTTGAGTATATCGGTCGCGAAGACGGTTCGGGTGATGATGATGCAATGGTTCAAGTCATCGACCAATACCAAGCGGACTACGTCATTTTGGCTCGTTACATGCGTGTCTTGCCTCCCGAAACGTGTTGGAAATTTGCAGGCGGACGAATCGTCAATTTGCACCATGGTTTGCTGCCAAGTTTTCGCGGGCTTCGGCCATATCACGACGCATATGCCGCTAGGATGCTCACCTTTGGTGCGACGTGCCATTTCATTGTCCCGGAACTTGACGCGGGAAATCAAACCATCAACCAATCCACTTTTTCCGTACTACCAGGCACGAAATTAGAAGAAGTAATAGCAATTGGGCAGGCGGAAAATGAACCAAGTTGCCTAGTCGAAGGTGTTCGCCGTGTCTGCGATCGAGAGGTAAAACTGCACTTCCACCGAGTTATCGCACACCAATCGGGGTAACCGTTAGCCGTGTCGCTAGCCCCCTAGCAGGCAACGTCGCTAGCCCCATAGCAGGCAACGCTGTGAAGCATTTTCACCAGCAATTCGCTTAGGTTGAGTGGGAGCTTGCCTCCCCTCAACCTTGTTTTGGCGTACTACTTAACAGCCCGCGAACCGCCGCACTCCGCTCCCGCCTCGACCGCCTACGGCGGTCGAGGCGGGAGCGGAGTGCGGTACTTTAAGGTCTGAGCTGCACTTTTTAGTACGCCAAAACGGCGTCCGTCGGAGGCAAGATCCGATCGGACGAAAATGCTTCACAGCGTTGCCTAGCAGGGGCACTATGTGCAAATGGAGTGGTGTCTAGCGTATTCGCAACGTAACGAAAACGCAAAGTCGGCGTAGTCGGCACAACCTACGTAATAAATGTGGCAAACTGTGCTTCTTGGGGCCTCATTGTAGAATCTGAGTGCCATCTTTGGGAGTGAAATTCTTCGACCATTGCTCCCACGGAAAATCTCACTTGGCTAAAGCATACCAGTACTCCCAACTATGAATCCACAATTGACGAAACTAGGAATGAAATTCGCGATATTCCTGTGCCTCATGGATGGGACCTCGCTCGCTCAATCCGTAATTCATCGTTCGCTCGCAGCCGCCGACAAGCAGGGCGTTTTGGAACCATTCAAGGATACCGAAGTCGCCACCGCCGAAATGGGAGTGGTTCGCGAACTTTTCGTAAAGCCAGGTGATAAGATCGAGGAGAAGTCCGAAATTGGGCGACTCGACAACGAGCAACAGCGTTTTCTTGTACACGAAGCAGAATTGGACGCAAACTCGTCGGGAATGCTCGAAACGGCTCGTCGTGAAGCTGAATTCAACATCCGTCGCGTTGAAGAAACCTCCAAGTCTGTGGCAGCTGGTAAAACCAGCCCAAAAGAACTGGAACGTTACACTTTGGATCTGAGCATTGCAAAAGCAAAATTGCAGGTGCAAGAAGAGTTGAAGTTGATTTCGCAGGCAAGATTAGAAAAAGCCCAATTGATGCTCAACGAACGTACTATTCGGGCACCGCATCGCGGAACCGTGGTGACCGTCTACCGCGATGTAGGCGAGTATATTGCAGGCAACGCACCCGCCATCATCCGTTTGGTGGATACATCGAAATTGCGAGCTCGTTTCTATTTGTCGGATGAAGCGGCCGAGCGTTATCGCAAGACTGGGCATGCCGAGATTCGACTTGCGAATCACGTGGTTGTCCGAGCAGCGATCGAGTTCATTGCTCCCTTCGCAATTGCGGACGGGCACGTCATCGAAATGACTGTTGTTATCGAAAATGAAGATGGCCTAATCCGGTCATCGAGTTGCGAATTAGTTCAATCCTAAGTCGAAGAACTGCGTCATGAACACCCGCAACCCCGTCCCGTTGAATCTCAAGCCTGTACTTCGACAGTCGGTTTCGACCTGCTCCGATCCATCGGCAGAGGGTGACCGCCCGAGCGAAAGCTTGGATCGTATGTTCGATATTGCCGCAACGATTGAGGGACTGTGTACGAAGGGAATTCACGACCAGGAACGAGTGCCTAACGTAGAATCACAGGCTTCCGCCATCGAAGCCCGTACGTTAGATCAAATCGATATGGCTGTTCGAGAATCCTCAATTCCTACCTTCGATGTCTTGTCGAAATCCTTTACACAGTCCTTGGTCAATCACATCGCAAACGTTAGTAATCGTTCGGTGGGACTTCTGGTGACATCGAAATCGGGCGCAATTGTACATTCTGCTCATAGCGGTTGGGATGCAAGCGCCTTTCGAACGCAAGGCCGAGTCTTGGCCACGATTGCGAAGGAAAGCGTCTGGCGAATGGCGCCTCGATTCTCGACCGATGCGATATCGACCGAATTCGATGTGGGTACCGACACAGCAGTTGACGTATCTGTCGTCAGTGTCGAGGCAAGCGCTTGCATGAATGAGTTCGCTAAGATCGTTGGCACTCCACTCTTTGCAATCCCCTTTGCGCTTCAGGAATCGGGTGGTTTTGCTGTTTTTCTTTGCGATGCCACCCCCTGCATCAAGAATGGAATTGTCAAGTACTTTGATGCTGCGAGTCAACTGTGGCTCGGAAAGGCGTCGTTAGGCAATTTGATTCGGCAGATAGATACTTGGCTAATCGTACGACGTTGCAGCTGGTTTACGAGAGTCATCGGTTTTGTTGAATCGATTTTCTCGAGGCCCAGATGGTGGTTAACCCTAGTTGGAATATTGTGCTGCGCCTTGCTCGCTCCGATTCCTTATTATCCACGTCGCGATTGTGTCTTCGAACCTGAAACGAAACAATACCTTTCCAGCCCAATACAAGGACGTATGGCTAGTTGCGAAGTTCGCCCTGGAGATCATGTCGAAAAAGGGCAACTCATGGCACGAATCGACGATGATCAGCTCAGCCGAGACCTAGCCGCTGCCAAGGCGGATTTAGATGCTGCGCTCAAACGACGCGATTCGGCCTTGGCGACTCGAGCCACCGGAAACGCGGGCCTCGCGGATATTGAAATGAATCAGGCCAAGTGGCGAATCGAGAGTATTCAGGATCAGTTACGGCGGCTTGAGATTCGAGCGACAACCTCCGGAATCGTTGTCCAAGGCGATTGGCAACGCAATGTTGGAATGCCACTGACGCTAGGGCAAAGTCTATTTGAAGTCGCGGAATTGGAATCCATGACCGCCGAGGTGCGACTGCTCTCTTCAGACCTGGCGCAGATCAACGTCGGTGACGAGGTCAGCGTACGAAGCGACGCATCCGGTATTGCGACCTTTCGCGGCAAGATTAGTCGTATCGAACCCCGAGCGACAGTGATTGATGATGCAGCCGTTTTCGTAGCAGATGTGGTGATTCGTGATCCCGAGTTGCAGCTTAGGCCCGGAATGAAGGCAACAGCTCAGATCAAAGCAGGCTGGCGCTCATTAGGCTGGTACTTGTTCAATCGCCCCTACCGTTGGATCGCAAACCAATGGATATGGTAACCCGCAAGGCAATTCATTATGTCTTCCACCGATAACGGTATCATGTCCGGACCCAACCATCGCATTCGACCTGAACTTCACTTTTCGCCTGCACGCTCCGGCGATGAGGTTTATTATGTCGTCGAGGACAGAATCAAACACCGGTTTTGGAAGATGGGCCTGTTGGAATACGAAATCTGTTCCGCGTTGGACGGAAAAAATCCGATTCCACATGTTGCCGCCCTGCTCGCGCGAAGAAGCAAAGCGGGGGTTGCGGCCGGCGAGGAAAAATTGAATGCGATAGGACTGTGGCTTTTGCAGATCGGTGTCGTCGAATCCGTCGCCACAGATTCCATAGAAAAAGATGTCCATCCGTCCAAAGCAGAAACCAATTCCAAACCCACTCGATCGTTCGATCCGAGTTTCTTTCGAATTCCCATTCTATCGTCGGAGACTATCGATCGGTACACACGAGGAATGACGTGGCTGATATCCATTCCATGCTTGGTTGCGGCGGCGGTCATATGGTGCATTTCACTCCTAATGGCGTATCAAAATGGCGCAGAATTGCTCGCTTTAGGCCGAAAGCTTTTTGTGCCAGGCAGTCAATGGTGGCTGCTTGTCGCTTGGCTAATACTCAAGGCAGTCCATGAAGCGGGGCATGCAATAGCCAATACAAGAGTTGGCGCGAGATCCAATGGTGCTGGAATCGGATTCATGTTTTTTGCACCGTCTCCGTTTGTGGATGTAACTGGCCTTTGGAGCGTTCCCAATCGGTGGTCTCGGATACTGGTGAGTTCGGCCGGTATGCTTTTTGAAATAACACTTGCCGCGATAGCCATAATATTTGCTTGCACAATAGATAATTCAAGCGTCCAATATTTGTGCTTTTCTATTGCGACGCTCGGAACCTTGACGACGTTAGCATTCAATGGAAACCCGTTGATGCGCTACGATGGATACTACATCTTGGTCGATTTGATCGATCGTCCCAATCTTTGGCAAGACGCATCGCAATCGATGAAAGCCTATTTCTCCACCTGGATCTGCAAGGGGCATAGCAGCCATTCCTGGTCGGTTCCATTATTGATCTACGGTATATGCTGTTGGATATCGAGAATGCTCTTGCTTGTGACCATGGGATGGGGAATGTGGATGACTTGGGACGGGATTGGGCTTGTAGTGGTCTCATTTTTTGCTTGTCTCTGGTTCATTGTCCCGGCAATCAAACGTAAAAAGGGAGTCCCCAAGGCAACCCAACAGCCTTGGTTTCAAACCCTTCTCGGTCCTATCTGTATGCGGAAAGTAACTCGCTGTCTTGGAGTCTTGGGCGTCGTTGCTCTTGGCGGTTTTTTGCCCTCTCCCTTTCAAATCTACTGGCCAGCAATTGTGGAATACGTCGAACCTTCCGACGTACGAACCATCGCTGCTGGATTTGTGGTCGAGGTACTCGTCCACGATGGCCAAGGCGTCCAGGTTGGCGATGAAATACTTAGGCTCAGTAATCCCGATTTAGAACTCGAATGCAGAGCTGCCCAATCGATGCTGCAAGCCAGCGAGGAAAAATGCACTGCTTTGCGATCTCAGCGCAAACACTCCGAATTGCAAGCGGAAGAGGCGTTGCGTGAGTCGCTTTTAGTGAAAGCCAACAGCCTCGTCTCGAAAGTCAACTCTCTGAATCTCAAAGCACCTCGCGATGGAATATTGATCGCCAGGGCATCCCGGAGCTTGCCCGGCAGTTTTATCCCAGAGGGACAATCGATTGGAATGGTTGTTGATCCATCGAAAATCGAGATCAGTGCTTCGATACCCCAGTATGCATGGGAAACCGTGGCACACAGTGTCGATGCTACGGTCTCCGTTTACATGCAAAGCGGAGACTACTGGACGGGAAGGATTCGGAAGACGTTGCCTCGAACGTCCGATATCCTTGACTCTCCATCGCTTGGCGGCCTGTACGGCGGCCCGATCACTGTCGTCCAAAGCAAAGCCCCGAATGGTGAATCTCACCTCAAAACAGTTACACCGAGACTACACACTCGCATTGAACTGAACGAACCGGTACGAAAAACGAAACTGATTTCGGTGGCAAGCAACCAAGCGCCTCCGCCTCCAGGAGCCCCTTGTTCGGTGAAACTAGCGATGCAGAATGAAGCCGTTTGGCAAACCGGCCTTCGATGGATCAAAGCCGGCATGCAAACGCAATTTCGCGAAACAAAATAATCAATAGGTCTCATGGCTGTACCACATTGCTTGCTGTGCCACACTGCGATCGCACGGCTACCTAGTCACCCCAGGAATTTCTAGCGGAAACACTGAGTTTCCAGTAACTTCGCGCTGCAATATGGCCTCTGCTTGTTCGATGACTTCCATATTGGAAGCCGCCACATCATGCCTTTCCGACGCGTCGTTGGCTAGGTCATAGACTTCCCACGGTCCGGGGGTTTTTGTCTTGAGCCCCTGACGTACCGCCTTCATTTCGCCCATGGTCACCGCGACTTGGCCACCATATTCAGGAAAGACCCAAACCATGGGTTTGCGTTTCACGAGTTTCTCTTTACCGGTAAGCGTTGGCCATAAAGTAACTCCGTCTAGATTCTTCGGTTTCTCAATACCAGCCATATCGCAAAGAGTAGGAAACCAATCGGCAAAGTAACTGGGGGTGTCATTGACGGTCCCTGATGCTATCCGACCAGGCAGCCTCGCGATCATCGGCACACGTATTCCTCCTTCGTACACGCTCCCTTTGTACCCTCGCAATCCAGCCGTGCTATTGAAAAACGCAGCGTCCACACCACCGATATGAAAATGCGTACTGGGCTGACCTGGATGCGTAGTTCCGTTATCGCTCGTGAAGACAACTAACGTCTTCTCCGCAACACCGGCATGTTCGAGTGAGTGCATGATCCGGCCCACGTATCCATCCAAGTCGGAAATCATGGCTGCATAAGCTGCACGCGGCCGCGGGTGTGGCAAGTACGAGCACTCGCCCCGATACACTTCAGTATCCCATTCTGTTGGGAATCGGTCGACCGACGCGCGCGGTGGGTGCATTGCGACATGGGGTTCGATAAATGGCAAATACAGAAAAAATGGACGACGGGAATTTGCGATAATAAACTTCTCAGCCTCTACAATCATTAACGTTGGGGCATAGACCTCACCTATCCAATCCTCCATTCGGACCTCCCCTTCAGGTTGTTTGCGACTGCCAGGTATCGGTTTGCTATTGATGAACACCTGCTCTGCATTCCGCCAGAGGTGCGGTGGATAGTAACTATGCGCGACGGCTTGGCAATTGTAGCCAAAGAAAAGATCAAATCCCTTACGGTTTGGATCGCCAGTGCTCCCAACAGGACCGAGTCCCCATTTTCCCATGGCCCCCGTTGTGTATCCCGCCGCTTGAAAAACCTGAGCAAGTGTTAAGGCTTGTTCCGAGAGCGGATATTGTCCCTCGTCGAACTGTGGGAACGCCATTTTGGCTTGCGTGTTGCCGCGCACTTCGGCGTGCCCGAGATGCTTACCGGTCATCAAGACACAGCGTGAAGGGGCGCAAACCGGGGCTCCGCTATGGTGCCGCGTGAACCGCATTCCTTGCGAAGCGAGCCGGTCAATATGAGGCGTTGGGATTTTCTTTTGACCGTAACAGCCGAGTTCTCCCCAACCCAAGTCGTCCACCAGGATAAAAACCACGTTGGTTCTATTGTTGACTGCATTGTCTTTGTCGGCCGCTACAGCCGACATGGAAAAAGTCCATATCCAGATGGCCAGAACGGTTGCGACTCGCGTCCGTTCTGCGATCTTTTGCACGAATAACTCAACCATTTGCGTTTTCCAATCGATCCAACAAGAGTTGGCAGAAAAATCTTGCAACTGCGATTCTCTGACACGTAAACTATCTTACATCCAATCGGGAGACTCTGTTTGGACTACAATGCAATCCCCTGTTTCCCCCGGCCATTTTCTGGGAGTTGTACTATGAATTGTGCGTCAGATTATTTCCGCATACTTGCGATTGCGACCATCCTTTCGCCTATCGTGGTTCCGACCATTCGAGCTCAGGCTCCCAAAGAGCTCACTCCATCGGTGCCCTTATTTAACGGTAAGGACCTCGCGGGTTGGGTGCCTGTCAACGTAGCACCGACGACGTTCACGGCCCGGGATGGCACGATCATCTCTACCGGCAAACCTACTGGAGTCATACGTACCGATCGCATGTACGAAAACTGCATCGTAGAGTTAGAGTGGCGACACATGCAACCCGGCGGGAATGCGGGACTATTCCTCTGGGGAGACGGAGTCCCTTCGATTGGAATCCCGTTCACACGGGGCATCGAAGTTCAGATTCTTGACAACGCCTACAATGCCAACGGCAAAAACGAATGGTTCACCACGCACGGCGATATTTTTCCTATTCACGGCGCCAAAATGACGCCGAGTGGAAAAGTGGCAAAAAGCGGCGTGCGAAGCTTCCCGCTCGAAGAACTTTCGAAGAGTTCACCTGAATGGAATCACTATCGCGTGGTAGCCAATCAAGGCGAAATCCGGTTGAGTGTGAATGGAAAAGAAGTCTCAGTCGGCAAAGACTGTTGGCCACGAAAAGGTTACATCTTTCTTGAGTCGGAGGGTTCTGAGTGCCATTTCCGAAATCTTCGAATTCAGGAATTGCCCACCACCAACGCTACCCAAGCAGAAACGGCTCTTTCAGGTGAAGGACGCGTCCCATTATTCACAGGCATCGATTTGGAGAACTGGAAAGTCCCAGTGGGAGACAACGGCCACTGGAAGGTGGCGGGGGAAGTCTTGGACTACGATGCCGAAAGCGAATCGACTGCCGATAAATCGCTTTGGTCGCAACGCGAGTACGGAAACTTTCAATTGATAGTAGACTGGCGCATCAAAGAAACACCCTATACGAATCCGAATGCAGCTCAAATACTTGCGGATGGATCCGAAGCAACCGATACGGACGGAAAGCCAATCAAATTGTCGATCCCCGATTCCGATTCGGGAATCCTGCTTCGCGGTAGTGCCAAGCATCAAGTCAACATCTGGTGTTGGCCAATCGGCTCTGGAGAAATGTACGGTGTCCGTCGAGATATGAACTTGCCGAAGGAGGTTCGCGCGGCAGTCACTCCACGGATGAAGGCGGACAAACCGATCGGCCAATGGAATCGATTTGAAATTACCGTCCGAAATGAAACGGTTAGCGTTGTGCTGAACAATGAGACCGTTATCAATGAGGCAACGATACCCGGCTTGCCACTTCGAGGGCCAATCGGCTTGCAACATCATGGAAGCAAGAAAGATGGTAAATGGACAAGCCCACCTGCGCTGGTGCAGTTCCGAAACATCATAATCAAAGAGCTCCCCTAAGTCGCTAGTCGCTAGTCGCTAAACCAGTATCCACCAGTTTGTTACAATTAATCGAACTAAGAATTCCAAACTAACTCCAACCAAAGATATCCCACCCATGCGATTGCTTTTTTCTGTCCTTTCCGTATTGATACTTTTCACAACGAATTTGCGAGCTGAAAACTGGCCTCAATGGCGAGGGGCAAAGAGCGATGGAATCTCTAGGGAAAAGAACATTCCGACAAAATGGAG
The DNA here is from genome assembly GCA_031374925.1 of Pirellula sp. GTDB lineage: Bacteria > Planctomycetota > Planctomycetia > Pirellulales > Pirellulaceae > JBKCUI01. The sequence continues at coordinate 25,606 of JANMHA010000165.1, read as the reverse complement.
CAAGTCAGAAAACATAGCTTGGCGTACTCCGATGCCAGGTCAAGCTGGCGCGACGCCCTGCGTTTGGGGCGATAGGATCTACGCCACCAGCGCAGAAAAAAATGATCTTGTCCTGCTTTGTTTGAACACGGTAGATGGAAAAGTTCTTTGGAAACAAAAAGTCGGCACAGGGAACCAAGATGCACGCGCCGGCGAAGGAAATTCGGCGTCACCATCACCGTCCACCGACGGTGAGCACGTTTGGGTTTTCTTTGGGACCGGAGTGCTCGGTTGCTATACCAAGGAAGGTAAGGAAGTTTGGAAATTCGATGTAGGTGATCGATTTGGCAAACTGGATATTCAATTCGGCATGACATCAACCCCCGTTTTGGATGGCGATTCGTTGTATCTACAACTCATCCATGGGCGAATGACACGCGATGACCAGACAAGAACTGGCAAGGTTATCAAACTTGAGAAGTTAACTGGAAAAACCGTTTGGGAGGTGGACCGCGTGACCGACGCTCAGTTCGAGTGCAAACATTCCTATGCGTCCCCATTTCTTTACGATGATAGAAAGCTCAAGTTCTTAGTAGTGCACGGTGCCGATTGCACCACCGGGCACGACTTAACCAACGGCAAAGAGATTTGGCGATTCGGAATGCTAAACGGCCCCACGCCACTCAATACCAAACAGAATGACCCCACCTTTCGCTTTGTAGCGTCCCCATGCCTTTCGCCTGAAACGAACACGATCATTATCCCCACTGCTAAGGAAGGGCCGGTCATCGCCATCAAGGCTTCAGAGTTGAATGGAGATAGTTCAGAAAAATCGGAGGTCGTAGTCTGGAACTTGCCAAAAACGCCCGACGTTTCAATACCATTGGTGGTCGATGGACTTGCTTATCTGTTGAGCAAGGATGGTCAACTGCAATGCGTGGATGTAACCACGGGAAAACAAGTTTACTCAAACCGAACCTATACCGGTCAGCATCGCACGAGCCCAATGTACGCAGATGGCCACCTCTATTTCGGCTCCAACGACGGACACTTCACGGTAGTTAAAGCCGGCAAAGACTTTGGGATTGTCAGCACCATCGATATGGGAGAAGCGATTACCGCATCCGCCATTGTCTCGAATGGAACACTTTACATTCGTTCGTACGACGCGCTTTATGCGATTAAGAAATAGCGGTGCCACATCGTTTTCATAGCACGCAGCGCGTTGCTGAGCGAGGCCCACGATTGTCGCCTTTTGCTCCGCAAAAGTGCGTTAACGAGTCGCACGACTGCCGGGTCCCTTGCGTTTTCTCGAAAGGGCAATCATAATGTCAGCCATGAAACGTCAATGGCACAACTTTTCGTTTTTTTACTTTACCGAGTCTCAATCGGGCCGTCGGAGTTTTGCCGTTCGCTAAGCGAATCGAATCATACAACTTCCAACCTCAAGGCCTACCACCTTGAGGTTTTTTTTTGACTTGAACGACCCACTCGTTCTCCTTTCCCCCGGAGTTCTCCGAAAATGATCGTCGTAATGGAAAAGTCGTCGTCGGACCAGCAAATTGATCATATTGCAAGCCGAATAGGCGAGCTTGGCTTGAAATCGCATATCATTCGTGGAACCGAAAGGACAGTGATCGCCGCGGTTGGAGACGATCGCAAAATCAAGATCGAGTCGTTTGAAAGCTACCCAGGGGTAGCGGAAGTCTTGCCGATTTTGGCACCCTACAAGATGGCCTCGCGTGAAGTTCGCCCCGACCTATCGCAGATCAAAGTGCTCAACTTCCGCGCTGGCAATGGTGCCGTTGGCATGATAGCTGGCCCTTGTTCCGTTGAGAGCGAAGATCAAATCGTTTCGTGTGCGCGTGCCGTCCGAGATGCGGGCGGAACGGCTCTGCGGGGTGGTGCGTACAAACCTCGAACCAGTCCATACGCCTTTCAAGGCATGAAAGAGGACGGCCTAAAGCTCTTGGCATTGGCCAGGCAAGAGACCGGTTTGGCGGTCGTCACCGAGGTCATGAGCCCCGAAGATGTAGAGTTGGTTGCGAAGTATGCGGATATCCTTCAAATCGGAGCACGCAATATGCAGAATTATCGGCTTTTGGAGGCCGTCGGTCGATCAGGTCGCGCCGTTTTGCTCAAACGTGGCCCGAGCGCAACTATCGAAGAATGGCTGCTTGCGGCTGAGTACATTCTCAACGAGGGGAATCCGGACGTGATGCTTTGCGAACGAGGAATTCGCACCTTTGAAACGCATACTCGATTTACGTTGCCGCTTGCAACAGTCCCATATCTACATCGCAAGACGCACTTGCCCGTGATCGTCGACCCAAGTCACGGAACCGGCCATTCCTATCTCGTTACCGACATGGCGGCCGCTAGTATTGCTGCTGGCGCCGATGGCTTGATCGTGGAAATGCATCCGAATCCTGAAAAGGCTTTGAGCGATGGCTACCAATCATTGGACTTCAGCCAGTTTGAAGCCATGATGATCAAATGCGAAGTCATCGCGGATGCACTTGGCAAGCAATTCGGCTAATATGTGATTCAACGAGCTTCCATGTTTCGAATGCAATACAGCCCCTCAATTCCCCTTAAGTAGATGGAGTTCATGAAAACAATTTATTTTTTTGCGGTTTGCATCGGCTTATGTCTAGTTGTGAATGGGTACTCTCAATATCCCGAATGGAAGCACACGGGCTCCATTTGGCTCGATACTTTTCCAAGCGGCGGTGACTTGCCAAAGTCGACCTCTGTTCACGATTTTCCTCTGCTGGTTCGATTGCACCGAGATTACTTTGACTTTAGTCAAGCGAAGGGCAAAGGCGAAGACCTTCGGTTCTCATCAAGCAACGGCGAACGACTGGCTTATCAAATCGAACAGTGGGAGCCATCCACGGGAGCGGCGAGCATTTGGGTTCGCATGCCCAAAATCGACGGCTTCTCGCAGCAAGAAATTAAAATTCATTGGGGCAATTCAGATGCTGCCAGCGAATCCAATGGCATGGCCGTATTCAACGCATCCAACGGTTACTTAAGCGTCTGGCACATGCACGGCGCCGTCGAAGATTCTGTTGGTACACTTCCAAGCAACGACTCAGGAACAATCGCAACCCCCGGCATGATCGGTGGTGCTCGTCATCTAACCGGACAAAAAGGCATCTTCGGCGGCGACAAGATTGCCAACTATCCATCCGGTGCAAGTTCGCATAGTACCGAAGCGTGGTTCCGTGCAGAAAGATCGAATGCCACCATAATTGGTTGGGGAAACGAAGGGGGCGGTCGCGGAAGCAAGATCCGGATGCAACTGCGAAGTCCACCCCATCTACACATCGATAGCGATTTTTCCGATGTGAGAGGGAATCATAAAATCAATCTAGGTGAGTGGACTCACGTCGTACATACCTACGACCGCGCCGATGGCAAGATTTACATCAATGGCCAGCTTGATAGCCAGTCCAAGCCCATGCTCGATATCAAAAGCCCAATTCGAATGTGGATAGGTGGTTGGTACAACAACTATGACTTCATCGGTGATATCGATGAAGTGCGAATCTCCCAGGTTGCTCGCTCCCCAGAATGGATCAAGCTGCAGTACGAAAATCAGAAGTCCAATCAGATTCTCACGGGTCATGTCGTCCAACCTGGCAATGAGTTTTCGGTTTCTCAAAAACAACTGGAGCTGGTCGAGGGGACCAGTCTTACCGTTTCCGCTGAGGCCGGTGGTGCACACAAAGTATTTTGGGAACTGAGCTGCCAAGGCGCCCCAACTAGTACGGTGACGGATCGTTTCAACTACACCTTGGACGCGGGACGTGTCGTAGGAAACAAATCGATGACCCTTCGCTTTAGAGCTTCGTATCCCGACTCCAATCCGGTTATCGACATCCCGATTACCATCCGGGAGGAAATCCCTGAGCCCGTCTTTACTCTCCAAGCCCCAGCAACATGGGAAGGACGAGGGACCATTGAGATTATCCCTCAAATCACCAACCTAAGCGCACTTAAGGCCAAAGGGGCAAGCGATTTGAAGTTCGACTGGAAGGTCGATAATATCGCGGTCATCAAACAGATCGTCGCCGATAGACTGATTCTAAAACGGGCGCAAGGGAGTGGCATTTTGAAAGTCTCGGTATCGGTTAGCAATGGGGGCGAATCAGTCGCAAGTTCCACCACCATTTCGGTTAAAGAACCTGCCAAGGATTTGTGGCTAACTCGCAAACCTGTGGACGATGAAATGCCGGTCGATAACCAGTTCTTCGCTCGCGACGACAATGGAATGGGCACTCTCTATTGCATTGGCACGCTGTCAGAGGCTGTGAGTTCAGTTTATTTGAAAGTTTTTGCGGATGAGCAGCTTTACAAGACAGAAAGCACAGATCTTCAAGCCGATAGAAAGTATGCATTGGAGGTGAAGCTCAAACCAGGATTAGTCAAATACCGAATCGAGTTTGGATCCAAGTCAGGTGATAGCGAGACCCCATTGCATCGAGCTGCGAATCTGATCTGTGGCGACGCATACATTATCAATGGACAGTCCAATGCCGAAGCCACCGATGTGGGACAGACGGATCCAACCACCGCAAGCGATTGGATACGCAGCTTCGGAAGTCCGGCCGGGCATCCTGAAGGAGCGAGGCAAAAGCTTTGGAGCAATGCCGTCGTGAGAGATCGCAAAGGCGCCAAGGCGCAGATTGGCTACTGGGGGATGGAGCTTGCGCAACGATTGGTCGCGAGCCAAAAGATCCCTATTTGCATCATCAATGGCGCTGTAGGTGGAACGCGAATCGAACAACACCAACGCAATCATCTCGACCCAACAGATGTGAACACACTTTACGGTCGATTGCTATGGCGTGTCCAACAGGCCAAACTGACACATGGCATTCGCGGCGTCCTGTGGCATCAAGGGGAAAACGATCAGGGAGCCGACGGCCCAACCGGTGGCTACGGTTGGGAAAACTATCGAGAACTGTTCGTCGATATGGCTGCCGCATGGAAAGAGGATTATCCGAACATACAGCATTACTATGTTTTTCAGATTTGGCCCAAGGCATGCTCGATGGGTGTCGACGGTTCGGACAATCAACTGCGTGAAGTTCAGCGTACTTTAGCAAATTCGTTCTCCAACCTCAGCCTCATGTCGACGCTCGGTATCAAGCCCCCCGGTGGTTGCCATTTTCCAATCGAAGGTTATGCCGAGTTCGCTCGATTGATTGCACCCCTAGTAGAGCGAGACCATTACCAAGCCAAAGTGACAGAATCGATCACGCCGCCGAATCTCCGACACGCTTATTTCACGACGAAAAAGCAAGACGAAATCGCCCTAGAATTCGATAACGAAGTCGTGTGGTCGAACCAATTGACAAGCCAATTTTACATGGATGGCCAAGCCGATGCATTCCGTTCCGGAGTCGCGACAGGCAATCGTATTTTGCTAACACTCAAGAGTTCAACCACGGCGGGCAAAATTTCTTACCTCGACAGCAAGGCTTGGAGCCAAGAGAACTTGCTTTTTGGAAAAAATGGAATCGCAGCCCTGACTTTTTGCAAAGTTCCAATCGAACCTGCAAAGTAAAATTTGGAGTGCTCCGATTCATCGGAGCTTTTGGATCGAGCTAATCCGTAGGTCCGCATCTCCGAGGCGGACACTTCCCTTAACTGGCTCTTACTGAATAAGTTCGCGACCTTGAACCTTGCCATTGGCGGTAAGTCCTACTCGCGACCCAGCATACCGAGCCTCCCCAGTCCGCACGCTTTGCCAGCAACAGGAAGGATTGCCTCCTTAAACTCAAAAAAACCATTTTGAACTGTCCAATTTGGGGTCCGTCCGATTACCATCTTGGGGCGTTCCGTGCATGGCGATCGTTTTTTAGCCGTGGGAGCTAGCCGCGTAAAGAAACGCAATGCTTTTCGATGGCGGCTAACACCCGCGGTCCGAATTTTGTCAGGCTTAGTTAACCCCAACCGGGTTTTGAGAAGCCAGCAATGCAATATGCGTTGTTGTTTTGTGGAAAAGGTGAAGAGTGGCTGGATATCTACTGTTAACGGGTTCGACGGGACTGCTCGGGCGCTACTTGATGCGAGACCTTTTAGAGAGCGGCCAACGGCTTGCTCTCTTGGTCCGTGGATCAAAAAAGGACTCGGCATCGGATCGAGTCGAGGGCATCCTGCAATATTGGGAACGCCAGTCCGGTAAGACTCTGCCTCGCCCAGTTTTGCTGGAAGGCGACATACGTCGTCCATGCCTCGGACTTAGTGGCAATGACAAACGTTGGGTGGCTAGGCACTGTGAATCCATGATGCACAGCGCAGCTTCCTTGACTTTTCATGCAGATGGTACTGGCGAGCCATGGCACACCAACTTCGACGGTACTCAGCATATGTTGGAGCTTTGTCATGAGACGGGATTGCGAAAGTTACACTACGTATCCACGGCCTACATTTGTGGTTTGCGTCAAGGAAAGATCCTTGAGACAGAAGTCGACTGCGGACAGACTTTCCGAAATGATTACGAACAAAGCAAACTGCGAGCCGAGGTATTGGTTCGAGAAGCGCCTTATATCGATGAACTGACCGTCTATCGCCCCGCGGTTATCTCGGGTGACTCACAAACCGGTTATACCAATACCTACCACGGCATCTATCTCTACCTCCGCCTTATGGCGCTTTTGACTCCACGACAACCTATAGGCCCCGACGGAGTGCGAATTACAAGGTTGCGAATGCCGCTACAAGGCGATGAACGCAGAAACGTCATACCTGTCGACTGGGTCTCGAGAGTTATGACACATTTGTTTCTGTGTCCAGAAGCCCATGGCCACACCTTCAATCTAGCTCCTGACATCTGTCTGACGGCCAGGCAATTGATCGATGCGGGCTACAGTTTCTTTAACTCGACGGGAGTCGAGTGGGTAGGGTACGAACCAATTGATCCCGCGACGTACAACGAATTAGAGGCCGCGTCCTTGCCTGGATTGGCCATGTACAACAACTACGAAAGCACGGATCCTACTTTTGATTGCACCAATCTGAAACGATTTGCGGGGCATATGCCTTGTCCAGCCATCGATGAAGCAATGCTGCATACTTACATTCGGTATGGTGAAAAGGATCGATGGGGCAAGCGTCGTATTGAGTCTCCAGTAGTTCCTTGGCTAGCTGAGGATTACTTTCGCGATTTCCAGGTGGCGGATGATATTAGCTATGGAACGATCAAAAGTCGCTTGGCCATCGACCTAGTCGGCCCAGGCGGAGGGCAATGGACGCTTGGACTGATGCCAGATAGTACCTTGGTTTGCACGACTGGAGTGCATGAGGATGCTGATTCGGTTCTGCGACTCAACGTGAATGAGTTCAAGAAACTGGTTTCGAATCCAGTCGATTCGAAACACAGACACGCAATCGAACAGCTATTTCCGATATCGAGTGCATTTTCGTTTGATTCTCAGCAACAAGACAATCGAGTTCAGGCTTTCTAAACTCCTCTCCAATACCCGCGTCCAAAATTTGGAGTGCTGGGATTCATCCCAGCTTTAAGATTCCGCAGCAATCCAGAACGAGTATCCTTTCACTGATCGCATGCAGGATTCCGACAGTCGACATAGTTGAGAGTGATTTCGCACTTTGTATTCATTACTTGGGAGGGTGTCGTCCACTGATGTCGCGAGCGCAGAACTGAGCCCCTCACCCCCAGCCCCTCTCCCCGAAACCTTGAAGCTGTTGCAGACACTTGGCGCACCTAGATTTGTTTCCGGGAGAGGGGAGCAAGAGATCTCCGAGTGAGAATCGCTAGATGAAGTCGAGTGGCTCAATGAACGATTTCGTCCAGGCACACACTGGTCGCGACGCACCGACCTAGGCCCCACCGCCTTACTGAGCGGCGCTCGCGGAGCCGCGCGGCGAAGCCCCAATACGAACATTGAATGGCAATGGCCTAGCTGCACAAAGAAAGCCCTCGGTAAACAACCGCTCCTTAAGTACCCGGAATTCAGTAAAGCTGTCAGGGTAGACCCAAACCGTTACCGTCGTGTGCTGTGAAGTACAAGAAGCGAGCTCTAATCGCAAGCGTCCACCCGTGCCCAGCGTTTCGGCAACACTTTCGTGCATTACCTCAGCGGTCGGTTCCAATTCAAACTTCTCCAATTCGATGGTACGAGCTAGCCGAGTCGACGTTCCGTTGGACATCACGCCGCTCTGACTCTTTAATCCATAAGTCATTAAGAAACCATCGATCGGCCCCAGTTGATTGACAAAGCGAGCTTTCTGCGAATTGCGCTCCGCGGAGCGTCTGGCTTCACTTTTGAGAGATTCAATCAAACGCTCCCAAGGAATCACAGCGGCTTTGCCTCCACGCATCATGACATGCAACTCGCGGCCAAATACCGTCTTGGCCATCGGGGTTGGCAGATGCTGCAGAACCGCCGTGGACTGTTCCGTGGAATGGACATCCCCCTGTTGCTTAAGCAGATTCGCAAGTTGTTTTTCCAACTCGCTCATCTCTTGTTCTGTTTCGATTCGCTCTCGAACCGATTGATCGATGTTTTGAAGTTCCTCTTCAACCAGCCTCTCGGCTATAGTGACGCGGTCCATAATCGCCATCCGCTCAGAATCGCGATACACCACTTCAAGATCATAACTGCGAAGTTCTTCATTTTGTCGTTGAAGATCTTGATCCAAGCTCTTGGTTTTGGCGACTGGTGATTCGAGTTGATCGACCCTTTCCTTGAGCTCTTGTTCGACGGCAACTTTGGCCGTAGCGTAACTCCGAGATCCTACGATTACGACCAGGATGATCAGAATCCCGACCAGGTTTGCAATGGTATCGAGAAAAGCATCTTCCCCGATGGCTGACTCATCATTTCGTCGCTTACTCATTTCATCGGAATCCTAGCGACGGTTGGGAAGTTTGAGTGGTACAACTTTGATTTCAACACCGCTACCCTCCAGCAGTCGTTCCAATCTAGCGACGCTTTGTTGCGCATCGCTGGCGGCCTCGATGGTCAGCGTTGGCGACCAAAATCCACCAGGCAACGAAAGTCCCCAAGAGTCGACGCGTTTGCGCATGGCAACTGCCAATTGATCGCCGGCCTGTTGTGGCCCTTCTTCCATCGTGACATTCGCCTCAAAGGTCTGTTGATCAACGTCCGAACGCAAGAGCCACCGGTCCTTCAACGCAACTATATTGATGGGACGCGATACCGGAGTCGCTTTGCCCTCAGCTCGGGAAGCGGCCCAACCATGACCCGCACTAACCGAAATCGGCTTCAAGTCTCCTTCGGCGCGGACGTGCTTGGCTTTGGGAGCTTGATTGTCGGCCTTTTGGTTCATCGAAACCGAAAGATTTGGGGCGGAAGGGTCGATTGGAGCCTGAATTGGGTTTCCGGAAGCGGACATGCTGCTAGCTCCACCACCCGTGGCCGTTCCCGACGAAAATGCATTTGCACCTGGTGGTGCGGGAGCATTGCTACCTGCCGAACCGTCTTTTGCACTAGCGGTATTACTTCCACTAGTTGGTGCACCACCGGCACTACAGGCGATTTCCGAACCGGTATCCGATCCGAATTGGCCATCGACACTGAGAGGTGCATTTATCCCGGAACCTTTTGCGGACCCCTGTGGCATGGCTAATGGTGAAGTGGGGGTTGGGACATTTGAAATGTCATATTGGCCCGAGAGGTCGGCCCCGCCCATTTGCAACGCGTTCTGATTGGGTGATTGTTGTGCTGTACCGGGAAATGATCCGTGGCCGGATGCGCCCGATGACTGTGACTCCAAGCCATTTTTTTGAATCGCGCTAGTAACATGAGAATTGGCGATTCCCTGAACAAGTTTCCACTCTTGTTGAGAAGCATTCGCGTCGGAAAGCCCCGAGCCGGCCTCTGCATTCGCACCGATATTGGCGCCCGTACCGTTGGAATTACCTCGACCGGATTGCTGTGTGCTATTCGTTGCGTCGATGACGTCCCAACCTTCCTCCATATCGTGAGATACAACTCGGCGGGGCATGGAAGCGATGAGTGCTTGTTGGCGACGCTTTGCCAATTCGACCGTGCTAGTCAATTGCTCCTTAAGCCCTGTTGGGCTGGGAGGGAATTTCAGCTCCAAGTCTTTGTCGATCAACTCGTAACCAAATTGGTCATCCCAACCGCTCATCGCTTCCCGAGCCAACGCATACGTTTGTATTCCATCGGGACGCACAATTAACAAGGGATATGGGGGTTGAGTGATTCCAAACGTGGTGTCTTTTTGTTGGTAAGTGAGTCTCAGCACGCGTAGAGCGGCATCGAGTGGATTCCCGGGGCCAAACGGCGGCTTCAGATCGTTCAAAGAAATGAGCAGTCCCTCCGGCTGGATGACAACACCGTACTTGGTGCACTCCAAATAAACTGGGCGACGCGAAGTACCGTTGGCACCGCCATAAGGGATAATGGCAAAGGCCGGTTTGCGTTTCTTTTGCTTCTCGATTTCATCGATCAGCTCTTTCTTCTTTTGATCGATTTCCTTTCGCAACTCGTCAACTGCGTCCTTCTTTCCATAGCGTTCAATCTCGGTTTTAGAAGTTTCCGACTGAATGCGTTCTATTTTGCTCGCAAGTTGCTCAAGCGTCTTGGTCAAGCGGCCAATGTGGTCTTCGATATCGGCCAGGTCCCTGCGCCGACGTTCGACCTTCGATTTCAGATCCTCTCGCTGAGCCTCAAGTTCTTCCGAAACGACTTGCATGATATCCGAAGTGTCTTTGATGTCCGACATCGTGCCTTCGGCCTCGCGTTTTGCCGATGCGTGCGAATTCGCGACGGTCAACACAAGAATGAGCACGAGGGCGCCTATGGTGCACAGCAACACAGCAAGGAATGGAAACAATGCAGGCGCCGTACTATCGCCACGTCGTTTGCTACGACTCATCCTGCCCGCCTCTTCAACGGCAATGTTGCTGGAATCTCAGATTCGGCACCGTCGTCGACTGTATCTGCAGCCATCGTTTCTGCGGATCGTCGCCGAACGGGCTGACGTCCCAGGTAACCGTAGCGCTCCATTTGAGTGCCAAGAACCGCGACCGCTTCAGTCAAACAGATCGCCGCATCATGAAATCGGTCAACATCCGTTAAACGTTCCAAGGTGGCTTGGAGTGGCTTTTCCATCGAGCGGACCGCTTCATGCTTCTCGATGAGCAAGTTGAGCAATTCGGTCTGTGCGGTCATGTCGCGTTGCTGCTGATGCATCGCTCTAGCCTGTTTGGAAAGGGTTGTCTGCCACTGCTGCCAGCGAGCATCGATCAGAACAACTCCCTCGGACTGGACTCTTGCTAAATGTTCGGTATGAACATTGAGCGATTCATGGTGTTTTGCCAAAGCGGATTCAATGGCACCAGCCAATGCCGTCTGAATCGTTTCTGCGGAACTCGAAGTCAGCTTTTGCCAATGCCCGTGCGCCGTCGAAATGGTTTCCTGCCAAAGTTCGCTTTGTTTTTGAACAATCAGCTGAACCGATTTCAAAAGCTCCTGGGTTACGTGGTGAAGTGCTGACTCGACGTTGCCCGTGTCGTTACGCTTTTCTTGTTCGGTCAAGCAAAGTTGCATCGCCTCAGAAACGCGGTCGTCGATAGTAGAAAGGAGGGCCAACTCCGAACGATTGACTCCAAATTGAACAAACATTGCAACCATGGTCAGCACCAGGCCGATCGCGGTCGTATCGAAGGCGACATACAAACCAGCCGTGAGGCTATTCATTGCGTCTTGCGAACCACTGGCCAACGCTTGAGCATCCATTTGACCAAGTGTATCGGAAATACCCAAAACGGTACCGAGGAATCCAAGCATGGGCATAGCCCAAGTGACAATGCGAATGAGCCCGTAGCTGTCGTGCTGCTGATCCGCGTCCCGGTCTGCTAGTTCGTGAACGTCTTGATCGAGATGCTTTGTATTCTTGCGTTTTAATTGCCGTTGCAGGATCGCTGTAACTCGCTGTCCGAGCCAACTTTCGCATACGGCGGTGGATTGAGCTCGCCAGAGTGTGTCAAACCAAAGCGCCTTGTGTTCGCCTGATGCATTGTTGGGTGTATCGGGTTGCGTCAACGAAATGTCTTCGAGGGCCAAGCTCCCTTTGAGGCCAATCTTGTGTTGCGTAACCGAGTTAAACCATTTTGTGACGAGGGCAACAATCGCGACAAAAAACAGTTCAGACGTTGCGATGGCGACTGGGTGGCAAAGACAATAACGACGAAGCAAGGCATAGTCTAAAGGACCGGCAAAGATCGCGCCATAGAACAGGATACAGGCTCCTGTCCCGACAACAACCGATGGTCCAATGGATATTTGGAAACACGGCTTCAGTGGATTTCTTTTTCGAAACAGCACGGCAGTCCATTGCCTCCGTTGGCGTTATCTTCATTTGCTATCAATTGAATCGAACATCAGGATCGACAAATTACTTTTAACGATCTGGAGCCCGAGTTTCAAGTTAACTTGGAGTATCTATCGGTTCGGCAGACTGCTGCCAGCAGCCTTAGCAAAACAGGTAAACTTTACCGACTAGGGGGACTTTTTGTTTTCGTCCGAATTACCGGTGTTTGGAATCGGTAACGGACGATACGAGCTTTTCTGGAATATGGTCGCCTTTCGCTCCGCGAAAGTGCGTGTAGTCAGGCAAGGCCCTCTTCGCTCGGCGGGTTCCAACCAAACGTGAGCGATTGCCTCGCTCAACCACCAAGCCCAGTTCTGAATCCAACAGCGAACAGTGTCGAAGAAGATACCCCAGGAGGGTTTGGCAAGCTTGAGGCGGTCGGTGGATTGTGCGATTCCCGACCGCCTCAAGCTGTCATTTTATTGGGCAATGAATTCCTCAATCGTTTGAGTAAACGATTACGACAATCGCACAAGTCCGAACCCTTTTTTGGATCCGCACAAAACTCAGTCCGTGCAGAGCGATGGTTGATAGGACCGGAATCGCTGTTTCTGTCGCAGATCTCGATAGTGGCGCTCCGGTCGATGGCAGTTTCTGTTGAGCATTTCCGGAATCTGGTGGGATGAAATCTGCGATCCCAATTTAAGTTCATTGCAGTGTGTAGGTACGCCTTTGAATAAAAGTCGCGACCAAATTAGCATTAGGGGTGGACGCGGAAACAGCGATGAATATGATTGTTCCGCGGGATGGAGCAGCCCGGTAGCTCGCGAGGCTCATAACCTCGAGGTCGTCAGTTCAAATCTGGCTCCCGCAACTTTGACGAGTGGTAGCGAACAAAATCCTACCCACAAGTAAACGAAAAGGCTGGTGCCGTAATGGCTCCAGCCTTTCTTCGTTTATCCCCAGTCTTTTCGTTGATCTGTCGCTTTTCCCTCGCAGCGAATTCGGCTCTCTCCGACTCTCTCTACCTCATAACCTCCCGGACGTCCAAAAACCCGATTTCGATCAAAAATCGCCAAACTGGTCCAAAAGTCTCTCGGATCTCTGTTTTTCCGACCCTGGGGTTATAAGGAAAAGTCTCTAAAAGCTCATAACAAGAGGGTCGAGATATAGCTAACGGATGCGATTGCGCCGGTATTTGTTAAAATCGCCCCCTTGGTCGAAAAAAGCTCATAACCCAGAGGTAGGCAGTTCAAATCCGTCTCGTGAGGTTAGACGATTGGTAGCGAACGAATACTTGAGAGTTCTTGGAAAGTGAGATTAAGGAGCGCATTCGCGGCGTTAGTTGGCGAAATGCTTGGTGAATCAACGATTGTGGAAGGAGCAAGCTGTTTACCTGGATGGGACAACGCTGTGGATACGGTCTAATTCCCGACTACGCCCGACGATTTTTCAACCACAACACAGGATTCAAAAATGAATATTATACGCTTTGGGACTCAGCCGTCGGCCATCGGACCAGCTGAGTGGTTCACAGGAACCGTCCGAATTGATCCGCTATTCCAGCCGCACGCTCCGGCACGCGCGGTCGGAGCCAGCGTGACTTTTGAGCCAGGAGCTCGGACGGCATGGCATACGCATCCGTTGGGGCAGACGCTGCTAATTACCGCTGGCTGCGGATGGGTTCAACGCGAAGGCGGTCCGGTTGAGGAGGTCTATCCAGGTGATGTGGTCTGGTTCTCGCCGGGTGAGAGGCACTGGCACGGAGCAACGGCAATTACAGCCATGACCCATATCGCGATCCAGGAACAGCAAGATGGTAAGACTGTCGACTGGGAGGAGCATGTTAGCGACGAGCAATATCACAAGTGATTCATTGCTATGGAAGCTGCTACTCGATTGGAATCGGAGCTCATATACGTCCCTAGAACAACGACGCAGAAGCTAATCCGTTATTGGTTATCCGGCATTTTGAAGTTCGTCTAATATTTTTAGTCTGAAATTGAGGTCTTCGACACCGTAGTTCTGCGTCGCGTAACCATTAGTTGGGTTGCGGATTTCTTCGCGGTGAAGCGCTTCGATCTTCCGAATCTCAATTTCACGATGTCTTATGGCGGCACCTTTATTGCCGTCAGCATCTGCAATGAGGGCGGCAGCACCATGATAGCAAATCGCCGATGTGCAGTCGTCCGCTTTTGCGCATTCATTCAAGAGCGCACGAAGTGCTTCAAGATCGGACGCACGCACTCGCTTGCCCAATTGCATTTGAGACAATATCGCAATTTCGAGATCTTTCAGTTTGCGCCAAGGAGGAAAGACTGACTTTTTTCGCATGTGGAAGTTCCGGATGCATGTCCTTGCTGTGGGTTAACTTCTATCAACCCTTTCGCCTTCAACTAGTGAGCAACAGTCTATCCGATCCTGCAGGCGTAGTCGAATCGGCCGGAGCCTACGTCCACAGTGGGGAATGGACCAAATTGTGGAAGTTGCTTGATCCCGGCTACGGCGATGACCACATGTGGTGGGAGGTTTGCAACTTTCAGAGGCGAATGGCCGAACTTGTGGATATGGAAGCTTACTATTTCCGAACGATTCGGCAATCGACCTAGCCCGGAGCAAGCTTGCGCCTAGAATAGCGACGCAGAATTTGATCCTTTCTATATCCTGCCATACATGTTCTTCAGACCATGAGCCACGCTGCGTAGATTCCAAAAGACACAACAAAAACGACGACGCACAAAGCCTGCCGACTAGTTAGTTCCAAGTTGTGACCACCCTTGCGCCCAAAATGCTCACGAACGACGCGATTGCCGTATATCTGCATGAACATCGCTGACGACAACGCGATCCCGAGAGTCACAACGTACTTGACCGATCCGGGGCTATTTTTGAAAAAGGTATTAAAAACGTGCATCGCTAATATCATGAGCCACATGAGCCAAGAGAAAACAGCGATGAGCAAGACAAATATCGCGAAGGTCGGCTTGTTTTTTTGAACAGTGCACGAGGGTGCGGGTGGCTCCTGGTCCGAGCGTGCGAATGCAGCTGAAACCGCGGCAAATGAGCCAGCGAAGAACAAAACGCTCAGGGCTCCCATTGGCCAACAGCCAGCTACATTGATTCCTACGCCAGCGAAGAGAATACCGACCACTAGGCACGCCAGACTGATGCATCCAGCAAATAGTGGATGCGGAAACAACCGCTTCGTTTGCCAAAGCCAATAGGGTAGGCGCCTTGCGGATTCAGGGTCAGTCACGTTGTCGCCTTAATTGGATGGCAGAACGAATAGCAGTTTATCCCAGCTGGAGCGAATCGGAATGAAAGGACAAATGCTCCACACCAACACGCTTCCCCGCCGCTAACCGCTCCAGTCTATCCGATGCATCAGTCCTACAGCAAGCAGCCAGCACCGATGTCCAAAGTGTTTTGGCTACGGAAATTGTTAGGACGGACTACGCACCAACCTGTGGAAAGCGGCCGATCGCTGGATCGAGGTATGACCACATTGTGGATGGGAAGCTTGCGGCTAGGGAAGACGCTGGTTGTTGCTAAATCGATTCAGTAGGCGACCAGCCATAGACAGACACGACGAGAGCGATGTCGAGTTCGACCAAGCGAGACAGGAACGCTGCTGGGAATCTATTGTATTGAATAGTCGAGTCACGGGGAAAGTCCCACGAGAAGTCGATTGAACATCTGCAACCTGGTACAGCTTGGATGATTGCCTGCAGTGTTTTTGCGTTGGTTGCGAGGAACGAATCGGTTTCAGTGATTTGCTGGGGAACCGAATCGCCGTCAGCATCGGACACGGTCAGGTTGTATGTGGTATCAGTGGGGGACTCATTCGTGTTTTGGAGTCGTTGGCGTCGCGAGCGGATTGCCTCAGCGAATTGAAGGCCGCAATTATTTATGATGGGACCAAGAACTGTTCGGTTGCCAGAGATTCGGATTACAGCAGGCAGTTTGATGCTCCTTCAATCGAATAACGAATAGCAATCTATCCCAACGATCGGAACTAAATAGTTGCTTAATCGCCTTTCCATGTCGGGATTCCCTCGGCGGTCAACAAAGTTTAGAATCCAATACGCAGTCAGCGTAGCGAGCCCAAAGGACAGTAGCACGGTGGACACGGCAATCGAGCGTTCTCGTGAAATGGAAATGGAGGTTAGCGCGAGTCCCCAGCTAATGAAATTCGGTGAAGCGAAGATGCCGGCTCCAATCAGGAGAAGTGCGATCGTGCGAATGGTTAGGTATCGAGCCGGCTGTATGAGAAGAAATGAAAAACCGAAATACGCGACAACGCCCAGGAATCCGAGCATGTACCACACATTGTGTGGAATGGAGAGACCTCGGGGAACTGAAAGGTAGGCCAAGATTACCAACCAGATCATCGCGACAACGTTCCACAAGGAGCCCTCAGGTTCTCCACTCCCGCTGAAATTTACGGGCATCTGCGGTAGCCTCATAGCTTTACGACCCTTGTCTCGGCGAAAGAACAGCAATCTAAAACGAATAGCAATCTATGCCAACACCATCGAAGCGGATCAAAGCATCAATTAATACTCTACCCCAACACGCTTCCCCGCCGCTAGCGTACTTCAGTCTATCCGATCCCGCAGGCGTTAAGTAAGTTGCACGATCCGATTGGCTACCGACCAATCAAGCTGCGAATTTGTTTTTTGTCTTGACTACTCGAGAGCGAAGTCGAAGGTGTTACCACCCTCTTTTACTTCTACTGTGAGCGGGGTTTTGTCCTCAAAGGTGAACTGTGCCGGGACGCCTTTCCCCTCAATCGTGACCTTATATCTGCCAACCAGTACGCAATTGACTTTGTATTTGCCGACCTCATTAACCTTGGACCCGACAAATTGGTCATCCAAGTGGAACGTGACCCTCCCTGTAAGCGGCTTGCCACGCACTGTGATGCGACCTTCCACCTTCCCGTCGTCAGCGGTCGCAGCAGGAGCGGGCGTCAGGAGCAAGCCGGATTTTCGCTTAAGGTAGTGACGAACTGTTCCATTCCCGCCAACAGAGTTATCACAGACTGTCGAAACCAGTTCCCAGCCTTCCTTGCCTAGTTCATTCAGGGGAGCCATGGAGCCAGTTCCATTGCCATCGTACAGTCTATACTCCCATCGGATCGCTGAATCGACCGCACTTTGAGCAGCATAAGATTCGCGGGTTGGGCTACTCCAAATCACAAGTAATGAACAAGACAGGAATAAAACAACCACCGCCATCCCTTTGGAAGAATTTTGCATAGTGTCACTTTGTAGATTGTAGGAAACGGATTATATGAGTGCTGGCTAGTGATATCATCCTGGACGAACTTGGCTCCATTCCGTTTAGGGATTGGTACCCCTGAAATTTTGGGGAGTTACGTTTCTCCCCGACACTACTAGCAAGCCGTTTCAGTTTATCCGACGCTTCCATCCCACCGCAAGCATCCAGCGCCGCAGCCCACGTAGCATTTAGCCGACTTGTGGAAGGACGAAGCTAGGAAGCCAGCGCCAATGTCCACAGTGGTTGGGCTAGGGAAATCAGTACTACGTACTACGCACCAACCTGTGGAAATGGCGCATGCAAGGTTCCTGCGGGATTCGCAATTCGGCAAGCGACCAAGGCCAACTACTAACACCGTCGCTAATCCTTTATTTGTTCTGTCTTGGTTTCGGCGTAACGCCCAAATTCTATAACATTCTCGTGGTGGAACATGCAAGCCCATTGGCAGGTAGAGTCAACGGCGATCATTGAATAGCCGACAGACCAAGCCCAAGCATTCCAATACTGAAGGACAATTTTCCACGGCATCGAGAGGATCAGCTCACGGTCATAAAACAGGTATACGTTAGTGCTATATGGCACGCCACATTCGTGAAGCCAGTGCCGAACGGATTGAATGCCATCGTCAGTATTCCACGTTGATTCCTCAAGTTGAAGGAATCTTGATTCTGGAAATCCCAACTGATCAGCGGAGATGGACCCCGGTAGCAGTTTGTCCAACCAACGATTCATGTCGCTCAAAGACTCAGTGTTGATACGACGAATCTGATCAATGTGCACGGTAGGAATGTTGCCGTATAATTCCTCGACAAGCGTTAGGCCGCGCCTAGAGGGGTCGAGTTCGCTCCAGGCCGTTGATTGAGGAATGGTGGTAAGCATCGAAAGAAAGAACGAATAGCAATCTATCCCAAAAGTAGCGAAGCGGAATGGTCGCTTGCTTCACTCGTACGCTGCCCCAGTCTATCCCATCCAGCCCTCCTCCAGCAACCAGCCAGCGCCCTAGCCGAATTGGTCTACAGCCAACCTGTGGAAGGGACGAAGCTAGGCAGCCAGCGCCAACTCCCACAGTGTTTCGATCAAGGAAATCGGTACTACGGTACTACGCACCAACCTGTGGAAATCGGCATAGGCTAGGTTCCTGCGGGATTCGCTAGGTGGTGTGGGAGGGGTCCGGCGAAATCCGGTCCCTATGCCGATGAATTGTTCGCTCCGTGTTGAGATCGCATTCCTTCTAACCTGGCAGCTTCGGCATCACTTTGCTATCGAGTCTTCGCTAGATTTAGCATCGGGATCAGTAGCGGAAGATACTTGCTGGTAAATCCCGTGAGCCCGGAGGTACCAAGAATATCCAATGAAGAAAATTACACAGGGAATTAGTCCGTACAAAAATTGTCCATAGTCACCGAGTATCCGCTCACGCTCGCGAATAAGATGGAAGATCCCAAAAGCAACCGGAGCCAATAGAAATAGGTAGATCATCCAACGGTATCGCATTCCAAACTTTACATCTGAAACGGAAGCAAGCTGTGCAAGCGAAGCCATCGCGGTGCATGCGATACAAAAGCCCACCAACGCGTTTTGATCCGACGATGTTATGCATGTCAGGAACAAACAGGTCATGCAGACGACAACACCAAATAACGCAGCGCCACGCCGGTCAGATTCGCTGAAGTTTTTGTAGGTTTTCATTATTCGTTTTGAACCGATTGCTAAAGGAATTCCTACATATCCCAACAGTTGCAATACGGATCGAAAAGAAGCCTGCCCCACCCCAAACACGCTTCCCCGCCGCTTACCGCCTCAGTCTATCCGATGTATCACTCCTCCAGCAAGCAGCCAGCGCCGTAGCCGAAGTAATTTCAAACCAAACTGTGGAAAGGAAGAGGTTAGGCAGCCAGCGCCTTCGTCCACGTTGTTTTGACTGGCTGCGACGACGCACCAATTTGTGGAAGTTGCTGGATCCCGGACACGGGTACGTCCGTATTTAGATGGGAAGCTAGCGGCTATGGAAGAGGCTAGGTTGCTGGCTAGGCCGATCTAACAGAACTCATGGATCCGAAAGTGAGTGAGCAACAACGTGTAGTATGCCAGCTGCAATACCGGCGACGAAACATGGTAGAACGCAAAACCCAACCACGTACCGTCGGCGGCCAGGAAGGATCAAAATGCAAGCCGCAAATTGCAAGCCGATCACTACTAGCCCATAGAAAAGAATATAACACTCTGGGTGTTGCAATATCTTTAGCTTTAAGCCAATAAACAGGATGGTTGGTGGGCTGATACACCAAAAAATGAATCCAAGCTTCGAAAACCTAAGAAATCGTTGAATAAATGCCGATCCCACAAGGCCCAAAGGAACCGATATGAGCATGAGGATTAGCCACAAAACGACCGACGTTGGCAGATAGGGTTTTTGCGTCCAATATTCAAAATCGTTTATCCCCCAAAAGATCGCGGCTTCATTCGCCACAGCAGATGCCCAAATTGTCGCGGCAGAAATCCAGCGCAAGTGAATAGAGATCTTGGTAGAAGCCTCCGCGGTCGTAAATTCCGAGCTAATACTACAGGGAGAATATGGGTCTTCCATCGCAAATGCTCACCGCCGATTCAATGGGGGAATGATGTGCCAAAAATCATGTGACTGGCCGACACATTTGAGAAAGCAGTAGGGAACGGCGATGATAACTATCACTGTAAAAAGCGTGAGCAATATCCAATCGATCGAAGTTGCGTTCACAAGGGATCCAAATCGCAAACGATAGACCATCCTGAGCATGTTCGCGCCAAGTACAAGGACAGAAACGCAGATCAACCAAAGCTCCATTAACAGCTCATATTAACTGAAATTTGGAGGTTCCGAATCATGATCTGATGCGAACTCTCGCATGGAAAGGGCGATGGAAGCGAACAGGATAACAACAAATGAAATCCAGATGTTACCGAAAAGCGTAGGTAAGCAGCCAACCAAAGTAACGACGATCATCAAGCTTCGAAGCGAATACTGTCCCATTTTGCGAATTCGCTATCGTTTCCGTCCGACCAACTTCTACGCCTCCTAAGTCTATCCCATCCAGCACTCCCACCGCAAGCAGTCAGCTCAAACGTCCACTGTGTAATGAAACAATTTGTGGAAAAGCGGTCAATGGCTGGGGCGTGCTAGGGCCAGGTGTGGGGGGAAGATTGCAGTTAGGGAATAGGCTAGGTTGCTGGCTAGGCCGATCCTGCAGGAGTACGACGCTTTCACAGTTTTTGAGGTGGCCGTTGAATCCTGCCGAATTTGGGAATCTAGTAGCTAGGCACTACTTTGTGGAAATCGCTGAAGCGTGTTGGACGGAATCGGACGTTTGCACAATGGATGGGATTTGCTTCGAATCCGGTTCAGAAGCCAGATACTTGGCGTGTTAAGTGCTTGAACCAAAATGGTCGCCATTACTGCGGCGAGGACTTATTGATATTGATGACAACGATTAATTCGTCTGCCAATGCAACGACGTTCGGATCAACATCAGTTAGACATTGTTCAATTGCTGGCAAAATCCAATCTGCTGTTTGTGGATCAAATTTTTGCGAAGGTTGTGTGTCAAATGATTGTTTAAGTTGAGTCAGCACGGTCAGTCGCATTTCTGAATCGCCTGAGTACAGGGCGCTGATGGTCGCTTTCGCACCTGCCGACGCCAATCCTACCAAACCCAGCGCCGCAATTGGCAACAAAATCCTAGCAGCAACGACCACTGTAAGCGTCACGCCGACGGCAAAAGATGCACCCATCAGCAAAGTCACGATTGCTAATCGAGAAAATCGCCGACGCCATTTCTTTGGAACCTCTGTACCAGTCTTCAATTGTGGACTCCTTTGTCTTTTTCATCAAAGCGGATCAAAATAATTACTCCACCCCAACCCGCTTCCCCGCCGCCATCCGCTCCAGTCTATCCAATGTAGCAGTAGCCCAGCAAGCAGCCAGCGCCAACGCCCACAGTGTTTGTGCTAGATTGTGGAAGACGTTGGATCCCGGCTCCGGCTACGTCCACATGTGGCTGGGAAGATTGCGGCGTAGGGAAGACGCTAGGTTGCTGCTAGGCAGATCCTGCAGGAGTACTACGCTGCCACAGTTGATGTGCTAGCCGGAATCCAACCGCAGTCCAACCTGTGGAAGGGGCAGTCGCTAGGTTGCTGGCTAGGCCGATCCTGCAGGAGTACGACGCTTTTCACAATGGATGAGGTAGCCATGCATCCTGCCGAACCTGGGAATCTAGCCGCTAGGCACAACCTTGTGAAAATCGCAGAAGCGTGTCGGAAGGAATCGGACGCTTGTCCAATGAAAAGAGCCAAATGCAGTAGCTGCTAGGTTGCTGGCTAGGCCGATCCTGCAGGAGTACGACGCTTTCCACAGTGGATGAGCTAGTCCCGAATCTCGCCTCAGTCCAATCTTGTGAAAACCGCAGACGCGTGTCGGAGGGAATCAGACGTTGGCACAATCGTTGGGATTCGCAATTGCTACGGTAGCTGCTAGGTTGCTGCTAGTCCGATCCTGCAGGAGTACGACGCTTTCCACAGTGGATGAGCCAACTGGCCAGAATCCCGCCTCAGTCCAACCTGTGGAAGTGGTAGCTGCTAGGTTGCTGGCTAGGCCGATCCTGCAGGCTTAGTCTAATCGGCTAGAGCCAACTTCCACAATGATTTGAACCAACTTGCGGAAGTTGCGCCGTTAATCCACTTTCTCGACGGTCTCCGCCGATTTCCCAACCCCACAAGTAATGTGCAGCCAAACATACTCGATCATAGTTGCGATCAAGGCCGAACATAATATCATCAACAAAAGCCGTAGCGGCTGGTCCACTCCAATATAATTCTCAACACGCAATAGAAGGACGCCGAATACGGTCCCTCCAATCATCCGTCCCGATCTAGGAAGATTTTCGATATGTAGGCTTTTCAATCCCATTGAGGTTATTATTGCAGCTATTACGGTAACTATTCCGTAAATGACCAGTTCGTTGAAACTACCCAATGACGAAGCCTGCACATTTCTGATCATGCGCTCAGGGCCAACCAAGTGAACATAGCTTGCGACGATTGTTGCAAACGCGGGAATGCAGAACCATCGAAGCAACCATCTCTGGCGCGTCGGCAAGTTGCCAACTGCTGTCGACGGAAAATATGGGTTACTACTTGGCAACATTGCGATTCCAGATTTGCCCACGAACAAATAACAATCCATCCGAACTGCATCGAAGTGGAACTGGAGGGAAACTTGCTCAATACGCTTGCCCGCCGCCAACCGCTTCAGTCTATCCGATGTAGCAGTCCAACAGCAAGCAGCCAGCGCCCACAGTGTTTCGCTTAAGGAATTCGGTACTACGGTCTACGCACCAACCTGTGGAAATGGCGCAGGCAAGGTTCCTGCGGGATTCGCAATTCGGCAATCAACCAAGGCCAGCCCACACGCGTCCCTCGAACAATATTTCAAAATACCATTGTAAGCGGTCTTGCGACCATTGCGATTCACCGCCTCCACTCGCGCCACCACTTTTTGACGGACGATGCAACTCGATATACGAGACCTTTTCGGGTTGGAGTTTCGCCGCAATCCTGCCAGTAGTCATTTTCGTCTAAACACAGATCAGCATAACCAGCATTGACACTAGGCCAAGGTCCGAATTTACCGCCGCCATCAAACATCTTCGGTCCAGTGCTGTACACCTGAAATGACGCATCCTCTACAGTCCTGTAAATAAATGATTCGCTCGTGAATGGGTCAAGTGGCAGTTTCGATAAAAAACGTGGTGTAAGCGAAGTGAGGTTGTTCGGAATTGCACTAGACAACTCGTACGAAGTCCGAAGTGCCAAATCGACAACAAGTAGGCGCATTAACGCAAGAATCTGTTGATCCTGGTTAAGTATCAACTTTCGTCTATCCGAATCCGGAAGATCTGCGATTTGTTGACAAAGTTGAAGCAACTCTTTCTGCTCGTCCTGAGATAAACCGCATTCTTCCGGGTCTTGCAGTTCCATTGACGTTAAATCGCACGTATTGTCCTCTTGTCCAACAGCGATCCCCCATTCATTGTCCCTCTCAATGATATCGGCGAAGGGTTCACGCTCCGCTTCAATACGCTGGAGGTCGCCTATTAGCGCCTGACGTGTTGCATGATCCAATTTGGCGCGAATCTTGCGGAGTGTTTCCATCGCGATCCCCGAAATCGCAATGCCAACGAGAAGATCGGTTACAATTCCGCCACGTCGAGTCGCATTCGCCAATTCGAGGATATCTATGCCGCACCGCGCCGCAGTTTTGTAGTCTTCGTTCGATGCTGCCAACAATGCCTGGACTCGGAATGCACGAGCGAGATTCCTTAGGTCCTTAATGTCATTTAAATGCTCCAGATAAAACGACTTCACATAGCGAACCTGGACGGCACATCGTTGACCCAACGCATGCCTTGCCGCTTCAAGCACAGAATGGTTTGGTTCCAGGAATCCAGCAGCAGCCGTAATGTTATTACCGTCGATTTCGTCAAGTGCGTCCGTCTCCGTGAGCTGTGACGCCGATACTACAAGAGCTTCGTAAGGGGTGATTGCCACCATCGTATCACCACAGCAACAGAACTTGTCGCTTCAAACGAGATTGGGGTTTGGATAACATGATTTTGGGTGTTAACAATCGCTCCAACAATCGAACATTACGTTAATGCTTTCAACAAGTGACCAACAGTCTACCCGATCGAACAAGCGTAGTCTAATCGGCCGGAGCAAACGTTTACGATGATTTGTTCCAACTTGTGGAAAGCGGCTGGATCCTGGCTTCGGCTATGTCCACATCGCTCTTCTCATTCCTTCACTCGATTGCTTCCAGACACACGCTCGCATTTCTTTTGAGCCTCTCAATGCGAAGGCAACCAACTAGGACCTCCCGCAACTCAAGCATTTGGACCGGCAATATTGGCCTGCATTGCAAATAGCATGCAACCCCTGCGAGTGCATTAACTCCATTACGGGAGATTTCATCGTTCACAAGCGACGTTTTGACTACATGCCATAGAGCGAGGAACGTCCTACCGTCCCGGTAAAGCAATTGGTTACAGAGGCTCACGAAGCGCTGACGCAAATCGAGGTCTTCGAATTCGTACCTCGGAAACAATTGCATCGCCAACAGAAGGTAATGCTGGGGATCCGTTGGCATGTCATCAATTGACAACGCTCCTCGAAGTACCGTGATATCCTCGAGATCTGAAAAACGGCCTACAAATTCTTCTGGCGTCATGGAGAGAATCGCTGTCAACTGCGAGAAGTTGTTTCGTATTCAACGTTCGGCTAGCTCGCTCCATTCTATCCTATCCAACGGTCCTACAGCAAGCAGCCATCGCCGTAGCCCACGTAGCTTCTAGCCAACCTGTGGAGGGGACGGAGCTAGGCAGCCAACGCCAGCTGCCACAGTGTTTCGCATAAGGAATTCGGTACTACGGTCTACGCACCAACCTGTGGAAATCGGCCTAAGCAAGGTTCCTGCGGGATTCGCAATTCGGCAGTCGACCTAGGCCAGCCCACACGCGTCCGTAGAACGACAACGCATTATCCAATCCTTCATTTTTACTGCATTCATTTCTTCTTTCCGCTGCGATTTGCTCTTTGTAGCATTTCTTGGCGCATGTCATTGCTCGCCATCCACCGGCCGCCATGAATGCCATTATAAAAGACGATCGTGTTCTTTAAATGCTTGACGAGTTCCAATACAGTCTTCTCATCGATTCTCCGGGTTGCCGTGAAGTCCAGAACAACGCACTTTGGCATCGTTTCTAAATCGTTGGCAATTGGCACATTCTTCAAGTAGGGAATCAAACCCATGACATCGGACGGTTGCAATTTCGGATTTTCGAAAACAAAGCGCGAAGTGTAGGTGGGGTGTGCGACACCACCCGCCCAACTAATAGCACGGCGAGCGACTGCGTGAGGCGAGATCCAAGAATATAAAACACTCGAAACGAAGACGATAGCAAGACAAATT
>JANMHA010000385.1:0-8315 GCA_031374925.1 Pirellula sp. | reverse complement strand
GGAAAAGATTTTAAAGACTGGATCAAGGAACGGTTGATAGGCCCGGGGCCAAAGTATGTTCCACCAATTCTATTGCCAGCCGATTTCTCTACGAAAATCTTGCTAAATTGATGGACTGTCTCGGTAAACACGTACGATTGGCTTGTCAACTGATCATATCCGTAAACAAAAAAGGACACTGCTCTTAATCAACTACGACCGAGCTTCTGCTCGCGGAAAACGCATCATGGAAAAAGGAGTCGCAGACGGTACAATCGTAGTGAAAACGTTGCGGATACGTCCCGCTAAGCCGCCGACGGTTGCCGCAAGCTGTTTTTGGTCACCATTTTACAGAAATGCTGATTTTGCAATATTGTGCCTACTAGTTAGCATTGTTCGTTGGCGGCGAATTGGTCGCGACGATTGAGACGTCTCGGTTTTTGTTTCAGGTTTATCATGTCCGATAGTGAACCCGAAGATCTTCAACCACCCGCAGATCCGATACGGCTTCTAATCGCTGAGTATCTCGAAGCGGAGAATCGTGGCGAGATCATTGATCGCGAAGCTTGGCTATTCCGCCATGCTGAGTACTCAGACGCTCTTCGAGCATTCTTTGCCAGTCACGATCAAAGGAAGGCATCGACTCCGGACCTGTCTTTAACACTGCCATCTAAACCGGCTAAACACGATGAAGCGACATTGACTTCACCATCCAAACTACATGAGCATGCAACATATCTATTCACAGATCCTACAAACAAGCGGGATGAACGATCTTTGCTCGGCGAGAATATTCGCTATTTCGGAGACTACGAATTACTTAACGAAATAGCCCGTGGAGGGATGGGGATCGTCTATCGGGCGCGGCAACTAAGTCTAGATCGACTTGTCGCGATAAAAATGATTCGAGTTGGTGATTCTGCAACAGAAGTCGAACGGCAAAGGTTTCGCGTCGAAGCGAGTTCCGCAGCACGACTTGATCACCAGAACATTGTCGCTATTTACGAAATTGGCGAGCATCAGGGGCAGCCGTATTTTAGCATGCAACTGATCGATGGCGGGACGCTTGCAAATGCGATCGAGCAATCTACGCTCCCTGTCAACTCAAAGGAAGATATTCAAAATGTTGCAAAACTGACATGCAGCATTTGCCAAGCAGTACAGTATGCACATGAATTTGGAGTTCTGCATCGAGACTTGAAACCCAGCAATATTTTGCTCGACAATCACGGTACTCCCTTCGTCGCCGATTTCGGTTTGGCAAAACATCTCTTTGATGACGCAGGCGTAACTGTAACTGGGGCTATCATTGGCACACCTGCGTTTATGTCGCCCGAGCAAGCCTCCGGCAAAACTATGCTTACCGTACGGTCCGACGTCTATGCTTTAGGGGCAATTCTTTATGCGATATTAGGGAGGCGCGCACCGTTCAACTCTCCTACTCCAATGGATGCAATCCGTGACGTTCTCAATTCAAAACCGACTCGAATAACGGAGTTGAATCAGAATGTCGATCGTGACCTTGCAACGATATGTCACAAATGTCTCGAGAAAGAACCGGAGCAACGATACGCTTCGGCGGCTGCTCTGGCAAACGATTTGACGCGTTGGAGCGAGGGTAAAACAATCGCTGCTCGTCCGGCGAGCATCGCCGAAACGACTTGGTATTGGATACGTCGAAACCCGCAACTTGCAGGTATTGGAGCCCTTTTCGCAATATTTCTTTTGTGCAACATTGCGTTCATTGCGATGGGTTTCGTCAAAGCTGCCGCGAATTTGAAAGCACTGCACGTCAGTCAATACGCAAATGCACTGTCGGAAATTCGCATGGCCATCGATGCTCGCGACCACTCGAGTGCAATTCAACTGCTCTCAAGCCATCCTGCTCCAGAAACGCGTGGAAAATCCAACGCTTGGGAATGGAATTACCTAGCGAGGCAAATCCCCGCCGAATATCAGCTAGCCGGGTATTCGACGGGTAAGTTCAGTCCTGATGGAACGAAGTTTGCCGCACTGAAGCAAAATGACAATTCGTCGCGTAATCCTAGGATGCGCTACGGACTTGACGTTTGGACGTGGACGAAAAATTTCAATGAACTAGATCAAGATGTGAGTCAATCGTTTTCCGAGATCCATCGAGAGCGATTGAATGCCACGCATCTCACCGTCGTGAAAAAAGCAGATGCGTCAAAGAGGATTCCTCAACAAGCACGGCGGTCTCTAATTTGGAGCCTAGACGGAAGATTTCTTGCCTACCGTGACCAATCCATCGTGGACATCTACGATCAAGAGAAACCAATAGTAAATCGAATTGAGTTAACGAATCAAAAATCGCGGCGAAATCTGTCCAAGGTTGCGTGGAGTTCGGATTTAACGAAGCTACTTATTGCAGATGACGATCGAATCGAAGTTTTTAGTGCCTCTGGTTCCGTTCTACTCCATTCGTTTCAATTCGATTATCTTGGAGACGTGCTGTCAGCGTCATGGACGGCAGACGGACGTATCGCCATTGCCATTGATACAAAGACCTATTTCTTTAATGAAGATGGACAACTTTTAGATACTTGGGAAATTGCTATCCGTTCGTGGAGTCGCACCGGAACGCATTGGGTTTGCAGGGGTACCGTCGGCGCGTTGAAATCTCCGACACCAATGCATCGCTTTGAACTGGATGAAAAAAGCTTCGGGCCGTTTTGGGCAGGTGACGGTTCAAAACTTGCAATCGTGCGAGGGACTGAAATTGAATTCCTTAGACTAGATGGATTCGAGAGTATTGGAAAACAGTCATTCGTAGGGGATACGCGGTCGCCGTATTCTGAATTCAATGGTCTTTGTGATATTGGATTAAACGGCACGATCGTTTCGCAATCAAGCTCGGTTGCGCAATTGTATTTGCATCGCTTTCCGCAGGAGAAGGCAACAACTAAAACGGATCTTGCGAGAGAAATAACAGCCTTGGCTGCGGAACCCAGTGGGCAATTCGCTGCGGTAGCATTTCGTGCGGACTCGTCGGGAGATGTAGCCATTGCAATTCTTGACAAAGATTGTCATTCGACAAGAATTTTGCAAGCCGGGACGTCAAGTATTGCCGCTCTCTCGTGGGATCCGAGTGGTGAACGAGTTTCGGCACTCGATCAGAAAGGCACGTTACGCATTTGGGACGTGAAGAAAGGAGAAGTTCAATTGTCCTTTCAGTTGATTGACACTAACAGTAAAGACTCAGGAATTGACTTGAGTGGTTCAAGATGTCAGCTTTGGTGGAGTCCATCGGGGGAGTACCTAGCTTCATCTTGCAGCTACGCAAAGGATGCTTTTGGATGGCATGGGACGGTTTCTATTCTGAGGCTCGAACCTTTGCGTCTTGAGAAGCCGCAGCCTTTCCGCCGCGGACTCGGCTGGCTACCAACTTCTGAGTTCGTCATGGAACGTGCATCCATTTCCTTGGATTCATCTCCGCAAGGTACGTACATTTCTATACTTCAGCATCAAAATGAATATTCCGAACGTCGACCCACAATCGAAATCTTCAATCTGGACGACGGATCAGTGCGGCATCTGACGGAATTGCCTCTGCCACCGGTTGGCTACCCTACTCCAATATTGTCGAAGGATGAGGTCGTGTACCTAGGTCGCGGCGAAATCAACCGTACTATTGCTCAGAGAATTAGTCTAAAGGGAGGGCATGGTGAGACTTCCATTTTCGCCGGCGCTGAGGACGTACTAAGATTCTTAACGAACGAAGGGGCAAATCGTATTTTCACTCTTGATCGTACCGACCATCTTCGTGTCGTAGACGAAAGTGAGTTTCAAACGCTCCATTCTATTTCCCTTGGGAATGCTCACTCAGCATCGATAGATTATCGCGATGGAGTTCTTTGGTTGGCGGATCGACAATTCGTTTATCGACTTAACGGCACACTTATCGATCTTGGATTCACCGCAGCTCCAGTTGAACGTCCCATTAGAGGTTGGGATTGGCTCATGGGTAGGATCAGTTCGGGACTTTTGGTTGGTGGACTGTCGTTCCTGCCATGGTGGCTGTCGTCTAAAGAGGCTTTGCAAGCGCTGAGTCGTTTACAAAGGTGGTTAATAACCTTAATCGCAATAGTGCTTGGAGTCCTTGGAATCTGGACATTCTCCTCGGAGGGCCTAAATTTATTTCGATTCGATTTGATTTATAGCGACAATTGGATTCGCGTTATGGAACTGGTGCCGCTCATAATAATGTCAGGAGGCCTAACAAACTACATTCGCCTTGCAATATTGCGTCGCTGGCCATTGGAATTGCTTTTGCTTCTTCTCCATGTCATGCCCTTACTGATTCTAACTGCTTATCGATGCTGGCCTGAATTAAACGAAAACTGGGGGGATCGGTTTTCTACGCCCGTTCTAATAAACCAGGGATTTCCCTTTCCTTTTTGGGCAATGTGTATCGAACATTGGTGGACGATAGTGAAGAAACGGGACGTTGTGACAAAAAAAAGGGATAGAAAGTCGAACTTGATTTATTCGCTATTGAACGCGTTGGGTTCACTCGTTTTGTTGCTGCTGGCTGTTGCAATGTGGACGCCAATACTAAATTACCGATTCTTGGTAATGCAACCCGATTGGCCGGTTTTCGTTAGAACAAGAATTGTCCTTTCAACGTTTCTTATAGCCATCAATCTTTCCTTACTTTTGTATCTCTGGATAGTCGTGACACGGAAACAAGATGATTTCAAAACGCCGCCTCCCCGCGAGAACTCGAGAGACTGACCAGGATGGTTGAGTCCGGCCTCCATTGTCATCGCACCCCCCGCTGGATTTGCTGCTTGCGGAGACTACCAAACATTGGAAATTTGACTAGGTCCGCAGTTCGGCAGAACCCCAGTGGAACAAGCGTGCCCTCCACCCGAGCACTTAGACGATTGAAAGGCTTGGTCACGTACGACTCGGTGTAGCTTAGTGCGATTCCCAATACCGAAAGCGGTCAACGCTCCTGTCTAGTATTTCTTCTTGAGACCGCATCTTGCCTTTGGACACTGGTCCGTTGGGATTTGCAACTTGTCGGCGTATCCCTGTCGGTCGGTATTGCTTACTTGTTCGATGTGGGAGCCGCTTCTGGCAAGTTGATCTGCATATTGGATCGCCGCTAAGCAGACGCTGTTTGACCGGAAACCGTTCGGTCTAGCAATGATATAGACTGTTTGTAGCGATGAATCGGTTAACGAGGTGAGGACGCAAACAGTTGAGCTATTTCCTTAAATACTTTTGATGCGGCTTCAGTAGTTGACATGATGAGCTTACCTATGGGTTCTTTCAAACTCTACATCACCCCGGAAGTGGTAGCACACGTAATTGTGCAAATCGCCACCCTCCGTCCGATGTGGGCGAATCGAATCTAACACAAGTCATTGTACCCATGGGCGTCAATCCTTAGGCCAATCCGACAAATCCTTCTTCTTAACCACATTGGCGGTGTGTTCCTTGTAGTGAGCTTCCATTTGCTTGAGCAAAGCTTTCGGAGTCCAGAAGGAGCTGCCTTTGGCGGTCTTGTTGAGATCCATCCCGTTTAGCAAATAGGCGAACCGTCGAGTGAAAGATTCCACTCGCTCCATTTGCATGGACTCTTCCAGGCCAGTCCAGTCTTCATGTGCGGGGCGATAGTCGGGTGGCATCTGCTTGGGATTGAGATCCAAAATAGCGATGCTCGAATCCAAGGCATGATAGATCTGAGAAAAAAAGAGTAACTCACGACCCATCATGTGCTCGGTGTTCCATCGCGGTGTATGCGTTCCATTGCTGGGCCGAAAATTCAATTGGTTCACGGAAAGTTCTTTGAACACCGCCCGTGATGATTTGCACGCAGCCTCTTTCTTTTCAAACAAATCTCCAAGGGCTGCGTCCATCGACCAACGGATTTCGCTCAGCTTGACCCACTTGGATGTGCTTGTCGGCTCCGATCTGGAAACCGATAGCGTGTTGTGTCCGATAGGCTCCACGAAAGCATCACCAACTTTGTCGAACTTCACTGCGCTTCGAAGTACCATCACTCGCGGCTTGAATATTCCTCGAAGCGTTTCGAAACTCGCTGGATCTGCAATCGCATCATCGATCAAAAAGGCATCGATCGTTTGCATCTCTTTCGGAAGATCTTTAACCTCTTTCAGAATTGCTAGAAGATCACCGACTGAATTCTTGTTGCTATCAAGAATCGTTACTCCATCCACAAAAAGCACAGTAACGAAAAGCGTTTTGTGGGTCACATCATTCTTTAGAGCAACGCGTGCAAACCGGATCGCATTGCGCGATGGGTTAGGACTTTCGCTCGTGGGCTTGAGCATTGCGCTGGGCTCATTCGGCTTTCGGTCAAGCACCAGGCTGTCACTCCCGGAAGCTGCCCAGAAATCGTCTACGAACTCAACATCTGCTGAACGCGGCAAGGCCGCTCGGTTCCCACTGTCGACTCCGATAGCGACATGAATATTCCACATCGATTCAATGCTGAAGCAACCACCCGGCCAATAACGAATTGCAACCGGATCGCCATCGTTGGCGTTAGCGGGTTCCGCTAGAACGAACAAAAGGAAAATCCCGAGCATGGAATGAGCAACTGAAATCATGATTCGACGAGCATCATTTTGTTTAGTCATTGAAGGTTCATTCATTGTCATTGCCTCTTGAGTTTTCCTCACCAAGCCTAGCACATAAACGGTCATGGACCATTTCTGCAGTGCACAGCCTCACGAGCAATGATTCTACTCCAACTTGAATTCAGCGTGTGTCACACTGAACGGTCATTTCTTGCGTTGCATCGGCAAATTGATTTTGATAAAGTACATTTGCCTGATTTTTCCTCCCGGATTATCCACTCAAACTGGAAGCAATTCACGCCAGCCCCCGTAACCTCCCGTGTACCTGGGAGGTCACATGAAATGCAATTTGAGGTAGCTATCGGACACTTCGCGCTCGAAGTATCACGCCGGCTGAACGACAGGTCCAGAAGACTTCGTCTCCGAAGAGCGAAACAGTTACGTCGTACGGTTCTGGGTCACCCGAATTGATTACCACAGTTTCGTCAGTGCTAGGCGTGTAGCGTACGACTCGATTACGTCCGCCGTTGGCGCCGGAAACTCCTGGTGTCGGTACTTCTGTCCAGTAGAGCCGACCGTATAGATCAATGTCCAAACCCATCGGACTATCTAGACCGCTTTCAACAACTGAGACTTCTCCGCTGGTGTTTCGCATCAGAATCACGCCCGCGGTTCGGCATGTCCAGTAAACGGTTCCATCCAATCCCACCGCAATATCGACTGGTTCTGGTTCGCCCATGTTCAGTGGGAACGAGAAGTAGGATCTTAAAAACTGAATCGCGACGTTCACATCATTGCTACCGCCGGCTGTTCCAGGAACTCCGGGTGTTGGTACTTGCGTGAAGAAAATGAATCCTGGCGCAAACAAGGGGACATCGATACCGACGGGCGACTTGAGGTTCCGCAATAGCACCGACTGAGTGCCAGTGCCAAACTGCGTTCGTCGAACGATTACGCCGGCGGACTCGCAAGTCCAATAAACATTCCCATACAAATCGGTCGAAATGTTCTCTGGGTTTGGATCGCCCGCCGAAACGACGACCGATTTCTTGCGGTTCGCGTTCAATCGAACGACGCGATTCGCACCACCACCTGTACCTGGTGTTGGGATCTCTGAATAGTAGAGGTTGCCATAGACATCCAGGTTAATTCCGGAAGGTTTTTGCACACCACTAATGACAAGATCCGTTTTGAAGGACTGGGCAACTGCAGTATTGCTCGCCGAAAGTGGCAAACAACTAAAGCACAACAGGGCGATAAAAGACTGTATACGACGCAACATTTGAAACTCCGATCGTCAGGACGGAAAAACTAAGTCATCGGCGGCCCGAAAGAGACGCCGAACGCTGTATCTGTTTTAGGACCATTGAGCAACGCGCTCTGTACGCAAACCCACAGAGCGGAAATTTTTCTTGACGAGTTCCATCACCGACTGCAATACACCCGCGAGTGCATACGTTGCGAAAAAGCTGACGATTGCTAAGGTTGCAGGGTCCTGTTACCTTTAAACTCTCGAATGAGCACAAACTCCTTCCACTCCATGCTACGATTGAATCACATCCGGGGAAGCTGATGCAAGACAAGCCAATCAAGGTTGACGCGACCAAATGGGTCGACTCCTACGGCGATGCACTCTTTGCCTTTGCGTTATCTCGGCTGCGTGATCGCAATTTAGCGGAAGAAGCGGTTCAAGAAACGTTCGTATCGGCGCTTAAGTC
The DNA here is from genome assembly GCA_031374925.1 of Pirellula sp. Lineage (GTDB taxonomy): Bacteria > Planctomycetota > Planctomycetia > Pirellulales > Pirellulaceae > JBKCUI01. The sequence continues at coordinate 46 of JANMHA010000385.1, read as the reverse complement.
TGTTGACCAATATCGGCAAACTGGCTCCGAAGGAGCTTGGTTGATG
>JANMHA010000341.1:0-4480 GCA_031374925.1 Pirellula sp. | reverse complement strand
GGTTGACTCTCTTTCATCTTGCAGAATTTACCGATGCGAATGCCGTTTTTGAGACCCTAAAACGTAAGAATCCAAGTCGGCAAATTCGGCTAGGGACAAGGAATTATTACCTAGGAAAAGAGGGCTTTCCAAAGAAGGTGCAAGCGGAAATTCGTCGCAAGCACGATCGTATATATGCCTATGTTGCTGAAGTTTCTCAGGAATTAGAGGCTTTTGGACACGTCAAAGTAGGTGAGGGTGGGCTTGAACAGTGTTACATCGCGTTTTCGCTTGCCGGACCGTCCGCGCAATTCGGCGCGGCGAGCCAAGACCTTGAGCTTGCCTGATCTTGCCGACTTCCATTGTCAACATCTTGTATCAAAGCGACGTTGGACTCCGGTCACCCCAACCCGAGCGACTTGGCTTCCAAGTTATACTGCGGAAGTTGGACAAACCGACGTGAATTAACTCAAAGTCTCCGGCACCAAGAAGCCCTATGTAATTGAGCAGTCAATTTGACAGCAACCACTTTTCGCCAGCGCGCTCAGGAGGGCGTGTCCTGAGCGTGGGATGAATCGCAGTTACATGCGGCATGCCACGTACCAAAACTCGCTCCGCAGTTGCCCAAACGTCGACGCAGTAACTCGCTCCGGTCACCCAAACCGGTGCAAGTTAGCCGTTGCGACAAACTCATCCGGTCCGCCGCCCCCCATCACGGATTCGACGATCGCTTACTGTGCCTCAGTTTCGACCTGGCGAATGTTACCGCCTCCGTCGATGATTTGAACGCTAAGCTTGAGCTTTCCAGTGGCCGATTCGGGGCGGAGGGGCAAGGCGAGTTCGATTTCTTGCGATTTACCAGATAGCTGTCGGCTGCCCACGACGCTTCCTCGAACTGCGTCGAAGAACACGGCTGCGGAAAGGCTTTTATCATCGGACGCGGATAGCTTGATCATGCAGTTTTCAGGAGACACACGATTTACGATGCTAAGCTTGCCGTCAGGATTCTTGGAATCCGTACGATCCAATTCTGGATTGAGGAATCTGGAACCAGCCAAAAGCAAAGCATTATCATCAGAAAAGCGAACTCGCTTATCTGAGAGAATACGCTTGTCGAGATTGACCCTCAAAGCGCGAAAGCCGTTCCCCATAATGTCGCGGTCGTCAACACGTTGATCATGCGGCAATCCAACTGCGTGTCCAAGCTCGTGTGCTACAGCGCCAAAACCGTCTTAGATGAACTCGAATCTTGGCGAGTTTATCCTGCCATGCCCTAGAGCAATTCGGTCTGGGATTGGTGTCGAGTCGTTGAAGAGTACAATTTGCTGCTCTAGGGTTGTGGCGCAGAACTCGTCTCGCAATATCCAAGCCGAAAAAATCCCGCATCCCCCGTCAGTGTTGAATCGAGCTCCGAGAGCGATGCCGCCGGGCCATTCCCATTTCGAAGGACCATCGTCATAGGTCTCCGCAAATACAATCATTAGGTTCATGTGAGGCGAAGCTACTGTTTCTGGAATGTCTTGAAGGATACTGCTCCACTGCTTGTTAGCGTTGTATTCCGGTGCGTTGTTGTATCGATTTGCTGGCTTTGCAGCGCGAACCAAGTGTACTTTGGGGAGCCCGTTGTCTTCCGTTTCGAAGTTCAGGCCTGCATTCTTGAAACCGCGACGCTGCAGTTCATATTTGTATAGACTCTCAACGAAGTTCATGAAAGTCGAAATCTTCCGTTGGTAGTTCGGCGTTGGTTCACGATCGCTCGCCACAAAATAGATCAATCGCAGTTTGTAGTCAGGCATTTCCTTCGCTTGCTGACCAAAGACTGGAGGCACAATGAAAAGAACGAAACTCAAAACCAAAAATCGCATCACATTTTTTCCCAAAGAGGAACCTGAATCAAACATAGGCAGTTTATCAGATCTAAAACGCTATTGCGGGGAGCTTTCACAATGCGAAGTGGTCGATGTGCGTCCAATGCCAACAAGATTCCACAGAACCGACGCGGGTTGGCTTCGCAAGCATATCCAAATCGGTTTACGGCAAAGGTCCCTCCATCACACGGATTCGGTCCCAAACTTTTCATGTCCATTGAGAGGATTTACATTGGAAACACTGAAATGCACATCAGCCATGATTTGTCCCACGTAAAACCGGATCGCCAAATGCTTCGAGAGACTCAATATATCCAGCTATGCCGCCGACATCTGCGGTCGGACAAACATTTGTGCATGACTCCCAAAACCGCTCGGCACAAGAATGGCAAGTTTCTCATGCATAGACTCTGGTGGCTTTGATTCGCCGAATTGGCAGAAGCGTATTTGAAGGCTCAGATCCCGTCTATCGAAGCTCCCCGGCGACGGCGATCAAGTAGAATAATTTGCTAACTACATTTGGACCGATTCCCATACGATTTGTCGCCTGTTGCTAACCTTTGGAGGGGCCTTGTTTCTCCTTCATTGGCTCTTGCCGTGACCCTGTGATGAAAGAGTTTGAATCAATGATTGAGACCGCCGTTTACGATACGAAGCCCTACGACCGGGAATACTTCGCGCGTGCCGCCTGCGCGGAGCGAATTGTCTGGCGATTCCACGACTTCCGGCTCAGCGCTGAAACAGCTCCGGCCGCCAAAGGCGCGCAAGCCGTGTGCATCTTCGTGAACGATCACGCGGACCGTGCGTGCATGGAAGCGCTGGCGGCACTGGATGTGAAGCTGATCGCTCTACGCTGTGCCGGCCACAATAATGTGGATTTGGCCGCTGCCCGAGCGCTCGGCCTCGCCGTCGTGCGCGTACCGGCGTATTCGCCTCACGCGGTTGCCGAGCACGCCGTCGGGTTACTGCTCACGCTAAATCGTAAAATTCATCGCGCTTACAACCGCGTGCGCGAGCTGAATTTTTCGCTAAGCGGCCTGGTGGGCTTCGACATCCGTGGCAAGACCGTCGGCATCATCGGCACTGGCAAGATTGGCCAGATCGCTGCGCAGATTTTCCGCGGCTTCGAGGCCAACGTCATGGCCCATGACCCGTTCCCCGCGCCCGACTGGGCCAAGGCACACGGCATCCAATACACCGACCTCGACACCCTGCTGGCGGCGAGCGACATCCTCTCGTTGCACCTGCCGCTCATGCCGGAGACGCTCCATCTGCTCAACGTACAGACGATTGCACGGACGAAGCCGGGCGTATTCATCGTCAATACCAGCCGCGGCAAGCTGATTGACACCACTGCGCTGATCGCGGCGTTGAAATCGGGCCACATTGGCGGCGTAGCTTTGGATGTTTACGAGGAAGAAGAAGGCATCTTTTTTCAAGATCTCTCCGGCAAGGTGTTGCTCGACGACGAGCTATCGCACCTGCTCATTTTCCCCAATGTTCTCATCACCGCGCACCAAGCGTTCCTGACCCAAGAGGCGCTCAGTGAGATCGCCCGTGTGACGACCCAGAACATCATCAAACTCGAAGCCCGCGAGCCATTCCTGGAGGGAACCACGCTATGAACCAGAGCATACAGCCCGCATAAGGCCCGGTTTGCTGGAAAAGAAGCCGATTCCGGTTAGGGCCAAGTAGCGAGGATCCCGGTGAGCACAGTAAGATAGAAGTCTGCGCAAACGACGCGGATGAGCTATACGCGATCTATCCCACGCCTCCGCCTCGCTTCACTCGGAATAGAGTGCTGTACGTTCGGAAGGAATGGGGATACACGCAGAGCAATGAACCCTTACGCGCCACCGTCGGGCGAAACTGACGATGCGAAACCACTCATGAAGTCTCTCTGAGATGCGTTGCAACAACCTCACCAAATTCCCTATTCGTGTCCACTTCTTCGCTTGGGCCGCCATCGTTTTGGTAACACTTGCATTTGTGTGGTCAACCCAGGGAGTTGATGGCCGGATATGGTCTGGATGGTCTGAGAGCCGTGAACTTCGCCGTCCGGCGTATGCTGAGCGGGTACAAGTTGAGGCGTTTTTTCGCACACGTGCTAATGTGTGGTCCAATTTGGCCTACGTCTTGGTCGGCTTTTATGCGTTCGCGCTAGGCTGGCACGATTGGCGTTCCCCTGGCTCAAACGGCGATTTATGAAAGCAAAGCAAATCAACGTCAAATCGACCTTTTTGAAACCTCGTATATCATCAATTTCAATGAACACTATTGAGCTGTCATCTCTGTCAGGCTGCAGCGAACCACCATGCTGACGCTCGCAAATAGGGGGAGTACGACAAAGCTGGAATAGACTATCGTTTTGCGGTCGTGTCATTCTTGTACTGCATACTCTCTTCAGACGTTGAAGCTAAGTCGAGGCCAACGCGCACGGGTCACCCAAACCGGCGATATTAGACGCACCGGCGTGTCAAACCGGAGCGAGTTGGGGGCAGGCGATCTCACCAAAATTTGTTACGTCCTTGAGCCAAGTTTGACACCAAGAGATGAACCAAATGCGGCCCCACAGGCTAGCCAGGTGTTGTGGCAGGGGCTAGCGAAATCCGGCACCTATGCCGATTACATTC
>JANMHA010000153.1:0-8583 GCA_031374925.1 Pirellula sp. | reverse complement strand
GGTCTGAGCCGCACATTTAGTACGCCAAAACGGCGTCCGTCGGAGGGAAGCTCCGATCGGACGCAATGTGCTTCGGTAGTCGCACAAAATTCTTCACAGCGATGCTTCCTCGGGCTTCCTCGGGCTTCCTCGGGGAGGGTCGGCCGTAGGCCGGGTAGGGTGAACTGAATTATGCATCGCCCCGTCCACTTCGCCATCCCCTCGCTTCGCGAGACCCTCCCAGAGAGCCCCAGAGAGCCCAGAGAGGGAGGATGACTAAGCTGGCGTTCGTCGAGAAGTCTCCCTACTTTTCTTCTTTGTCGTCTTCGTTGTACTCGTATTCAAGGTCGGCATCTTCTTCAACTTCGAATTCATCGTCTTCGTCAACAAAATCCTCCAATTCGCCGTCAAGACTATCGCCAGCATCGGCGGCAGACATGGCATCTCCGTCGTCTCGCTTTTGTCGCTGTTCTTTATTCAAATCATCCCGTTCATCGTCGCGAGCCCGCGGTTGCAAGTAGAGCTTGATTGGGATTTCGCCGAACGGCAAATGATCGCGAAGAAAGGTCAGTAAATAGCGCTGGTAAGTTTTTGAAAAACCTTGGGGCTGATTGCAAACCAAAATGATCGTCGGCGGCAAGCTAGTTATCTGTGTCGCGTAATAGATCTTGGGTCGTTTCATCATGTACATCGGGGGTTCATGCCGCTCCAATGCAACCTTAACCAGCTTGTTCAATTGATGTGTAGAGATGCGTTCGTTGGCTTGTTTGAAAAGCATTTGCGCATGGTTGAGCAGCGCCTTGACGTTTTTTCCGGTTTGGCCAGTAATAAAACCGATCGGGCAATAAGCCATCGTTGGAAACGTCTCATGAATATATCGCACCCAGCGTTCGGTCGGCATTTGACCCGCTAGCAAGTCCCACTTGTTGACCACGAAGATGCAGGGCTTGTATTGGTCGGCAATATAGTGGGCGAGTTGTTTGTCGACTTTGCTCATCTGTTGCTTGGAGTCGAAGAACATCAGCACCACGTCGGCGCGCCGAATGCTTCGCTGAGCCCGGTGCATCCCGTACCAATCGATGTCGGTTTTGACGCTCTTGTTGCGTCGGAGTCCCGGGGTATCCATGGCCATGAATTTGTGGCCGTCCAAGTCGAACATGACGTCGACGCAGTCCCGGGTCGTGCCGGGCACTTGGCTAACGATCATGCGTTCCGCTTTGACCAGCGTGTTGACGAAAGTGCTTTTCCCAACATTCCGTTTGCCGACAATCGCCAGCTTCATCATGGGAGGTTCGACTTCGGTTGGCATTGCATCCAGTTGTGGAATACGTTGTACAACTAAATCAAGCAATTCGTCTTTGTTTCGATTTTGATGCACACTGACCCGAATCAGCCAACCTCGCCCCAACTGGTGAAATTCGTCCGCGTTGGTATCCAATGAAGGGCTGTCTGTCTTGTTCGCAACCAACAAAATGGGCTTGTTGATTTTGCGAAGTCGATCGGCGACCTCTTGATCTAGCGGCAAAAGGCCTGCTCTGGAGTCGACCACAAACAACAAAACGTCCGCGTCGTCAATTGCGATTTCAATTTGGGCTTCGATGTCGGCCGTGAGGTTGTCAACGTCGATGATGCCCATTCCTCCGGTATCAATCAGCTCAAAATGATGGCCTCGATGTTCGATTAACGTGGTTAAACGATCGCGAGTCACTCCAGCCGTGTCCTCTACAATGGCAAGCCGTCGGCCCGCAATCCAATTAAAAAGGGAGCTTTTGCCGACATTGGGTCGGCCAACAATGGCTACGCGAGGAATTGGCATCGAGCAAACAGGAAAATCGAGAAACTACGAAAACTGGAAACAACCATTAATGGTACTCGTAAGTCGACTTTAGCGGGAGTGTTCAGATTCACCCATCCTGTTAGAATCATGTGATTCGTTAAGCATTGTCCCCTTTTGCTCCTCAAAAGGGCACGTATCGGCGGATCTCAGAGATGCGGGGCTGAACGTAGCAGCGGATCTCTGAGATGCTGGGCTGAACGTAGCAGCGGATCTCCGAGATGCTGGACGTCCGCCTCGGAGATGCGGACCTACGACGTAGCAGCGGATCTCCGAGACGCTGGGCTGCACGTAGTAGCGGATCTCCGAGATGCTGGATGTCCGCCTCGGAGATGCGGACCTACGACGTAGCAGCGGATCTCCGAGATGCTGGGCTGAACGTAGCAGCGGATCTCCGAGACGCTGGGCCGCACGTAGCAGCGGATCTCCGAGACGCTGGAGGCCGGTCGGAGACGGCTGCGAAGTTAACAAATTGTTGCGAAGTTAACAGATAGTTGCAAGGGAATCAGATTGATGGATAGGAATCAGTGGAAAACAGCCAGTGTTCAACTCTTGAAACATTGGAACCGAAGTGGAGTTTCGCAAATCCCCTCTGGAACACCCCAAACGCTCGCTGCAGCCGCATCTTGGCTGGAAACGAACGATTCTGTCATTTTCGATGATGAAGTGACTATGACTTCAATTCCTCCCGAACTTGCTCCGAGCTTGAGTTCAGCGGATTTCGGCTCAGCATCCACGGTTAAGAAATCCATCACAGACTCAACGGCTGTCGACCACTCGGTGGCTCGAACCAAAGAGGAAGTGTTGGCTTTGCCGCCAGCTCTGAAAACGTTGCGAGTGCCATCGGTACCTGCCGGCAGATGGAATTCACCACCCATTCCGATCCAAGATCGTCAAGCAGTCCTTGATTCGCAAAACACGCAAGTCATGGCGTGCCGCAAATGCGAGGAAATCGCTTGTCGACGTCAACGTACCGTTTTTGGGGTCGGTGCGATCAATGCCAGGGTGGTGATGTTTGGCGAAGCACCAGGTGCCGACGAAGACCGCGTTGGAGAGCCCTTTGTAGGGGCTGCAGGCCAGTTGCTGGACAAGATCTTGATCGCGAGTGGCTTAAAAAGGGCAGAGGTTTATATTGTAAACGCCCTCAAATGCAGACCGCCGAACAACCGAACGCCAACGGACGCAGAAATTGAAAATTGCAGGCCATTCTTTGAAACGCAACTCGAAACGATTCAGCCTGAATACATAGTATGTTGGGGATCTGTGGCGGTTCGAGCGGTACTTGGCAGCACCGACAGCGTCGGACGATTGAGAGGCCAGTTCCATTCGTTTCGAGGTGCGAAAGTCCTCGTTACCTACCATCCAGCCTATTTATTGAGAACGCCGGACGCGAAAAAGCTAACCTGGGAAGACATGAAAATGCTGATGCAGGATCTTGGCATTCCAATTCCAGGCAAAAGCTAATTTCACAACCCTGGTTTTTGTGGCTGAGCGAGGCCCACGTTCGTCCATAATTGTCGCCTTTTGCTCCGCAAAAGTGTGTTAACGAGGCGCACTTTCGTGGAGCGAAAGTCGACAATAATAAATTCACAGCCTAGGAGCGAAAGGCGACACTGACAAAAATTTCAGCTTTTGGGACAACCTTTCGAATCGTAGGTAGGGTAGATACGCGTCCTTGAATGTAATTGCTTGCTCAGTTCTAATGCAACGCATCACTGAATGTCGCTTTTGTCAAAACCACCAAATGAATTCGGTACTATGAGATCTTTTTTCGCGTCGCTCCTAGTCGCTTTGCTGCTTTTGTTCGTTTTGTTTCCCAGCGGCCTGGAAACGGCTTTTGGTTCACCGGTTTTTCCCCCAGAGGACAAGTCAGGCGCTTCAGCCAACAGCGGTGCCGACATGACTGCAGAGAACGCCAATGCAGGCGCAGAAGAAAAGCCACTTGAAGCGATCCGTTCGTCACGATCCTTGGTTCTTGTAGCCAGCCTAACGGTTTTCGTTCTTTCGATTTTTGTCGGTTTTGAAATCATTGCCAAGGTTCCACCAACACTGCATACACCGCTCATGAGCGGCTCGAATGCCATTAGCGGAATCACCGTGATTGGTGCGATTATTGCCGCAGGGTATCAACAAACCGGGATCGGCAGCTTGTTCGGTTTGGTTGCAATTGTGCTGGCAATGATCAATGTTGTCGGCGGATTCTTGGTGACTCATCGCATGCTCTTAATGTTCAAAAAGCGATAAGCGAAGCCGCAACTTCTTCCCCGCCATACCTTATTTTTAGTGAGTACTCGATGATCGCGATTGTCCCACTGGTTTATTTGTTTTCGGCAGTGCTCTTTGTTGTCGGGATTAAGATGATGTCGGCTCCGAAAACTGCGGTTCGGGGAAATCTCGTTGGAGCGACGGGTATGGCGCTAGCTATTGGTATTACACTTTTTGACCAAGGAGTTGCCGGCTACATTTTTATCGCACTTGGGCTGATTGCCGGAACTGTCATTGGGACCGCGATGGCAAAGCGAGTGCAAATGACAGCTATGCCGCAAATGGTTGGATTGTTGAATGGTTTAGGTGGTGGAGCGTCGGTTCTAGTTGCGTTCGCGGACATGGTACACCATTCCAACCAACCCTTCGACACGCTAATCGCTGTTGGACTGTCGGGCATGATTGGCGCAGTAACGTTTTGGGGGAGCTTGGTGGCGTATGCCAAATTAGAGGAATGGAAGCAGTTCAAGAAGCCTTATTCTGTACCTCAGCAGCAATGGATTAACTTAGGTCTGTTACTCGTGGATTTCTTATTCATCGGAATCCTGGCTGTTTCGCACAGCATGACAACGCAAATTTTTTGCTACGTTGCAATCACGATTGTCTCTAGTGTGCTTGGAGTGTTCCTCGTCAATCCGATCGGTGGCGCCGACATGCCAGTGGTCATTTCTTTGATGAACTCGTATTCGGGAGTGGCTGGGGCAGCTACCGGCTTCGTGCTCGATAACAATGCGCTCATCATTTCAGGTTCACTAGTGGGTGCCTCAGGAATCATTCTCACGCAGATCATGTGCAAGGCAATGAACCGCTCGCTTAGCAATGTGCTTTTTGGCGTCATGGCTGGAAGCGGATCGGACAGCAACGTCGACGAAATTTACGCGAACGTTCGGAGCACTTCGGCTGACGACATCGCCATGATACTCGACGGTGTCCAACGGGTTGTTTTCATTCCTGGTTACGGAATGGCGGTTGCTCAAGCTCAACACGCCGTGCGTGAATTAAGCAAATTACTTGAGTCCCGCGGCGCCTTGGTGGAATACGCGATTCACCCGGTTGCGGGCCGCATGCCCGGGCACATGAACGTGCTCTTGGCAGAAGCTGACGTGTCGTACGACAAACTCAAGGAAATGGACCAAATCAATCCGACCATGGATAGCGTCGACGTCGCCATCGTCATCGGAGCCAATGACGTAGTGAATCCATCCGCGAGATTGGATCCAAAGAGTCCGATCGCAGGCATGCCGATCATCGATGTCGACAAATGCAAAACCGTCATCGTTATCAAACGCAGCCTAAGTCCTGGCTTTGCTGGCATACCTAACCCGCTCTTTGCTATGCCCAATACGCTCATGTATTTTGCAGACGGCCAGGAAGCGGTCCTCGACATTGTCAAAGCAATCAAAGACCTATAGGTCTGGTCATTTTGGTCGTCGCACCAATCACTTCACACTTCACAATTATCACCTCTCCGTGTCTAAGCCCACCCCCACAAACCTTTTGCACACGGTAACATTCGACTCCCCTTGCGAAGACTTTCACAGCGAACTGTGGCAACGTTATGCGTTCGCCAACGACGCTGGTCCTTATTTGCTAATCCCGCAAGCGGTCCTGCAGCCAAGAACGGAAACGGAGGTTCAAGCGATCTTTAAGGCTTCGCGACTTGGGAGAATACCAGTCGCTTTCCGCGCGGGCGGAACAAGCCTATCGGGGCAATCGGTGACTGACGGCTGGTTGGTAGACATCGGTCGGCACTGGCGGAAAATCGAACCACTCGATCGAGGTGCCCGCGTGCGAGTTCAAGGTGGTGCGATCGGTGGCATCGTCAACGCCACATTGCGTCCGCTTGGTCGCAAGATCGGTCCTGACCCGTCGTCGATCAACTCTGCCATGATGGGCGGCATTCTGTCCAACAATTCGAGCGGCATGTGTTGTGGTGTCGTCAACAACGCCTACCACACCCTCGACTCGATCCGCTTTGTTTTGCCTGACGGATCGGTATGGGACACTTCCTTGCAAAATGAAGCGTCGCGTTTCGAAGCAGAGCAAGCGTCGATCGCCAGAACACTCACTCAACTGAGGGCAGAGATTCTTGGTTCACCGATCTTGCTTGAAAAAATTCGCCGTAAGTACAAGCAAAAAAATACGGTCGGATATTCACTGAATGCATTCGTCGATCATCAACGGCCGTTGGACATCTTGTCTCATCTCTTGATAGGGGGCGAAGGGACGTTGGCGTTCATTTCCGAGGCCGTGCTGAAGACGTTGCCTGAATTGCCTGAAAAAGCAACTTCGTTAGCTTTTTTTCCAGATGCCAATACAGCCTGCGAGATCATTCCAGAGCTGATCGATATTCAATGCGATGCGGTTGAGTTTATGGATCGCGCCTCGATGGAATCGATTCGCAATTTAGAAGGAGCACCGGCGGAGTTACCGCAACGGCTCGATGAACACAAGAAATTGATGGGATTACTTTTCGAGTTTCAAGCCCCCGACAAGGACGCCCTGGCAAAGAAGCTAGATGCATTTCGTTCGCTGGTGGAGCCCCGAGCCAAGTCGCTCAGCGCGATCGAGTTTACAGAGAACAAGAAGAAGCAGGCTTACTTATGGAAGCTTCGTAAAGGCATGTACCCAGCGGTTGCCGCCGTGCGAGGTCGAGGCGAAGCGGCAATTTTGGAAGACGTGACCTTCCCGCTGGAGCGACTTGGGGCCGCGATTGTTGAGCTGCAAGCCATGTTCGTGAAGCACGCTTATGCGAACGGAATAATCTTTGGCCACGCTCGCGACGGCAACTTGCATTTCGTCATCTCGCAACCGATGGCCACGAGTGCTGATACGGACAAGTATGCAAGGTTCATTGACGACATGGTTGATCTCGTCGTGCATCGATTCGACGGTGCGCTCAAAGCCGAGCATGGAACAGGGCGCAACATGGCTCCGTTTGTCGAAACGGAGTGGGGTTCAGAAGCCCTTGGTATCATGCGACGTCTCAAGGGTGCGATCGATCCGGATGGGCTTCTCAATCCAGATGTGATTTTGACATCGCGACCGAAACTTCACCTGGAAAACATCAAGGATTTGCCGGTTGTCGAGGAGGTCGTCGATAAATGCGTTGAATGCGGCGCGTGCGAGCCTCGCTGCCCAAGCCGGGATTTTACATTGTCGCCGCGACAACGCATTGTGCTAAGACGCGCACGGGAACGAATGATTGCCAGCGGCAAACTAGAGTTGGCCAAACAATTGGATCGCGATTACGAGTTTGCAGGCAAGGCCTCGTGTGCAACGGATGGTTTATGTGCCTTGGATTGTCCGGTAGCCATCAACACTGGAGACTTGATCAAGCAGCTTCGCAGCTCGTCCACAGGGCGGTTTGATACGGCAGTGGCGTCCAGGCTAGGGAAAAACTTTGGCATGGCGGAACGGGCTGTCTCATGGAGCCTGAATGTAGGGCGAGGAACGAGTGCGGTGATTGGCGACTCTGCATTACGATCGATCACAAGCGTGCTCGCCAAGGTTTTTGCTGGGTTTCCGCAATGGCATGCTGCACTTTCGACAGATCATGGGGCCATCGATCGTTCGCTGATTAGCGACATTGAGAGTGCAGAAGTCATTTACTGGCCGACTTGCATGTCGCGGATGATGGGTGGCACCGCGGATGCATTGCTGAGGGTCTGCTCCAAGGCTGGGGTTGCAGTCCATATCCCGCGAAAAGCGACAGGAAAATGCTGCGGCCAAGCGTTCTCATCCAAGGGTTATATTGATGTCGCAATACAAAAGCAGAACGAATTGCTAGACTCGATTTGGGAATGGAGTAGGCATGGTGAAAGGCCGGTTGTGTTAGATCTTGGTTCGTGCACATCTTTTTTGAAGACAGGCATGCCCTACCTGGATCGCGTCCGCAAGCATCGGCTGGAAACTTTGCCGATTTTGGATTCGACGGAGCTTGCGGCGAGCTTGCTTCCAAAACTGGCGATAGCCAAAAAGTTTGCGAATGTTGCGGTCCACTCTGTCTGTTCGAACCATCGCCATGGTTGGGAGACGCCACTGAATGATGTCGCGAAGGCATGTGCGGAGCAAGTGCATGCACCGCACGATGGCAAGTGTTGTGGGATGGGTGGCGACCGGGGATTTGAGATTCCTGGACTTGCGTTGAGTGCGACGGCGGGGGTGGCGGTGAAAATGAGCGAATCGAACTGCGAAATGGGTTTTACGAATGCCCGTTCCTGTGCGATCTCGCTCAATAGCGGTACAGGTCGACCTTGGCGCAGCATTTTCCAGCTTTTGGATGAATGCTCATCCCCAAGAGTGTAGCGCGGCGCTCCTAGATTGTGATTTTATTATTGTCGCTTTTCGCTGCTATGTAGAGTTTTGTGTCAAGGGTGGTCGGGACAATTGTTGGTAAATTTTCCGTCGTACGCCGCAAGCTGCTATTCGATCTTACGAGGGTTATCCCGTAGATCAGTAAATTCGTTCGCGTGTAAAGCGGATTGAATGGGAGAATCGGAATA
>JANMHA010000152.1:0-30998 GCA_031374925.1 Pirellula sp. | reverse complement strand
CGATCAAACTCAAAGGATATGCCAAGCTAGGTATTACTTTCTATATCATCTACGATCCGGAAGAACACTTGAGCTCGAAACCCCTCCGAGCCTATCGGCTCGTGAGTGGTCGATATGAACTCGATGCCTCTGAGTTGTCCGTTTTCGAGCCTCTAGGTCTCGGAGTACGGATCTGGCCCGGGACGTATGAGGACATGTCGCAGACTTGGCTGCGATGGACCACTGCGGATGGGCAACTCTTGAAGACAGGGAAAGAACGTGCTTCCGCAGCAGAGCAACGTGCGGATGAAGCGACGCAACGTGCAGATGAAGAGAAGGCACGAGCAGATCAGGCAGAACGAGAATCTGAGCAGTTGCGAGCGAAATTAAGACAAATGGGAATCGATCCTTAGAATGGGTCCGTTGCGATTTTGGTAGAAACTTCTTCGGATCTCCATTGCGAGTAAAGTCTTTTTCTGTGAAAGAATTGTTGCCTGTGATTGGCAAACCTGAGGCTGTGGTTCGCTAGTGAATAGCTAAGGCCGCTGGATACTATGTCGAAGTGCTTCCAAGCTTTGGCGGGCTTCAACCCAATCTGGCAACAACTGGGTTACGCGTTCCAGGTACGGAATGCCTTTCTCCGGAAATCCGCAGGCGTCCCACGCACCTCCAACCTTCAGCAAGACCTCAATGCTATCGGGTTCGGACCGAAGTGCGATTTCAAAGTGTCCAACCGCGTCCATTGGCCTGGTGTGCATCAACATGTCCCCCATGGCTCTGTTGTAGTCGAATGACATCGGCTCAAGCGAGATCGCTCGAGCCATTCGCTGGATAGCTTTTTCAGGGTCCGTCTCTAGTGTCGCAAGGGTCGCATGGGCAGTCGAAAGCTGATCGTCTAGGGCAATCGCTTTCTCGCAATACTCAATCGCTTTAGCGTTGCGTCCATTCGCAATCAAAGCAGACGCGTAATCCACATTTGCTTTGGCTGAGTTTGGACGGCGTTTCAGATTGTCAAAACTACAGCGATCCGCTTCCGATAGATTGCCGTTACGGATTTGAGAAGCAATGAGACTGCTTTGAAGGTCTTCGTCGTTTGGCATCCCGATTACCGCTACTTCATAGTACTTGACAGCCTCGGAAAAGTTTTCAAGCCGAGTTTGGAGATGCGCCATATTTGTAATGGCATCTAGATTATTAGGGCTGTTTTGAAACGCTCGCTCCAAACGATGGCCCGCCAAATCGTATTCCCTCAGTTCGATTAGCAGTCCAGCATAATTGGCATTCGCGACGGAATCATTGGGTGCAATCTCGAGTGCTCGTTCAAAGTGCTCACGCGCCTCTCCGTACCGCTTCTCCTTCGCCAGGAGGCCACCCAGTCCTACCCAGACAGTCACATTGCTAGGTGATTTTACAAGCGTATCCTTCCAAACAGAAATCTCGGATACATAGACTTTGTTCCTCTCGAAAGTTGTTATGCCTAACACTAGAGCGAGCAGCATAGAAGTCCCAACGTGGATGCGAGAAGCGTATGCTTTTGCAATATCGAACTGCCGTAGTAATTCGTACGTTCCTACTAAGACCAGTGCAATCACCGCCGCCAAGGGTAAGTACATTCGATGTTCAAACGCCAGATCCTTGATTGGAATGACACTCGATGTGGGCGCAAGTACCAGGAAAAAACAACCGCCCAAAAAACTCCATCGTGGATGATGAAAGACCGCCCAAACCGTCGACGCAAAGAGTACGCACAGGAAAAGGAACTGCGGCAAAACTTGTTGGACTGAATGCGATACCGGCCACGCAGGGTAGACACATTGGCCCTGTGGCCAAAAAGCCAAAGCCAAATAGTGAACAAGCACACTTGATTGGCTGAGCAGATACGTCCACGAGGTCAATCCCTCGACTTGCAAGAGCGATCCATTCGAGTAGTCCAATCGGTAATGCAGCATCGACCAAGCCAACACCACCCAGGTCGAAGCCAATAGTGCGTAGAAATACTTCCGCTTGAAAAAGAGTGCTCGCCAACTAGATGCAAAAAACGCTCGGTCGTACCAAAGGACTATGAGCGGTCCCGATACCATCACTTCCTTGCATCCCATGCCAAAGGCGCAGGCAACTATGGAGCAAAGCAACCATAACCAACTTGCCTTCGAGTCCAGTGATCGAGCAAAAAAATAAAGCGTGGCAAGGTAGGCAAGTCCCATCAGGGATTCAAGCCTCTGGACAAGGTAAGTCACCGCTTGCGTATTGAGTGGATGTACGACCCACATCAGGGCAATTGAAAACGCAAGCAGAGTTGCGGAAGTATGATATCGAGGACCACAAAGGCGCAATGTACTCTTGGCAAAACCAAATAGAAACAATGCGCCAACCAAGTGAATACCTAGATTGACAACGTGGAACCCATAAACATCGTATCCATTACAAGCAAAGTTCAACGCGAAAGTGTATTGTCCAATGGGCCGGTTGGAATTCTGCATCGCCACCCACGGAGGCCAAAGCGTCCGAATCGATGGCTCGTTAACGATCCGTGCGTTGTCGTCGAAAAGAAAAGGAACTTGAAGTGAATTGCTGTAGGCGGCAATCCCCGAGGCAAGAATGGTAGCGACACAAAAAACCTCCACGATTGTTTTTCGCAATTTGGAATTGGCAGCCATTTCGCTCATCTTGATATTGGTTTTTCCAAACGGATCATGGAATCTCCGAGTCTGGTACGAGTTAATCGAAAACAAGAATAGGCCGGACCGTCTGTTTCTGAAATTGGATTGTCGGCATCCCAACCAATTCTGCAGTCTGGTCGTACCGATTGCATCGGCAGTACCGATAGAATGCCATCGGTTGGACTCGATCCACAATCGAACGGACGACCGCGCATTGCCTCACCCTGCAGATTCATGTAGTCTCAAGGTAACCGTAGGTTGTCCGCCATTTCTTTGCCAAAGCCAATTATGCCACAGAAACCTTGTGAAAGGCGGATCGCGGTTGTTATACCGTGCTACAAGGTAGCCAACCATTTGGCTGACGTTCTTTCCAGGATTGGATCCGAGGTTGATCACATTTATTGCAGCATTGATGGTTGTCCAGAGGGAAGCCGCGAGGTGGCAACGAAGGCTCAGAGCCTAGACCCACGCATCCGGGTTCTGCTTCACGAAGAAAACTCGGGAGTGGGCTATGCTTTTATCGCAGGCGCGCGACAGGCACTCGCCGATGGGGCTGAGATCGTTGTCAAACTGGATGGCGACGGCCAGATGTCGCCTGAGAAAATTCCGGACCTGGTTGGGCCTTTGATCCGAGGCGAAGCAGATTTTTCGAAAGGGAATCGCTTCTTTCATCTCGAGGATCTTCAATCGATGCCGGTTATCCGAATGGTTGGGAATGCTGGCTTGTCGTTTTTTTCAAAACTTTCTACGGGATATTGGAACTTGTTTGATCCAACGAATGGGTTCATCGCAATTCAGGCAGATATCGCTAATCGCTTGCCTTGGGAGAAAATCGATCGTCGGTATTTTTTTGAATCCGACTTGCTGTTTCGACTTTATACGCTTCGGGCAGTCGTAGTCGATGTGCCGATGAAATCGCACTACGCCAACGAGCAAAGCAACTTGAGCATTTTCAGAGCAGCCGTTCAGTTTCCATTTTATCATTTCCGAAATTTCCTAAAACGAATCTTCTACTGCTACTTCCTCCGGGAGTTCAACATTGCTTCGCTGAACCTTGTCCTGAGCATTGGATTGATCGGGTTCGGAGTGAGTTTTGGTTTGATTAACTGGATTCGAGGCTATGAACTAAATCAACTCGCGTCCGCCGGTACGGTCATGTTCGCGGCGTTGCCACTCATCCTCGGTTGGCAAGCACTTCTCGCCTTCTTTGCGTTCGATGTCGGAAACATTCCTAAGAGGACGATGCGATAACAAGCATTGGACTCCTGAACTTGCCGGCTATAACGCGAATAGACGCGAATGGAATCGCAGGTGCATGTAAGTGCGAGGCAACTCATTTCCCCAATCGATAAATCTGCATAGAGATGTCGGATCGAGATGCTTGCAATATCGGGGACAGGCCGATCAGCAAAAGGTAGGACATCGAGGCTCGAATGACGCTGATGTTGGATTCCATGCGAATACGATTCCATAGTCCGCGAAAATGAAACGAAGGCAAATCGGACGCGTGCTCTAGCAGAAATCCGTGCTTCAAAAGCAGCGATCTCAATCCGCTTGGGGAATAGTAATGCAAATGGGGGCAAGGGAAAGAGCGTTGCCACAATCGATCCCATGGTTTGCGAATCCCCAACCGTCTGAGTAGGCAAGCAAGGCGAAACAAAAGACCATGGCTTGATGGCAAAACCAAAACGAGCAAGCCGCGAGGTCGAAGATGCCTTCGGCAGGATTCAAGAACTTGAACGGGATCAGCTAAGTGCTCAAAGACATCATTGAACGATAGAACATCGAATTGTTCTGTCGAAGCCAGACACGATGGAAACTCGCCAACGCGGACGGTCAGGCCATTTTGAATTGCGGATTCCGCTACCGCCACTTCAGGCTCAATTCCCAACGATTCAATCCCAGCTGCTTGCGCCGATTCGAGAAACCATCCGTACGCCGTTCCGACATCGCACAAAGTCGGCTGTTTGGACTCCACTCTGACGAAGATTTCTTTAACGATGGAATTTGCGTTGGTGCGTCTAAGCTCCATCAAAGAACGCTGTCGTTGAAACTCATCAAGATCTAGTTTCTTTTTTTTCAAGGGGCTGTTCAACAGCTTGGATGACCAGTGGGAACACTGTTCGCATCGCCAAATATCTTGGTCCAACCAAGCCACCATCGCGGCATCGCAAATCACACAGGCTGGTGGTGATGACTCAACATGGCTTTCAACGGATGAGGTAGGCGAATTCGGTAGACTCTTCAATGGCTGTCCTCTATCAAGGATGCGTCCCTTCCAAATGCACTGAGCAATTCTTTCGCAGCCAAGGCTCCGGAACGGAGCGATCCCTCCATTGTCGCTGGCCAGCCCGTTGCAGTCCAATCGCCAGCCAACCAGATCTTCTTGTCCGCCAAAACGTTGCACTCTAATCTGCCTGCGTCGTGCCCTGCGGATACCGAAAAGACGGCGTTTGGGTCGGTTACGACGCGTCCTCGGAGCATCGTTGCAACCGCTGACTCAGGGAATACCTCCGCGAGGTCTTGCTTTACCAATTTGAGAATCGACTCTGCGTCGCCATCCGGTAGGTGGCGTGATGCGCTGATTACGATTTGATAATAGGTTTCTTTCGTTCGATTGGGTTGGTTCTTGGTGTTCTCTGAGCGATGCGAATCGGGAGCCGGAAAAACCCATTGGCAAAATCGGTTGATCAGAATTGCATGTGGCTCCGTTAACCAAGCTCGGTCCCACCAAGTGTGAATACCCGTTATCGGAGAGGACTGCATGGACGATGCGAGCCGGACTGTTGGCTTCTCGTCCAATGGTAGGACGTCCGATACCTTATTCCATGGCAGCGCGACGACGATTGCATCATACCGATCGCTCAGGACTTCGTTTCCCCCTTGAATTTTTAGTTGATAGGTATTGGACGGTGCGTTGACAATGTCCTTGACGATATGCCCCAAACGGATGGCAACGCCTAAGTCTAACAGCTTGGTACAAACATTTTCGTCCAGCAATTCCGAGAGCGGGCGAGATGGAACGAGAAGATGGAAGCCGTCTCGTTGAGAAGCAAATCCGTCGACCAGAACTTTTTGGGTTGCCCCCAAGGTAACGCGATCGACTTGCTCGCCAAGCGCGCTAACCAGAATCGTCCCCCAGAAATTTTCAATACAGCTATCGGTCTGACCGTTTGCACGAAGCCAATCGATTGCCAATTGAGAAACGATGGTTTTGTCGCGTTTGAGTCTATACAGTCGCAACAACCCTATTCCAATCCGAATCCGATCGGAAAGTCGCAACTGCGGCCATCCGAACAACAGTCCGGAAAGATGAAGGGGCGCTGGTAGTGGCCAAGCTGCAACGCGAGTGCGTTTTCCTCCAGACGATGCAAAATGTAGAGAATCTTGCTCGGTCCAAAAAGATGACTGGTCCGTGTCCTGGATCCATTGCTTTAGTGTTGAGCAGCAATTCATTCCGACGTGCTGGCAGTAGTCGATAGGCTGACTTGTCTCCGAATCTACGAAAGACCCGACCCGACCGCCGATGCGGTTTTTTGATTCAATCAACGACACTTGGCAACCATGGCGCGCTAGGTGCAATGCAGCATTGATACCAGAAAGACCTGCTCCGATGACGGCAACACTAGGTCCATTCCGAGGCCATGCATGGCGAACGACACTTGATTCGTTGTCTCGAATTGGAGGATGGTCTGCAATCAATCGTTGGAATAAGGGTGTAAGCAAATGTTGACCGACAAGCCTTAGTTTTTGTAGTTTGGTCAACTGAATTCGAGATTGCCAGATCAACTCTGGAGATAGTTCGATTGCCGATAGAAGTTGGCGGTATGAATGCCACATTAGCGAGAACATGCGTTGTCCATCTAAAGAGATAGTATGCGCGACTTGCCAACCGCTCTCGTAAAGGGCTTTGGTTCGTTCGATTTGCAAGCGAATCAATCCGCGCCAGTCCCCGAGTTCGTTGAGCGCGGAGACAGATGGATTAGCCTGAATCCCGAGCCAGCGCGTGGAATCGATTCCAAAGCGAGCGAGTTCGTCCGCAGGCACATAAATTCGATTGCGTTGGCTATCCTCGGCGAGATCGCGAAGGATGTTCGTCATTTGAAATGCAACGCCGCAATCCAAGGCGGCTTGGGTTGCAATGGGAGAGGGGGACTCTCCTATCGTCCTCGCCCAAATGGACAAGCAGGCTATACCCACGCTGGACGCCACGCGATGGCAATAGGTCGCGGTTTCATCCCAGTTTTTCATGCGAATGGGTAGGCGGTTTTGTATTCTCCTTAGGGACGAAGAATCCAAGTCAGGAGGAATCTGAACGGTGTCCATATCCACACCCCGTACGAGGTCATGTAAGGATTCGATAGGAATCGAGAATTTCGAAACGGAATCCGCCAATGCGGCCCGAATGGGATCCAGATTTTTTGTAGCTTCCGTGGTCGGCGATAGAACGGAGGAAAGTGAATCGAGCCACTCGTGCCAAGCTGGAGCAGACCAGGCTACGGCAGACAGTGAACTTGAATCCTCAGCGTCGGTGGCATCATCTGCCAGCCTTGCAAAGGCGTAGAGTGCAGTCATCGCATTGAGTCGGTCTCGTCTGAGAAGCGCAAACGAGCGATAGAAACTGGAACCACTACTGCGGGCGATAGATTCGCAACGTGCGTAGGAAGCGGACAGAGAATTCATCATGCCAATTTGGAGCCCTGTGGGCAAGTGAGATCGGCAACTTGGATTGAGCGAGGGGAAAGTACGGATCGAATCAACAATGCTAGCTTCTGCCGTTTGGAGACTTCGATGGGCTTGGCCCAGACGTTGTAGTTGGCGCTCGCGATGTTATTTAAGATTGATAAACCGCCGCGAGTGAATAACTGAATGTCACGAGCCAACCAGCGAGGAGTCAGTTGAACCAATGGTAGTCCGCTGACCAACTGGGTTCGAGCCAATTCGACCCATACTTTCAAGGCGAATCGGAGATTTTCTGTGGCGTGGCCCGACAAGATCTCGGATTCGGTGAGTTGAAATCGTTGCCATAGATCCCGAGGTAGATAAATTCGTCCCTGCAGTGCGTCTTCTCGGATATCCTGACAGAAATTTGCGATTTGCAATCCCGTGCAGATTAGATCGCTGAGCTTCATTGCCCTTGGCCCCTCGACACGAGCTAATTGCAAAAGGATGCGACCAACAGGGTTAGCGCTCCCGCGGCAATATTCGATCACCTCAAGTTGAGAGCTATAACGAGTCACGCATTGGTCCTGAACGAATGCGTCCAGCAGTTTTTCGAAGTTCTCGATTGAAAGGGAATGCGTTGAGATCGTTTTCCTAAGAGCGATATAGACTGGGTGTGTTGCTGTTCCTGAAAAACAGGAATGCAGCTCCGTTCGCCACCAATCCAAAAGACGGAGCGAATCGGCCGAATTTCCGATTTCGTCGGCCAAATCATCCGACCATCGACAGTAGGCATAAATGTTGAAAAAATCTTGCCTTATCGTTGCCGGAACGAGCAAACTGGCAACGGAGAAATTCTCATAATGTCTCTTTGCGAGCGTTTTGCAGTATTTTTCAGCTTGCACCAGATCCACCGAGGGAACGGATACGCTTGGTCCGAAAAGCTGTAAGTCCTCGATGACAATGCTTTTGCCCATTCTCGAGGCGGGTTGTGGGGTGGAAACGGCTTCGCGTGGGGGTGACATGCCGCTATGATAACCTGAAATAGAAATGAGCCCTCACTGACCTCAATGTCCCATGAAAATAATTCTTGCTGCTCCTAGAGGATTTTGTGCTGGCGTCAACATGGCGGTTCAAAGCCTTGAGTTAGCGCTCAAGCACTTTGGACCCCCGATCTACGTCTATCATGAGATAGTCCATAACCAGCATGTCGTACAATCGTTTCAAGGCAAGGGGGCGGTATTTGTCAATTCGCTCGAAGAGATACCGAGCGATTCCACGGTGCTTTTTTCCGCCCACGGCGTTTCCCCGGAAATCCGGCGGGTCGCCAAGGAACGCCGGCTCAATGCGATCGATGCAACTTGCCCACTTGTTACCAAAGTGCACTTGGAAGCAATCAAATTTGCAAAAGAGCACTACACCATTGTTCTGATTGGGCACGAGGGGCATGACGAAGTGATTGGGACGATGGGGGAAGCGCCCGAAGCGATCGTGCTTGTGGAAGATACCCAGGACGTCGATTTGCTTCCATTTAAGGCTGAAACGAAACTCGCGTACTTGACTCAGACAACGTTGAGCGTTGACGACGCCAATCGAATAATCCAGAGACTCAAGGAGCGGTTTCCATGGATCGTCGGACCTCCCAAGGAGGATATTTGTTATGCAACGCAGAACAGGCAGGAAGCCGTGAAACTTCTTTGCCAGAAAGCGGACGCGGTTATCGTTCTTGGTAGTCAAAACAGTAGCAACTCGCAAAGGTTGCGAGAGCTTGCGGCGGAGTTTGGGCGACCGGCTTATCTAGCCGATGGTCCTCAAGACCTTAACGAAGAGGATCTTCGAGGGTTCAAAACGGTCTTGATCACGGCTGGCGCCAGCGCCCCCGAACTGGTCGTACAAAACACGATTCAGTGGCTCAAGGAGCGATTCAACGCAACCGTGGAAGAGCAGGAAATAAGGAGAGAAGAAGTGTATTTTCCTCTCCCAAGAGTGCTTCGAGCCATGAGCGCCAAGTGAGGTCAAGGACTGGTGCCGATTTACGTGTGGCATGTCCCTGAGTTTACGAAGGACGTGGGGGTCGCTAGAAACCTTTGCCACACTTCCCACGCCCTCGCGATCGCTCTGGGGCGTGCCACACGCTTGTTTTTGTGGCCATGCGAGGCCCTCGCACAGGTGTAGTCGCAGTTGTGGCTGAAAGCAACGAGCGGAGTGTCTCGCTCGTCCCTGTTACTAAGTCATTGCACTTCATCTTTGCTGTGGAATGACGGGTGAGCAATTGCGTCGGTTGAAGGTCCTGCGTAGATACTTCGACCACCATCAACCGGCAGACATGCACCGGTAATGAACTCGTGCGTTACAAGGAAGTAAGCCGCTTTTGCAACGTCCTCTGGTTGACCATGCCGTTTCAGAAGACATTGTTGGCGTATAGCGTTGGCTTTTTCCGGCGAGATGGATGGATCCAACAGGACTGGTCCGGGTAGGATGGCGTTGACCCGGACGGCAGGATTTCGAGTTGCCAACTCGACCGCCAACGATCGCGTCATGGTTTCGATTGCTCCTTTGCTTGCGAAGTATGCGGCGAAGTCGGGATAAGGCCGCACCACGGCCCAATCGCCGATCAATACGATCGCTCCTCCCGTCGGAACGGAGGCCATGTGAAGTCCAGCTGCTTGGCTGCAAAGAAACGTGCCGAGGGTATTTACCTCGAATTGCCGCTGAACATCCTTGGCGGTTGTTTTCTCGAAGGACTGCCAATCCCATACGGCAGCCGAGTTGACCAGTACGTCGAGCCGGCCAAAATGCTTAACAATTCGTTTCACCGAAGCTTTTGCGAAGTCCGGATCTTGCACGGAGCCTTGCAGGACGATCGCATCGGTTCCAGATTGAGTCATTTCCGAAGCGCATTTCAACGCGTTTTCTAGGGACGTGTTTGCGTGTAGCGCGATTTCGAACCCCTGTGCTGCAAAGTACTTGGCGATGACTTGTCCGACCCGAGGGGCTCCGCTACCCGTAATCCATGCAACCTGCTTTTCGCTCATTTTTTCTGATATCTCCAAATTGTCTGGTTGGGATGCCGTTCGCTCGACCTGATTGGCATTTGTAGTCCCGAGATATCCTATGCGGCAAAACGGAATTGTGGGTGACAACACTCCGAAGCTGCGTACAAATTAGTTCGCTCGTTGAACATCTGGGGTGCCCATGCCCTCCGACACGGACTAGAATTAGGGTTGATTCTTTTTCCCAGAAGTTTTTGTCCCTCCCGCCTTATGGCGGAAATGCAAGCCGTCCAGTCGAGGAGCCCGTAGTGAGGCAAGCGCTGATTAGTGATATTCACGGCAATTTTGAGGCACTTCAAGCAGTGCTGGCGGATATCGCGAGCCAATCCGTTGACCAAATTATCTGTTTGGGAGATATCGTAGGTTATGGACCTAATCCTTGTGAGTGCTTGGACTTAGTCATGAGAAAAACCGCGTTTACGATCATGGGAAACCATGATCAAGCGGCCCTTTTTGATCCGGAGGGGTTCAATCCTGTCGCTCTCAGGGCCATTTACTGGACTCGAGATCGATTGGATGCTGGGATTCTGAGTGTAGTCAATAAGCGATGGGACTACTTAAGTGAGTTGCCGAAGCTCCACCACCAGGACAAATTCATGTTTGTGCACGGCTCACCTCGGGATCCTACCAACGAATATGTCTTTCCCGAGACCATTTACGACAAAAATAAGATGGAGAATATTTTTACTCGGGTAACACAGTATTGTTTTCAGGGGCATACACACATGCCTGGGGTCTTT
Source organism: Pirellula sp. (assembly GCA_031374925.1). Taxonomy (GTDB): domain Bacteria; phylum Planctomycetota; class Planctomycetia; order Pirellulales; family Pirellulaceae; genus JBKCUI01. The sequence continues at coordinate 19,904 of JANMHA010000152.1, read as the reverse complement.
ACACCCGACCTAGAGTTCATTAAGCCATCGCATTGCGATGGCGTTTTCGCACTCGGCAAGGAAAAGTTGATGGTGAACGTAGGCAGTGTTGGGCAGCCTCGAGACGAAGACAATCGAGCTTGTTATGTCATAATCGATCATGATGTTCGCAAACTGTTCTTTCGAAGAGTCAGCTATGATTTCGAAACCACTTGCCAGAAGATTTACGCAGTGCCTGAACTCGACAATATGCTTGGTGATCGGTTGCGCACAGGGCGCTAAATCGGGATTCCTTTAGACTCCACTATTGAATACAGAAACATCCATTTCGTGCGCACTGCAATCGTAAGTGACATTCATGGCAACTTGGAAGCGCTGCAAGCTGTCTTAAAGGACATTGAGTCGCAGCGTTGCGATCGAATTGTTTGCCTCGGTGATGTGGTCGGCTACGGTGCCAACCCGTGTGAGTGCTTGGATGTCGTTTCTACGTTTGACCACTGCGTACTCGGAAATCACGATTACGGAGCGTTAATCGATCCCGAAGGCTTCAGTACAGCGGCGGAACAAGCCATCTTCTGGACTCGAAAGCAATTAGAAAACAACGCTCATCCCGCAGAAGCCCAGCGGCGCCTCGAGTATTTGGCTCGTTTGCCCCGTACGATTGCGGAAGAGAATGTCCTATTCGTGCACGGTTCGGTTCGCAATCCTTTGAATGAGTATGTTTTCCCTGAGGATGTCTTTAATCGCCGCAAGATGGAGAAGCTCTTCTCAATGATCCAAGGGTACACATTTCAAGGTCACACGCATGCCCCCGGGGTGTTCACTACCAATATGCAGTTCCTGAGGCCCGACGAGTTCGGGTATCAAATGGAATTGCCCGAGGACAAAGCCATGATCAACGTTGGGAGTGTTGGGCAGCCTAGGGATGGAGATTGGCGGAGTTGTTTTGTCATTCTCGAGTTTCCGAAAGTTGAATTCCGCCGTGTTGAGTATGACATCGAAACGACAGTGAATAAGATTTTTGCGATTCCTGAGCTCGACAATTTTCTCGGCGAACGACTGCGCGAAGGACGTTAAGGCGAGCGGCAGCATTGATCATACCGGGAGGGAGAGGCTCCTGCCGAACCAACGCCAAGCTCGGCAGGAGCCTCGCTCTCCCATTGAAACCCTTGGCAGGTAGTTTTCACTCTGCCGCTCGCCTAATCGCTAGGCTGGAGCATTACAAACGAAAGCAAGACAGACAATGAAGCGTTATAAGGCATTTCTCAAGCAAACTTGGTGGCTTTGGTCCCTTTATGTCTTGGTGGCCGCTTCGTTGATCTATTTCGTCGCACCGGTTTTCTGGGCTGTGATTCCGATGATGGTCGTAAATTTTGTTTACTTTGCCGTCGTACGCTATGACGAGGATGGGAACTTCCTAGGCGCTTAAGTCTCGCTTTCCTGACTTTCCTGACTGTTTGCAGTCAAATATTGAAAGATCTGGGCCGAATCGAGAACGGAAAAGTTGACATTAGGGTGGCACATACCGTACCTTAGATAGGAAGGGAAATGCCCTTGGCTACTTTTCTCGTACCTGCTCCTCTTTCCACTACCAATGAGGTGGTCTCATGCGCCGACGAACACTTTCTAGTCTGCTCGTACAGTCGTCTCTATTAGGTGCTGTTTCTCTAGCGACAGGTTTTGGCCTGTTAGAAGCGAAAGCGATCGCTCAGGCCCCTTCGTTCAAGCAAAAGGAAGTCAAGCTCAAAGTACCCAAGGAGATCGCTGAAAAGGCCAGCGAAAAGAACAAGGCCAGGAGCGGCAAAACCGAAAAATTGGATCTTACACCGCTCGATGAATACTATCGAGACTTTCTGATCCCTAATTTAACCCAGCCTTCCCCAGAGCTAGTCAACGGGGCACGAAGGGAGATCCTTGAAGACATTGAGGCGATCGAGAAGAACAAAGACTTGAGCCCAAAGTTCAATGCCAGTTTCATCGCGCAAATGCGAGAGTTGGCAGGGAAGGACAAGGACGGAAAAACTTTTTCCCCACAGGCTCGCATCAACGCAGCGATCCTTATCGGGCGTCTCAATTCCGAAGTGACGAGCAAAGAAGCCAAGCCCGAAAAACTAGTTCTGCAAAGTCTCCTCGAGTTCATCGATCAAAAGGAGAATGACGGTTTGATCTTTTCTGGGCTGAGTTCGCTCGCTCGGCATGTCAAGGCTGGATTTGTTACCGAACCGGTCCTCAATAAATTTGTTTCGGTTCTGCAATCCCAACTTGCTGGTCCGGCGCCCGTAACCCGGGATCCAGATGCACATTACTATCTGACCGAACAAGTCATTTACTGCTTGACCGAAATCGCCAAACTTGATCCAGACAAGGGGCCAAGTAAGCTTGCGGTAACGGCATTGACTCCTGCGTTGCTAAAGATCATTGATGAACAGAAATCAGAATGGTTGGTTGAGACAGCATTGCAAAGCTTCGGCACCATCAAGACATCGAACTTGACGCCTGAGGAAGTGATTACGCTTGAAAAGGCGATCGCTAAGTTTGTGAAGCAGTCGCTGAAGGACTGGAAGAAACGAGTTTCAAGTTCAGCCGGTTCCGCGACTGGCACAGGATATCCAGGAGGGATGGGAGCCATGATGGGTGGTGGTGCAGACTTGGCTGGGCCAGGCGGTCCTGGATCCGGCGGTTCTGGAAAGGGCGGACCGGGCACGGATGGCGGCGATGCATACCCAGGTGGAAGCGGTCCTGGTGGAGCGAAACCAAAAAAGAATCCTGTTGAAGAACAACCAAAAGAAGTCAAGAATGCTAGGCGAATCGCTCACCAACGTTTTGAGCGTATTCACCTTGCGTTGAATGGTGCACCCAAAAAACCAACCAATGCGCTGGCCGCTTCCTCGAACGTGGATAAAGCCCTCTTGGCTTTGATTTCCGCCGAAGAAAAGGAAAAAGTTACTGGGCTTCTGGCCAAGGTTGAACTGTTCCAGGAAGAGCTCAACGAGCACACAATAAAAGATCTAGCCTCACTTACTTTGGCGGTTAGCAAATCCGTAAAGGAGCTTCGGGTTGCTTGTGACCTGATCCTGGGTGAGAAGAAGACTGCCGTTGTGGAAACTGAGGATGATGCTTTCTCTCCTTCCGCTCCTCGATAATGAACTTTAGAATCAGAGCATCCGCAAATTGGAAGCACTGAGAGAAAGTTCATGTTTCAAGAGTCCGCTTTAGCTGTGACAACCCCCCACGCCCTCATCAATGCACCGCGGATCCCGGATTCGTGGAATCATAAGCATTTGTTGGGATTGGAGCACCTAACAGCCAACGAGATCAATTTGATTTTGGACTACGCGGAGATATTGCACGCAGCAACGTCCAACGGTCGAAACAAGCTCGATCTGCTCAAAGGGCGTACGGTTGCGAATCTGTTTTTCGAAAATAGCACTCGAACGAAGAACAGTTTTTCGTTAGCTGCCAAACGACTTGGTGCCGACACGGTAGAGTTTTCTTCCAGCGGTTCCAGTGTTGCTAAAGGTGAAACCTTTATCGACACGGCGAAGACCATTGAGGCCATGCTGGTCGATGCGGTAGTGGTACGACATGGTTCTCCCGGAACGCCGCACATGCTCTCTAATCATTTGGCTTGCAGCGTGATTAATGCTGGTGATGGTCCGCATGAACATCCAACGCAGGGCCTGCTCGACATCTTGACGATTCGCCAGCATCGAGGCTCATTGGCAGGTTTGACCGTCGCTCTGGTCGGCGATATAGCGCATTCAAGAACAGCCAGGTCCAATATTTGGGGATTGCTCAAATTGGGAGCAAAGGTCATCGTCTGCGGACCGGCTACTTTGGTTTCTAAACATTGGGAGAAGTTAGGGGTTGAAGTTTCGTATAGTCTGGACAAGATCCTACCTCGGTGCGACGTATTGAACTTGTTGAGAATCCAATTTGAGCGGCAAGCGATTCGCCCGTTCCCCTCAGTACACGAGTACACATTGCTGTACGCGATGAATCAAGAACGCATCCGACGCAGCAAACCTGAAATACTGATAATGGCACCCGGCCCGATCAATCGCGGGGTGGAACTGACGCCCGAAGTCGCCGACGGACCACATTCGGTTATTCTGGAACAAGTGACCAATGGCATTGCAATTCGAATGGCAACCCTATGGCTGCTCCTAGGTGGCAAAACCTAACACTCCACCACTCTATTACTCCACCATTCCACCATTCCACCATTCAGCTCCATGCACCCTGACTCCTCATGGCTTATTGAAAATGCACGGCTTGTCGACCCAAACAATGGCATGGATCAAATCGGGCGGTTGCTGGTGCTCAACGGGCGTTTCGCAGGGATTGATACGCGCGATGGAGACTTGCCGGAACAATTGCAAAGACTTGACGCAACTGGGTGCATAGTAGGGCCTGGACTGGTCGATCTAGCGACGGAATTCGGCGAACCAGGTCGAGAAGAAGATGAAACGATTGTCACCGGAACAACGGCAGCCCTAGCGGGTGGATATACGGCGATTGCTTTATCTTCGAACTCGGAGCCGCCCATTGATACCGCGGCGAGCGTCGAGTTCATTCGGCAAAAGGGGGCAAGGGCCGACAACTGCAAGGTATATGCGCTGGGATGTGTGAGCAAAGGCCAGAATGGAGAGTCATTGGCTGAGATCGGTTCGCTAGTGGAAGCCGGCGCGGTAGCCCTGAGCGATGGTCCTCGACCGATTGAAAACACAGCCTTGCTCCGGCGAGCGTTGGAATACTGCGGGATGTTTGACCGAGTTGTCTTTGATCATCCCGAAATTGGCTCCTTGTCGCGGGGCGGGGTTATGCACGAAGGATTAGAGCAACTCAAGCTTGGGCTCTCACCGATTCCTGCTGAGGCCGAAGACTTGGCAACGTCGCGTGATTTGCGGCTGATCGAAGCAACCGGAGGTCGATTGCACCTAACCAGTATCAGCACGTCGGGCAGTGTGGAACTATGCCGGCGAGCCAAGGCGCGTGGAATCCAGTTCACTTCAGGCATTTTTATAGCCAACGTACATATGTGCGATACGTTGATGCGTTCCTTTGATGCCAATTGCAAGGTGAATCCACCGCTGCGCTCTCAAGATCATGTCGACGCGTGTATGGAAGGGTTACGTGATGGAACGATTGATATTATCAGTAGCGGCCATAGACCGTGTTCGTTAGAAAAGAAAATGATGGAGATCGACGCTGCGCCGTTTGGGATGATCGCTCTAGAAACTGCGATGGCTCAGGTCCTCACCTATTTGATTCGGCCCGGGATTTTGACGTGGAGCGAAGCGTTCGAAAAGATGAGCCTGAGTCCAGCGAAGCTTCTTGGTCAAAGTGGGGGTAGTCTTGAAATAGGCATGCCGGCGGACTTCGTTATCATCGACCCCGAGAGGCGATGGACGGTGGATGCAACTGCACTGCAAAGCAAATCGTACAATACTCCGTTGAACGGAAGCGAATTGTTTGGAATGGTCATAAGCACATTTGTAGTTGGTCGGAGACGCTGGACCGCGAGGGTCTGAAAGTGAAATGACCGGCAAGCTGTAAGATTTAGGGAGCAGGGGAGCAGCGCAACGCCGTCAAGGATTTTATGCAACAAAATCGTTGGTTTACGTGGGGGCTCATCCTCCCGTAACCCTGTTTTGGTGTACTAAGAGTGAGCAATTTCCCTGGCGCCCGCCCCCTACAGCTTAGTCCGCCTTTGTCGGGCTAAGCTATAGGGGGCGGATGTGTTATCGTTTCGATCCGAGTACGTAGGAAACCAAAACGGTGTCCGGTCGGGGCAAGCCCGAGCCGGACAATCAAACTCGAAATGATCTTTCACGGCGTAGGGAGTAGGGAGGTGGCGTTCTATTCCTTTCCAACCTACTGCGATCGCGACAACAATTCATGCAAATGAAAATGGTGCTTGCCAAGTTTTCCTCCATAATTACCACCGGTGATTTTTCTCACACCGCAAGACGGTCCAGCCTCGCATGCAGCTTGAATACCCACTCGCATCGCGTGTCCGACGACCTCGGGCGTTAATCCATCGATGACCAGTTCCAATGCAGCGCTGGTTTGATCGAGCACATACGATTTAGTTTGTTCTCTCAAAGTGGGGCAGAATGCATCGTTCGTCGAGGCGTTCAGCATTTTGTACTTAGAGCCGACCTTGGAACCGCTGCGTGCCACTCCGCCCGGAAATGGTGTGATGCAATCGCGAAGGCGTTTGATGGCACGTACTGCGTAGTCGCAAGCGTGCAACGCTCCGTGGATCGTGTCCGCCAAGACGAGGAAGTTTCCTCCTCCGACAGCCCCTTGCCGGTAGACGGTATCCTGACACACAAATTCGCCATCCATAACGGGGATTCGCCAGTAGCGTTCTTTTCCAATTTTCTTTGAGATTTGGTGGCCGTCACCGAAATAGCGAAGTTTGGATCCCATTGCGACACGCTTTTCGCTGGTAAGCCCTGCAAAAACGGACGTGCTCGGGCACGTTAAGACACATTGGCCAACGCGCCGTACCAATTGTTTTTCAAGTTCGGTTCCAGATACGCTAAAGAGCAGGATTGCGACTCCAGGTCGACCGTCTGGAGTCTCGTCCGATTCAAGAAATCGCTCCACTCCAGCTTCTATGCCACATCCAATGACGCTCGTCGCGAAGCCCGTCATTGCTTCGGCGGCTCGCCGCGCCCAGGACGGTTCGGCGGCCGTAATGATGATGCGAGTGCCAGTCATATCGAAGGCTTCCGCGAACGTATCTTCGATTTCAATTCCATTTATTTGCATCACACGCTCAAGTTTGTGGTGTTTCGCGAAAAATCCAAGCATGCCGTCTGGCCAATGGGCTTGTGAATCGACCATAATGTATTTCGTTATCAGGCGACGGGCAACATGAAACTTGTCATCCACGCCCTGGCGAGCGTAGCAACGCTTGCCAGGGCGTGATCAACGAAGAGCTAGCCACTATTTCCCCCAACCCAAACTCATCCAAGGCAACTTACCATGGGCCGAATTGAAATAGGTTTTCAATACCCTTGGTATTTAGTGTTGCTGTTGCTAATTCCGTTGGTTTGGTGGCTAGGGATGAAATCCTTGGCTGGTCTTGGCCCGTGGCGTCGATCTATTGCGATTGCACTGCGCACCGCGGTGATGTTGTTGGTCATTTTCGCAATCGCTGGAATTCAGTGGATATGGTCAAGCGAGAAGCTGACGGTTATCTATTTGTTGGACCAGAGCGATTCGATTCCGGTCGCCAAGCGTCAGCTGATGTTTGAATATGCGATTCAAAGTGTCAAAGCTCACCGTCATTCGGAACGCCAGGACAGAGCCGGGTTAATCGTATTTGGGCGTGAGGCAGCCATCGAAATCCCACCGTTCGATGAGGATTTGCCGAATATAAATCGGCCCGAATCTTTTTTTGGTAAGTCGGATGCAACCAATTTGGAAAGTGCGCTCAAGCTCGCTCAAGCAAGTTTCCTTGAGGACTCCGCCAAACGGATCGTCATTCTGACCGATGGCAACCAGACTTTAGGTTCCGCGGAAGCGACGGCCCAGCGGCTGAGCGACACCGGCATTGGAATCGACGTTGTTCCCGTCCGTTTGGACTCCAAAACGGAGGTCCTGGTTGAAAAAATTGACGTACCTGGCTTTGTTCGGCAAGGTCAAATTGTGGATGCTCGCGTGGTAATCAATCGCTACAGCGAGGCTGGAAACGCAATAGACATTCCAGGGCATTTGCGGGTCGTTCGTCGGATTGGAAACCAGTCCGAAGTGTTGGCTGACGGAGACTACACGCTCGATCGAGATATCAACGTGATTCCTATTCCGCACAAGATTGATGAGACCGCCGGTTACACTTACGAAGCCGAGTTCATCACCAAAGACCCCGCTAACGATACGATTACGCAAAACAATCGTGCGACCGCCTTTACCTATGCTCGCGGAAAAGGAAAGGTCATGTTGATTGAGGACGGAGTAGCAACAGGGAATTACCAGAGGTTTGTGGACGCGCTTAGGCGGAATGATATCGACGTCGACGTGCGTGATACTCGCAACCTCTTTTCGAGTTTGGTCGAGCTTCAATCCTATGACTCTGTCATTTTAGCTGGTGCGCCGCGAACAAGCGGCGACGACTCAACTCAGATCGTGTCCTTCACCGATGATCAAATCGACATGCTTGTCCAAAGCACGCAGCAATTCGGAATGGGGATTTTGATGTTGGGTGGACCTGAGGCATTTGGGGCCGGAGGTTGGACCAACACCAAGCTAGAAAAAGCCATGCCGGTTAATTTTGCCATTAAGAACAGCAAGGTAGAAGCCGTTGGTGCTCTCGCGATGGTGATGCATGCCTGCGAAATCCCTGAGGGGAATCACTGGCAAAAAATGATCGCCAAGGCGGCTTTGGAAGCATTGGGGCCGAGCGACTATTGCGGTGTTGTTCAATACGACATGTCGGGTGATAAATGGCTATGGGGGACCGGGGCATCAGGTCTGCTCAAGGTAGGTGAAAACAAAGCGATGATGAAGTCCCGAATGAACGCCATGACCCCGGGTGACATGCCCGACTTCGACTCGGCTCTGAATTTGTCGATGAGAGGACTGAAAAACGTGCCAGCCTCTTTAAAACATATGATCGTTATCAGCGACGGGGACCCTACGCCCGCATCCTCGGGAATCCTTTCTCAGTTCTCCAGTGCCAAGATCAAGATCTCGACGGTTGCTGTTGGCTCGCATGGACCAGCGGGCAGCAACGAACTAAAGCGCATCGCCAACAAAACAGGCGGGAATTACTATGTCGTGCAAAATGCATCGGCGCTCCCAAAGATTTTTATGCGTGAGGCTCGACGCGTCGCTAGGCCATTGGTTTTTGAACCTGAGGGTGGTGTGCAAGCTGTCATTACTCAGCCCCATGAAATCCTCTCGGGAATTACTGGAGAACTTCCCACTATCCGCGGATTTGTGCTTACGGAACGCAAGGAGAGCCCTTTGGTGGAAGTGCCAATGCGGTCGACCAAACCTGCTGAGCCTGATAATGCTTCCCTTTTGGCTACCTGGACGTACGGGCTTGGACGCACCGCCGTCTTCACAACCGACGCTGGCCATCGGTGGGCGGGCGATTGGGTGAGTTCACCTTTCTACGACCAGTTCTTCTCGCAGATGGTTCGATGGACCATGCGTCCCTCGAATGACGATTCCAAATACAACATCGCGACCAATATCAAAGATGGCCGCGTTCAAATCGTCGTCACCGCATTGAATGCGGACGATAAATTCGTGAACTTTTTGGACATGAATGCAATCGCAGTTGGTCCAGACTTGAAGCCCATCAACATAGCGATGCGACAACAAGCTTCGGGACGATACGTTGGGGAATTGACGCCAGAACAAGCTGGCAGCTACATGCTCAGTATCGTCCCTGGCGGTGGTAAGCCGCCGATTACGACTGGAGTTACGATGCCTTTCTCAGACGAGTATCGAGTTCGACAAGTCAACATGCAATTGCTCGAGACATTGGCGGCACGCAAACCGGCTGGCGGGTTGGCAGGGAATCTTTCGGCCTCTTTGGAAAAAGATTCCATGAAAGAAGTGCTATATGTTGACACATACCGAAAAGGGCTTCCGCCAGCCAAGAGCCTCAAGGACATTTGGCCGCTGGCCGTCCTTGTCGGGGCGACTTTGTTTTTCGCTGATGTTTTTGTTCGTCGCGTAGCCTTGGATGTTGGATTACCGCTTCGAATCTTGTCGTCGCGACTTCGACGGCGTCGAGACGATTCGAAGGCATTGGACGCAGAACAAAAGAATCGTCTAGACCGTTTGAGAAGCAGCAAGAGTATTGTTGGAGACGATATTCAAAAACAGAGAGCAAGCACCCAATTCGAACCAGATCAAGAGCTGTCGGTCTCGGTAACCGCCGCCGAGGATGCCTTTGGGGTAGGAGCTTCGAAGTCCAATCGTCCGGACGCGTTGCCGAAAAAGCCTAGCATGGGTGTGGAAGAAGAACAGAGCTATACATCTAGATTGCTAGATGCAAAACGCAAAGCCAAGAAGAACAATTAGCACTTAACATAGGAAGCTACATGAGTAACGTCGTAGAATCGATGCAACAGCAAGCAGAAACGTTTCGCAATCGATACGCAGCCGTTCGCGAACAGATTGGGCGAGTGATCGTCGGCCATGATGAAATCGTAAACGGCGTGCTAACGGCTGTTTTTGTGGGTGGTCATTGTTTGTTGGAAGGGGTTCCGGGGCTCGGCAAAACGATGCTGATCAAAACCCTATCGGAAACCCTGTCTCTCGATTTCAATCGTGTGCAGTTCACACCTGACTTGATGCCCTCGGATATCCTCGGGACCAACATGATTGTTGAAAATGATGGTCGCCGGGAGTTCCAATTCCAAAAGGGACCGATATTTACCCAGATTTGTTTGGCCGACGAAATCAATCGAGCCACACCCAAGACTCAGTCGGCTCTTTTGGAAACCATGCAGGAGGGGACGGTTACGGTCTCTGGCAATCGTTATGAATTGAAGAAACCATTCTTCGTCCTTGCTACGCAAAACCCCATCGAGCAAGAAGGAACGTATCCGCTACCAGAAGCCCAACTCGATCGCTTTTTGTTCAAACTCGTGGTTGGCTATTCCACTCGAGAAGAACTAAACACGATTATCGATCGAACGACGCGAGGGACCATCATTACGCCAGAAAAAGTTATGGACGGTGAGGAAATCAAGCGTTGGCAACAGCTAGTTCGGCAGGTGGTTTTGGCCAAGCATGTTCAGGATTACATCGCAAGGCTAGTGTTGGCGACGCATCCAGGTGGCAGTCTAGCTCCGGACGTTACAAACCAATACATCCGATGGGGCGCTAGTCCTCGCGGTGCTCAGACAATTGCTCTGGCGTCGAAGGTGCGCGCGCTGTTGGACGGACGTTACAACGTCAGTTTCGAAGATATCCGCCGCGTGTTTTTGCCTGCCATGCGACATCGCGTTTTGCTGAACTTCGAAGCCCAAGCCGAAGGGATTGAATGCGATCGAGTACTTCTCGACATTCTTGAAAAGGTGACAGAGCGGGCCGACGATCTCGCCGCAGCGTGATTTTGGCAGCATGAATTTGTCGCCTTTCGCTCCGCGAAAGTGCGTTAACGAGGCGCACTTTCGCGGAGCGAAAGGCGACATTAACAAGAATAGAAATGATTTGATATGCGTTGCATGAGTATTGTGTTGTGTTTGTTTTGTGTCCGTTTTGCGCCTTTGCTTGTGAGAGCAAGTGACTGGCCTGAATTCCGGGGGCCAACGAAAAACGGCGTGAGTCAGGAAGCGAATCTGCCTATAAGCTGGAGCGAGACCGAGAATGTCCGGTGGTTTACCAAGACCAAAGGGCTGGGTTGGTCGTCGCCAGTTACACATGGCAATCGTATCTACTTCACTTCGTCAATCCATACGGAAGAAGATGTTTCCGTAGACGGAGAGTTGCGAGGGCGACAGAGTTTGCAGTTGGTTTGCCTGAATGCCGAGGATGGGAAAGAGATCTTTTCGAAGTCGGTTTTCGAACAACCAAAAGATGCACCGAAGATCCACAACAAGAATTCTCATGCAAGCCCAACTCCCGTAATCGAGGGCAGTCGCATTTACGTGCATTTTGGCCATCAAGGGACCGCTTGCATGGATCTGGATGGCAGCATGATTTGGGAAAATCGAAAAAATGCCTATCCGCCGACTCACGGAAACGGCGGTTCGCCTATCATCGCAGAAGGAAAATTGGTCCTTGCCTGTGATGGTGGCGATGCACCTTGCACGCTTGCATTGGATCTTTTAACGGGAGCAGAAGTTTGGCGTACGAATCGTGACGTTGCGGCTGACAGGACGTTTTCTTTTTGCACTCCGCTGTTAATCACAGTCCATGGTGTTTCCCAAATCATTTCGCCCGGTTCCAATATCGTCCAATCGCTCTCACCCAAAGATGGAAAGGTCCTTTGGTTTGTTCGGTACGATGGCTACTCGGTAGTGCCGCGTCCGATCTATTGCGGCGGTACGCTTTTTGTATGCACCGGATTCAACACTCCGAAACTTTTGGCCATCGATCCCGAAGGAATGGGGGACGTGACAGACACGCATCTCAAATGGACTTATGGTACTAGCGTGCCTTCAACGCCTTCCATCCTATGTGTCAACGAACAGATTGTGATGGCGAGCGATAAGGGCATTGCATCGGGAGTCGATATGCAGACAGGCAAAGAAGTTTGGCGAAAGCGACTGGGTGGAGACTACTCCGCCTCACCAACGGCCTCGGGAGACCGAGTTTATTTCCAGAGCGAAGCGGGTGAATCCGTGGTGTTAAGGATCGGTGAAACACCTGAGGAACTTTCGCGCAATAAGTTGCCGGGACGTATCTTCGCTTCTTATTCGGTCATCGATCAAGATTTGCTTGTCCGCACAGAGCAAGGGATTTATCGAATCGGTAAGCCATGAGCCACGCCATGTCCAGCCATCCGCGTCGATGGTTCATTTACAGTTTGAGCGGTTTGTTTCTTTTTCTCTGTTTGGCAATTACTCTTGCGGCCATTCTATTGCTTCGTCGTGGAAGGCTTCCCAGAACTGGATTGATTACAGGCAGTTCGATGGAGCCAATTTTGCAAGGGCCACGTTTCTCGTGGACATGCACGAACTGCTCTGCCTCGCAAGAGTTTGCACTGGATACCTGCAAAAGCAATCATCCGTTTCGTTGCCAAATTTGCAATGAATTGAATGTCGATTCCGCTGTCGACTTTAACGAGTCCGACAGTGTTTTGAAAAAGATCCGTCCGGGAGACCAGATTCGATTTGCGACGCTTCGTATGATTCGAGTAGCTCGGGCGTCGGAAATTGCAAATGGGTTGGCTCACGCGTCAGGTCTACGGCGCGGCGATGTTATCGTTTTTCAAGAATCGTTCGATGCAAAACGAGAGGTCAAACGGCTTGTGGGTTTTGCTTCTGAGCACATTTCGATCGAGACTGGTGATCTGTTTGTCAATCAAGAACGCTGGTGCAAAACGCTCGAGCAATCGCTTAGGCAATCGTTACTATTAAACGCATGGGAGAAAACAAGTCCATCCAGACAGACGAAACAATCGTCTCGATCGCATGGGGGTTGGACAATTGGTGGAGAGGCGTTTCAGGGAGTATTGAAGGCAAGTGCAGTGGGATCGGACGAAAGCGAGATCTCGAGAAAGCTTTTATTTGAGTCTCATTGGCATGGTGTCATCGACAATCAAGTTAGCGTCAATGCGCACGATTCGCATGTCGTCATCCCGGTTCAAGACTTTGGCTTTGCAGTGCAATTATCACGCCCGGAAAGTGCTTGGAAGATAGAATGCAGATTCCGGACGCCAGTCAGTCAACCTAGAATAGACATTGAATTATTAGGCGATTCGCTCACGTTCGAATCCGGCGATCAAGCGGCACATGCGGAACTATTATCACGGGACGACAGATCGATTTGGATTGTGGTCGCCTTGGTTGACGGTCATCTTGTAGCCGGAAGCCAAAAGGACGAGTGGCTGCGAATGAAGCTGCCGTTGCTCAATGCACAGGGGACTCAAAAGGAGGATGAATCGGCTGCGCCCATTGAGATCATCGCAGTTTCTGGCCGTATGGAAATAGATCAGCTTCTCGTTTTTCGTGATATCTATTATCGCGGGAATGGTGATTCCGATTCTCAGTCATGGGAACCAGGCGATCGAATCGTTGTCTTGGGAGACAACGTTTCCGCCTCGAGCGATTCTCGCGACCGATGGCCCGATGGTTTATCGCCTAATGCCGCTAGAGGAGTATTGATCCAAACAGAGAGTCCGATGGAGGTGTTGCTCCGGCAGCGGTAGGCGATGCATCAATTGAAAGCACCTGTGCGAATAATTGAGGCAACGAAATCCTTGTGCGCGTTTTGGTTACAAGGAATGGCGGGGAATATGGGGCAATTCGGCGTTCTAAAATGTCACAGTACGCAATTAGACTTATTGGCATCCCTCTTGCATGATAGATTGTGCATTCGAAGTACGTTGTTTTTGGATCGATCAACGCCAGGTTCGGAGCAACCGCAAGGATGAGACGTAATTACCGCAACCCATCAGAACACGAGGTGTTAGATACGCATCAGAAGGCGCTCGACGTCAACTTGGATCCGCGCCGTTACGGCACGTTTGCTGAAATCGGTGCAGGGCAGGAGGTTGTTAGATGGTTCTTCCGTGTAGGCGGTGGTGCTGGAACGATCGCCAAGAGCATTTCCGCATACGACATGAAGGTGAGCGACGCGATTTACGGCCGCGCGAGCCGATACGTCTGCCGCGAACGCTTGCAGGCGATGCTTGACTACGAACATCGATTGAACCTAGATCGATTGCGAGAGGTTCGAGGGGATACGACAGCTTTTTTTGCATTTGCGGATACGGTTTCGGCTCGGAATTTCAAGGGCACCAACGAATGCCATGGCTGGATGGGAATTAAGTTTCAGGCGCATCCGAGGGATGAGGATAGTCAGATTATTCTTCACGTACGCATGTTGGACGTGGAGGCAGCACTGCAACAAGAAGCTCTTGGCATCGTTGGTGTCAACTTGGTTTACGGTGCTTCTGCATTGAGCCATGAACCAGATCTGCTCGTCAACTCATTACTCGATGGACTCTCGATCGCTCGCATCGAAATCGACATGATTGAGTTTTCGGGGATCGCATTCCGTCATGTGGACAATCGGCTCATGAGTCTCAAGCTAGTTGAACTTGGTTTGAGTGGGGCTGCTATGTTTGCTGCGGATGGCGAAGTTTTGCAGCCATCGGAGTTTCTTTACCGTAAACCGATCTTGGTGGAACGGGGGAGCTTTCGACCGGTATGCAATGTGAACTTGGATATGTTGCGATGCGCCTATGAAAAATTCTCGCAGCTCCCAAGCGTACAAGGCAAGGAGGTTCTCCAAGTAATGGAGATAACGATGCGAAATCTAAAGTCGGAGGGCGAAATTGACTTGCGTGATTTTTTGGCTCGTGCGGACGTGATGGCGGCTTGTGGAATGCCGGTACTGATTTCGGACTATTCCGAATACTATCGTTTGGCTCGTTACTTGTCGCGATACACGAAAGAGAGCATTGCAATAACCATGGGGGCTGGCAGTTTGCAAGACTTGTTTGACGAGAAGTACTACACGGAATTGGAGGGGGGAGTCCTGGAATCCTTCGGCAGGCTATTTAAAAACGATTTGAAGATCTATTGCTACCCATTGCTGGATCAACTTACAGGTGAACTCATGACTTGTGAGAATCTTCGTATTGCTCCAGAGCTTGAGAAGTTATACGGTTATCTATTGGATCGAGGCGGGATCAATGCGCTGGACAATTTCAGCAGTGATTGTCTGAAAATTTTCTCTCGCGAGATTCTCAAGAAAATCAAAGATGGGGACTCGAGCTGGGAAAGCATGGTCCCTGAAGCGGTCGCTCGAATCATTAAGAGCAAAAACTACTTTGGTTTTCAACCGTCACGTTAAGGCGTGCGGCAGATTGGAGTATGCCAACCCTAAGTGTAAGCGTGGGACAATTTCGCGGGGCCGTCCCTTACGTTTCGCGGGTCCCTCACTTACGTTTCGGGTTGTGATTGGTAGTTTTTACATCGCCGCTCGCGTAAAAGGATTGTGGCATCCGATCAGGGCTGGGCGTGCCAGGTTTTCCATGGGCTCGTCGATTCCTCGATTCGCCAAATCACAACCTGACCGGTATCCAGTCCAGCGGCGAAGAGTCCATTCGAGTTAGTCGTGACCGACGCAACACTCCGATTTGGAATGGATTGCAAGGACTCTTTTTCTTGGATGCGAGTGCGTTTCTTCTTTTTGGGTTTCTCAGGTGCGCTCTTGTCTTTATCCTTCGCCTTATCATCCTCGATTTCATCCTGAACGATGAGCATTCTACGGATTCGATCGTGATCGGCCACGAAGACGAAGCCATTCGAACAGACAACATGCTGCACCCTTTGTGGCAACCCTTCGAATTTGGCAATGGAACGCACTTCTTCACCTTCGGACCAGAGTCGCAGTGTGCCCGTTTCGTCGAGAGTGATTGGCCCAAATTGCGTATTCACCACCCCACCCACCGTTCGTTCATGATCGGAATACGCGAAAAGCACGTGACCATCCTTGGCTTCAAAACTCTTAGCCGTACGATCCAGGGAGGCAGAGAAAATCCGATTGTCTTTGCTTGACCAATGTACAGAAGTAACACCTGCGGCGTGGGGTACTGATGAAACTCGTGGCTTGAATTCGTCCAGGGAAAAGAGAATGACGCTCCCATCCGCGAAACCCGCCACGATCTCATTGCGATATGGGCTTGCGGCCACGCTGGAGCAAACATCGCGACTGAATCCAAAGGTCGAAATCGGCATTCTTGTCGCAAAATCGAAGGCCTCTATTACACCAAACCTACCCGGAGCACCGGAAGCAGCTATGAGCTGTCCGCCAGGCGCCCAATTCAAGTCCGTGATCATACGTCCCCGAGTCGGCAAGCGAGAATCAAGCGACTGCTTTTCGACGTTCCAAACCAAGACTTCCGAATAGCCTCCCACCAAGAGGAAACGTCCGTCCGAACTCAATAGCAAGGACGAAATCGGAAACGGTTTGGAATAATGGTTTGGAGCTCGAGCACTCTTCTTGGATTGTCCATAAATCTCGACCAACGGGGTAGGTTGTTTACCAGCATCGACCTTGGCTCCAGAACGAAGCCAACGCCGCACACTATCGATTTCCGAGGTCGCCAGTGGCTCTGCATCTAGCGGCATTCGTACGGTTGCGTCCTCTGAGGTCAAGCGGAGGAGAAGCTCGCTGGAGTCGAGGTTATCAAATGAAACTGGATTGGTTCCAGAATCGCCGGGCTTGAAGAGCAAACCCGTGTCGGCGACCGAATACCCACCTTCGAGTGTTGCGCCGCCATGGCAACAAAAGCATTTTTCAACCAAAAGAGGTACTACTTGCTCGGGAAACAGCCGCGAATCGTCACCCAAACAGGCACGAATCTCCACAAGGAATAGAACGACTGTGAACCAAAGCGCTTTTAGAAAATACTGCAATTGAGCTATCCCTGATCGATCCGGTTTCTTCGAAACTATTCTCTCGAGATTACAATAACATGCGACTGTGCTAAATTGAAGCATGTTGCATGATCGCAAGGCTGCAATCCCACCTTCCCCACCTTCCCGTCGAAATCAACTCACTAAATGATTCGGACAGAGTTTGCCTATTTTGTGTTGCATCTCGCGCTTCAACTTGCATGGATTTGCGGGAGCTTTGCGAGCGATCGGCCCGACGAACCGATAGGACTGGAGGTGTTTCCAGAATCCATTCACGTCTCGCCTGACCATCCGAGCCAGCTTTTGATATACCAGAGCAATGCCGATGGATCTCTGCGGAACATTGGTGACGATGTGGACTTGGATGTCACCGTAACGAATCCAGAAGTTGTCGATGTTTTGGAAGAAAGGAAGATCGCCTTTCGAAGCGTTGGGACGACGTCGTTGACTGTGACATTCGGTAGCCTTCGTCAAACCGTTCAAGTGACATCGATTGCCGAGACTCCCGTAACGTTTACACGCGATGTTGCAGCTGTGATAGGCAAATCGGGATGCAATTTAGGAACCTGCCACGGCAGTTTGCACGGCAAAGCAGGTTTGCGATTGAGTTTGCGCGGCGATGATCTCGCATTCGATTATGATCGAATTGTCCATGAATATGGTGGCCGACGAATCGACCCAATCTTGTCCGATGAGAGCTTGCTCCTTTTGAAATCGACAGCTAGCGTCGGGCATCTAGGTGGGCGTCGCTTTGGAGCCGACTCCGAGTCCTATCGCCAACTCAAGGATTGGATCGAACAGGGGGCACCCTACTCCGAATCTCCTGCGCTGACTCGAATTCAGGTTTTGCCTGAAATTGCTCGCATTGACAGCACGCAGCGGACAGCCAGGATGATAGTAGTTGCTCATTTTGCCGACGGGACCACGCGCGATGTGACTCGCTGGTCGAGGCTAGAACCGAGCGTCCCGGACGGTGCCACGCTCACCGACGACGGAACCATTCGTGTGACCAAATCCATCGATTTATCTATTGGTGCTTCGTATCTGCATGGCCGAACCGCTGGCAGATTCACTTTCCTGGGTGAATATCCGTCAATCGAGGCATCGGGTCCCATTGCGAATAGTCCAATAGACGTTTTGGTCGGCAATCGATTGACTCACATGAGGATTCCGGCCGCTCCCGAGGTGGACAATGCAACGCTTCTGCGTCGCATTTATTTGGTCACGGTAGGGCGACTGCCGACAAGCGAGCAGGCACTCGACTTCCTGGCCGATACCAGGCCCAATAAACGCGATCTGTTGGTGGATCAACTTTTAGCGGACCATGGCTTCGATTTAACCTGGTCACTTAGGTGGAGCGACTTGTTACGCAACGAAGACAAGGTCAT
Organism: Pirellula sp.; assembly: GCA_031374925.1. Taxonomy (GTDB): domain Bacteria; phylum Planctomycetota; class Planctomycetia; order Pirellulales; family Pirellulaceae; genus JBKCUI01. The sequence continues at coordinate 1,465 of JANMHA010000152.1, read as the reverse complement.
GAGTAGTCGCGGCACTGCCGTCTTTCATCAATGGCTGACGGAGCAGATCTCCAAGGATCGACCATGGAACGAGTGGACGGCGGAACTGGTTCGTTCGATTGGCAGTACGTACGACAATCCTCCCGCTTCCTTTCATCGCACTCATCGCGATCCGATGACGGCCGCGGAATCCATCGGTCAAGTTTTTTTGGGTGTTCGAATCCAGTGCGCGAAGTGTCATAATCACCCCTTCGATTCGTGGCGCCAGGATGATTACTACGGACTGTCAGCCTATTTTTCAACGATTAGTCGAAAACAGATAGACAACAATCCAAAAGACAAACTCGACTTGCATGAGATAACCGGTGACGAGATCATTTCGCTTGATGAGCGCAAAGCCGAAATCTATCATCCTGGACTTTCAAAAAAAGTGGCTGCTAGTCCGCTTCGAAAAGCTGCAACCACTAGGACTGCATCAAGCCATCTGACTTCAGAGGCGGCCGATGTTGCGAAACCGACCCCGTTAGACGAAATCGCGGACTGGCTAACGCAAGGAAATGACATGTTCGATCGCAACATGGCCAATCGTATTTGGTTTCAGTACTTTGGCATCGGCATTGTCGATCCACCGGACGATTTTCGTTCATCCAATCCGCCAAGCAACCCAGAACTGCTCGACTATCTGGCGAAGGAGTTTCGTCTTAGCGGCTATTCACTGCGACACATGACTAGATTGATTCTCACGAGTCAGACGTTTGCAAGGCAAGGTGCATTGCACAGTGAAGAGTCGACTGGTGAATCTACGATCTATGGGACTCCCTTCTTTTCCGATTACCGAATTCGACGAATGAGCGCCGAAACGTTGATTGACGCAATCAGTTCCGTAACGGATGTCCCCTCCGATTACCCTTCGGCAAACACACCTGAGATTGTCGCCCATCAAGCCATGGCCATGCCGGGAATCCCGAAGGGGCCTGGGTTTTTGAGGACCTTTGGAAAGCCAAACCGTTTGTTGATTTGCGAATGCGAACGATCCAACCAAGTTTCGCTGGTCCAGTCGCTGTCTCTTGCCAATGGCCCTGAAGTACAAAGCAAGATAACTTCGGAAAGGAATATCATTGGTCAAATGTTGACTGATGGTCTTGCTCCGGAAGCTGCCATAGACGAGATCTTTATGAGAGCCTTGGTGCGAGCCCCCCACGAGAAAGAGTTGGTGGCGTTCCGAGAGATGCTCGACGGAGTGGATAGTCCACGTCGTGTTCTGGAGGATGTATTGTGGGCTGTTATCAACAGCAAAGAATTCGTTATGATTCGGTGATTGTCGCCTTTCGCTGCTATGTAGAGGTTTGTGTCAAGGGTGGTCGGGACAATTGTTGGTAAATTTTCCGTCGTACGCCGCAAGCTGCTATTCGATCTTACGAGGGTTATCCCGTAGATCAGTAAATTCGTTCGCGTGTAAAGCGGATTGAATGGGAGAATCGGAATA
>JANMHA010000286.1:0-2319 GCA_031374925.1 Pirellula sp. | reverse complement strand
GCGATATCGGTATCAACAACGACCGAATTCGTTTGCGAGTTAAGGGTGGGGACATCACGAGCGACGAAGCAAAGATGCTCGGAATTGAGTTAACGTTAGCACAACGGGTACTTTCACCCAAGGAGGTTGACAAGTTGTGGCAAATTTCCAGCTTAGATGCTGCAAAACGCGATTTTGCCGAGGAAAATGATCTAATGCTCAACCTCGTCGATATGGACGAAACCATCGCTTCAGGAACTCGATCTCCGTTTCAGGAGACCAGAAGGATACCGCTGGCAATCGCCGCCCGAATCGTTCCAGGTACCAAGCAGATTCAGATTCGATTTGATATGCGTGGATATGCAAGCGAGAAGGAGCGGTTTGTCATGCCTCGATTTCACACACTGACCGATGGACAGTCGGTCCTCTTCACGATGAACAGTTCTTGCTTTTGGGTTGTTACTGCTGACATCGTTAGCGACGCAATCGTTGGCGCAAACCAAGCAGACACAGCAGTTGCAAGTTCAGCGCCGCCCAGCACTCCTGCGATGGAGATGCAACAACGTCTTCAAGGCCAGTGGGATGTCAAGATTATCAGCTTCTCTGCGGGTGATCCCAAGGAGCTTGTGATTCGAGACGATTTATTGCTACTGCCCGGAAATTTACTTGGCAAGCCAATATTGATCTCGATGAAACTCGAGTGGCCGAACCCAAGTCAACTTGATGAAGTGGAAATCATTTGGGAGCCCAATGACCAGCAAGCCGGTTACGTAATCCATCGCCTTGTTGGCCGAATCCGATGCGATGGCGAAAAGCTTCAACTTTGCTTTGTTAGTGGGTCCGGCAAGGTTACGAGGCGTCCCCGAGAAATGTGTGGAGGCGACGGAATCTTCTATCTTGAGTGTATTCGAAAGCGAGTCAGCGATTCGTCAAGGCCTTTGAAGGATGAAAACGCAGGCGCGAATTCACTGTTAGGACCAACCTATTCCGGCCGACCGATCTCGTGGTGGTTAGACACGTATTGGAAAAATGTAACCGCCGATCCCAAAACATCAGAAAATGAAGTGGAAGAAATGGTTGCAATGGGAGCGATCCGCAAACTTCGCGAACTGCCGGAAAGCAATCCCGTCATCGAAGCGGTATTGGCAAAATGGTTTGCTTCCGTCGAACAGGAAGTCAATGAATTTCAACTGGTTCGGGCGGCCAAGTGCATTGTCTTTGCGGCTGGGGCCACACATCAAAAACTGGCCGTGGAGTATCTGTTTAAGTTCTCGACTCGGTTGCCAAAGCTCAATCTTGAAATACTAATTGAGCTTGCAGGTGAAGAAACGGAACTCTATGATCTTTTGAAGCAACTGATACTCAACGATGAACTCGCGATCCAATTCGCCGAACGACTGAAAAACGGAACTTCATTCGATCGTTCACTCGTGACGCATTACTTGTTGATGGTAGGGTCCATGGGACTTGTAAACGATAAGGATCCGAAAGTCGTCGAGTTGAATGCTTGGTATCAAAAACACAACGAACTCTTTTTCAATGCGTTTGAAGCCGCTTCGAAGGACGAGAACGAAGAAGTACGATGGTTCGCGCTGGGTGGACTTGCGGGGCGCGACCCGCAACATGTAAGCATTCTTTCTACACTGACTTCTGCCATCGAATCCGACAGTTCCAACCGAGTTCGATCGATGGCTATCGACTTGCTAAATGACGTGAAGTCTGTCGCCAAGTCGCAGAACATCGAATTGGCTCCCCTACTGATTAAGACGCTTGAGTCCGACTCGTCAATCGGAGTTCGCAATTCCGCCCTCGGTGCGCTAATGCAAATGGATGTGGCCAGCGAATTGGTTCACAACACATTGCTAAAATGGGCCAAGTCCCAGGATCGCGTTGAAGTTAAATATGCTCTGACGCTGATGCATCGTAATCAGGCAGACGGCGATCGACCGCAATCGATCGACGAGCTGGTGGAATTGCTTACTGATCCCGAGTGGGGCACGGCGGTTGAAGTTGCGGAACACAACTGGAGCACCCTTCACCGTTGGGCGAGGCAGTATGCGATTGCGATTCTCGGACGTTACGCCGCGCATGCTCATCGCGCTCTCCCAACGCTCGAAGCCGAGTTGGCTCGCAACAACAAAGTGACGCTTTCTTTTGCCGCCAAAGCCCTTGATAGCGTGCGAGGCTATTGTCCAGACCGTCCGGTCGATCAGCTCCAGGGCCAGTGGGAGTTTGTTTCGGTAAATCGGCCCAACAGCACGACCGCCTTTTTCGACTTTCCGCTACACGACGGCGGTGTGTATCCCGCAATGGGCCGCGAGCTTCGGACTGCCTCCCATC
>JANMHA010000284.1:0-31014 GCA_031374925.1 Pirellula sp. | reverse complement strand
CAACCATATCCGGAAGCCCCCCAGTGGTTGTCGCAATCACCGGCTTTTGAAAGGTGTAGGCGACTGGGATCACTCCGCTTTGGGACGCTTCGATGTAGGGAAGTACCACGATGCTCGACGAGGCAAACATTTCGGCTCGCGTTTCATCGCTGATCCAATCATTATGGACCTCAAAGCGTTCGGGGTGAGTCATCATGCGACGATACCGATCGAAGTCGTCCCCTTTGCCCGCAATCACAAATCGTACATTCGGAAATTCCGCAGCAACCTTGGGTTCGGCCCGAATCAGGTATTCCAGCCCTTTGTATTCCCAGATCCTACCGAAGAACAGAATCGTTCGTCCGTCATCGCGACTCGCGACGGTGGACGCCTCTTCGCCGATTGCAATGTGCGGTATGAGGTGGATTTTCGACGGAGCAATATGAAGGTCATCGGTTACGGTACCGATAAGACTTTGGCCGTGCACAATCACATGATCCGCTCGTCGGTAACCGAAATCCATGATCGACTGTGGAGTCAGTTTCGATTCTTTATCACCGACGTGCTGTCTTGCGTCATGGATTGTGACAACCAGTGGATACTTCCGAACGCGAGGCAGCGCTAGATTGAAATACATGTGACCGTGTTGGTAATGAACAACATCAGGCGCAAATTGCTTCAGGGTCCCGAGCATCGATAGCACTGTCCGAAGCTGACGAATTGGCTGACGCATCCTCGGTTGCTGAAAGGGTTCGTATTGAACGCGAGAATTGAGCATAGCGAGGTTTCCCGAGTCCTGGCTCGATGGCATCATCAATAAAACGTCGGCTTCTTTCACCATTTCGTTCACATGGCGAATGCAATACTCAGGAAAGTAATAGGAGACGAAAGCAATCCTCATGACACCCCAACACTCTCCGGCGTCTTGCGATCTGTAGAACTTGGATTGTTCGGCTGGCAAGGTCGAGTGCTTGGTTGTTTCGCAAGTTCATGCAGCACCATCCAGTCGATGGTATGCTGGATTCCCTTGTCAAGGTCGAAGCGAGGCGAGTAGCCGAGCAATTGATGACTCTTGTGATCGTCATAGCTCGCCTTCCTGGAATAAAGGTCGTTGAGCTCACCGGTGCTAGGGGTGGAATCCAACACGCCTTTCAATCGCTTCATTAGGCGGCTAGCGAATCCACCTCGCAAATAGATTTCCATCAATCGGTCTTCGAACTTCGCTTTAAAAAAGGAGGTGACCGAACCGACGGCTCCCATCACTCGTGTTCGGAGCCGCGATTTGGTCGGTGAAATGCGTTGCAACGGAGGCAACTCCAACGCATCGTTCATCTTTTGGAAATACGCGTTCCAAGTCGGTCTATCGGGACCATTGACATTGAACGTTTCTCCCTGCGATTGGTCCTTGACGAGTGACAAAAAGATGGCTTGCACTAAGTCGTCCACATAAACCAAGTTTGCGATCCCTTCGCCTAAGCCTTCGAATAGCCCCCATTTGCCTGACTGCAATCGCTTGGCAACATTCACCGACCACGAAGTGCCAAACGGACCGTAGATGAGTGATGGCCTGAGAATTGTCGGTTTCAACCCGCGATCGTGAAATTGTTGGCAGAGTTTTTCGGCAGCCAATTTCAAGTCTCCGTAGGAACCGGCGGTCGGTATGGCGTCCGTCGATTCGGTGATGATTCCACCTTGGCCCGAACCATAGGCTTCTGTGGAGCTGAGATAAACAAATCTCTGAATTCGGTGGCGCACGGCCGCTTCGAGCAAATTCCTCGTCCCTTCGACGATCGTCTCGCGATCATCCGTGTAGGCACAGTGCACAATCGCGTCAACTCCCTTTACGGCAGCATCGACTTGCTCTGGATTCATAATGTCGCATAGAACCACTTCGACCGGATGGCAAGCGACTTGCGATGCCCGTGACCATTGGCGAATTGCGGCTACTGGCTTGGCGAATTCGGAAAGGGACATCACCTCGACAATTCGTGCCCCAAGGAAACCTGCCGCGCCAGTGACGAGAACGCGTAAAGGGTGTTGACTGGCCGGAGCAAGAGGACTCGTTAAATGCTTGTTCCAGTTCATTGGGTAGCGTTTGGCCGCGTTCATGGCTTGTTCTAACAACTCGATCGTGGCCAAAGTGCTGCGGCCTGCGACAAAGGGTTCGGCTTCGCCGGTTACCACTTGAACCAGATTCGCAATCGTCGGCTTTGCAAAATCACAGTACGTCAGTCGATTGCTCGCGCACCTGTATCGCTTTTGGCGACCGTCCTTAAATTGAACTGTGAATTCGTCCCAATCTTCGGCCTCCGCCGAGATCGATCCTAGGCTGCCCGTAATTTGAAAGCCGTTCATCAACTTGCCAAGCCGGCTGACTTTGATTTCAATTTCGCATCCTTGATGTTCCAGGTTGACCGTTGCCATGGCTTCCGGCCCGCCGAAGGAATCGTTTTGCGAGCGCACCAAAATGGGCTTCGCATCAAGCCAGTAGCAAACGGAATCCAGCAGATGGACGCCTGTGTCGGACCAAGCGCCTTTTGCACCCAACTGAAAATGATGAGGCGAGGCGGCAGGCCAGTTAAACTCTACGCCGTCATGGTACTTGATCGACTCGATCTTGCCCAAGGTTCCGACTGCGACGAGTTCGCGGATCTTTTGATAGGTAGGAAAGAACCTTCGGGTTTGATTGACCGCCAACTTGGCCCCCGATTTCTCGCCTGCTTCGACCAGTTCACGTGCTTCGGAAATCGATTCGGTCAACGGCTTCTCGCACAGAACATGGATGCCTTGATCGAGAAACCATTTGGCTGCCGTGTAGTGAAGATGTGGCGGAGTAGCAACGATCACCGCGTCTACTTTGCCGACCAAATCTCGATAGTCTTTGACTGCATGTGCGGCCCGGAATTGCTGTTTCATCGCAACCAATCGCGTCGGGTTGGGATCGGCAAGGGCGAACGATGCGGCTGTTTGAGGGTGGGCAGCAAGTGCCGGCAAGTGGTACAGTTCGGCAATCGCACCGCAGCCGATCACACCAATTCGTACTGGAGTATTTATCTTCTTATTCATGCAGGAGCTCGACTTAGAAAGGTGCTTTTGAAAAAGCGAACATCGGACATGCGTACCGCTTGTACTAAGAACAGTAGAGCAACATAAACTGCAGCCGCGACAACAATGACGATTGGCCAAGATGAGTCTCGAACAAGATAGACGGCAAGGCCCATGCCGGATGCCGCGATTAGGACCCTCGCCATGCTTGCAACGATGCCTGGCAGTTCACTCATCTTGGCGGAAAAGGCCAAATAGCAAATCGTAGCGACAAGACCTCCGAGAATGCACCCGGCTGCAGCACCGATGGCACCAAATTGCCTTACGAGAAGATAGGTTGCAATCGAGTTCACGCTCAGGCTGATGGCTGCCACGACCATCGATCGATGTTGTTTTCCCTGCGCGAACAGAACGTGGCTCAAGAAAGGATTCAAGAATTCGAGCAACAACACCCAGATCAAGACTCGTAGAATTGGCCCCGCTTCCGCAAACTCCTCCTTGTATAAAATGGCGACAATTCGATCCGTCAGCACCGACACACCGATCACGGCCGGCAACGCAATCGCGCACATGACACGAACCGTATGCTGGAACAACCGGTGAAAGGAATCCTTGGAATCAATGTACATTCGCGACATGACAGGAAAAACGGCGGTAGTAAAACTCTTGGCAACCACGGACCCCAACCGCACGAATTTCCAGGCTGCGCTATAAAGCCCAACCGCAACTTCGCCCGCCACCCACGAAAGGACTAGCACATCGAGATTGGTATAAATGGTGGCCATCCAGTTTTCGGCAGCGAAGACGCGCCAACGAAACACAAATCTCCTCGTTGTTCTTACGGAAAACCGGATCGAAGGAGTTGCAATCTGCCGGAGGCTGATCCAATACGCGATCAACAATCCAGTGCGAGAGAAGACCATCACCCACATGAGTTCGATAATTCCATAGCCGAGCCTGAGCACCAACACGCTCAGCGCGATTCGCAACAAGCTTTCCACAGCCGTGCCAAACGTGACAAACTCGGCTCGCTCCCGCGAGACAAAGACCGCTTCCAACAGAACGCAAATCGCAGCTGGAAATAGACCGATGCAAGAAACACCGATCGCGCGTATCGTATCTTCCGAGTAGCGAAAACCGATCCCCAGCGGAATCATTACCAATGGAGCAATGCAACACAGCACGAAAACCATGATGATGGCTGACGTGAGTAAACTGCTCAGATGTCGAGGCCAACGAGCGACGTCACGGGTCAGAAGGATGCCGATCGCAGTTGCTGTCAGACTAAGAAACAGTTCAAAAAAATGGGTTGCAATCGCAAGTTTGCCAAATCCCTCAACCCTCAGCAAATTGGCAGAATAGAGAACAAACGCGAAGCTCGCCACCATGCGAGTCATGGTTCCGGCCAATAGCATCAAGGCGTTCTTCGAAGTACGCAACGTCTTGCTACGCGACATGGGACGTACCTGCCATTCGCAAGGCTCGTTTCGATACCAGCCGACTAGACTGCTGGTGAATCGCAGCAGTTATCCCAAGCACTGTCCAAAACATTTCCACTTGCGGCCGAGAATTGAAGATGTCTACGAACATGTGAACCATGTGGCCTGCGATGGCTGAAGCGCAAGCAAGCCCCAATGGCGAAAGCAGCCGATCGCGAGCCGCCCAAGCCGAAAGTCCTTGCCGAAGTCCATTTCCTAACACCAACAGAAAAGCCAATAACCCGAAAACTCCTGTTTCCACCCATACCAACAAGTATTTGCAGTGGATCGTGTAATACCATTCCGAGCGAAATATTCCAGAATTTGCGACTGGCTCGCAGGCTATATGGCAATTGCCTGCTCCGTATCCAAAGATCGGGCGCTGGCTAATGGTTTCCATGGCGATGAGCGAAAGGTGTTTTCGAGATTCCGCAGAGCCCTCGTCATCGCCCATGACACGCTTTTGGACAATGGTCGCCAACGGAACTGCACCAACAATCGCCAAAATCAATGCAAAAGCGATGGCCCACTTAGGCAACCAGCCGCGTAGGTGCATGCCCAATCCGATAACGATGGTTCCAATGCCGACCGTTAGCACAGCACCTCGAGTCTGTGTCAAAAGCAATGCCAGTATCCCCGCAGCCATGGCACCAGCGCTTAAGCCCCAAGTTCGCCGCGAGCGAACAGACAAATTGAGAGCCATGACCGGGAGCCAGAGTATCGCTAAAAGGCTGCCCGCGACAACAGCAGAATGAAGGGAACCCGCAATTCGTCCATCGGGCCATACCGACAGAAGGACAGGCCCAAAACGATAGTCTTGACCAGCTGCGCCGCTGCCAAGCGATGCCAATCCGAAGATCAACCAACTCTGCATGGTCATGGTTGCCGCCAGCATTAAGATACTGAAGACCAAATCTTCGTAGGTTCTTAAGCGGTTGGCTAAGTAAAAAAAGATCGCATACGCTTGCGCGAGCAGGAACAGATCGAACATCGCCAACAAAGGCACGCTGGCGGCAAAAATACTAATGGCAACCGTCGATAGATAGAAGATCTGTGGAATTCCAATTAGGAATTTTTGCTGGCGGTTTTGGCGATAGACTGCAGAACCGGCAAACCAAACGGCATACAAGTAAGCTAAGCAGATGGACGTTATGGATACGTTGAATCCACCCACGGCACCGAGTTCGGCATCATGTTGATGGAACATGAAATACTTGTCGAGCTGGATTGGGATCTCGAAGATCCCAAGTCCTAGGGCTGCGCGTTCGTGCCAAGAGAGATTCAAGCCCGCGCAGCGTGGAACCACATGGTAAGAGGATCTAGGCGGATAGGATACCGATATGGATTGTGACACTTTTTTGCTTAGTCGAGTTAGCCCGCGTTCGAAACCAACATGGAGCCGAGATGCTAACGAAGAAGCCCACTGAGCCATTTGGGCAAATACGTCCGAGACTTGTTAAGAATGATTCCAACCACATCCGCGTTGCTGGCCTCCAGTTGGCGGATTAGGCGTTTTGCTTCCACTAGCCCCGTCTTCTCCGATTCGATTACGACGATCACATGATCTATATGCTGCGCCATCGATAGCGTTTGGTCCGGTCGGCTCGCAGGAGGCAAATCCACGATTACCAAGGCGTTGGTGTCGAGCAATTCGTTTAGAACTCGCATCACTTCAAATGGTTCTGCCTCGAAACGACGACTCGACCTAGTTGACGATCCTGAGATCAAGCTGAGCGGCCGCTTCTTGAAGCGTTGCACGCAGTCCTCCTGGTCCGCTTCTCCCGATACAAGTTCCGCAAAGCCAGGCGATCCATTCAATTCGAAAGCAGAGGAGATCGATCGTTTGGTGAGATCAAAGTCGATCAACGTAGTCCGAAGTCCCGCGTCCTCGCTGCTAGCAAGGGCCAACCCAACGGCGACGGTACTCGCTCCGCCTCCTTCCTCGACTCCCAAAATCCCAATGGTCTTGCCTCGATGTTGGTTACCTTGGACAGGAGGATGCGATAGCAATATCTCTGACAGAATGGAGCGACAGTGGACTCGGATGTCCGCCAAGTGTTGTGGGCGAGGGAACCGACGTAACTTCGAAAGTCGGGAACTGAATGGAATGGTCGATAGCACGGGTAGCTCCAAATCCCTTTCCACATGCTCAGGCGTTCGGAAGGTCCGGGAGGTCATTTCTCGCATAAACACCCAACCGATCCCTCCCAACAAGCCCGCCATAAGGAAGGCTGCTGCAACGAGAGGCTTCTGGGGGCTGACCGGTCTTTCGACAAAACTCGCGGGCTGAAAAACACCGATGCTCGAAATGTGTTTGCCTCGCAGCTCATCAATCACTCGTGCTTCCTCTTGTTTTTCTTGAAGCAATCGAAGACTGGATTCGGCGACGGCAATTTCTCGATCGAGCTTGCCAAGCATGACCTCCAAGTCCAAAAGTTCTCGAATCTCATTCTGCTTTGCTTTTCGTTGCGATTCCGTTTCCGCAATCATCGACTCCAAGCCTGCGACTGCTGTCTTCGTTTTCTGCAAATCTTGTTCGATCCGGAGTCGGACGGGATTCAAGGTTGTGCTATGATCCTCTCGCTCACTTTCAAGCTTACTGAGAATCAGCTTGGCGCCGGTTAATTGTTCGCGGACCTGACCCAAACGCGCGTGAGATGGAGTGAATTGCGATGCCAGACGCGATTCTTCCATTTCTAGTTCATACAATTTGTTTCGCATCAAACTCCATGTCTGGTCGCCTTGCTTTTGTTTGGTCGCAACGATTTCCACTTCCTCCGTGACGGCCTTGCTTTCCAAATCGTTGATCTCAGCAATCGACTGTTGTAGCGAACTCTGCGCAGAAAGGAGACTGCTTTCCAACGACCCTAGTTGCGCTCCAAGCGATTCATGTTGAGCGACGACCGAAGAGATCTTCCTTTCCTTCAACAGATTACTGCGTTTTGTCAACATTTCGTTCAGCCTTTGTTCGGCGTCCATCGCTTGTCCTTCAAAAAAGGAGAGAGAGCCTTCCGTGGCCGACACCTTGACATGTTCCTCGAGAAATCCCTCCGTAAGGGTTCGAGCAATCGCCTGAGCCATTTCAGGTGACTTGGAGTCGGCTCGAATCGTCAGCACCGTCGACTTCTTCGGGGCGAAAATCCCTATGGTTTTCTGGAGTTTCTGGACTGCCTTTTCTTGATCGCTCACTTTGTCTCGAATCCCTGTCGCCGACAAAGAAAAATCCAGACCATTGGCAACCTGTTGCATGAGCCACTTGGCGGTCGAAGAATCATTCGCTCCGCTTGTGTTTGCCGGTAAATTCCCGCTAATAACCGAACTAGCACCTAGTTTGGAGACGACTAATTCTGCAAGCTGTCGGCTCGAAAGAATCTCCAATGCCGAGTTCACCTCTTCTTCTTGCGTCTTCTGCATCAGCAGCGTTTGGCTGGTGGTGGCCGTAGGATCGAGCGATATAGTTTCCCGACCGACCCGCAGCATCAGTTTCGCTTCGGACATGTAACTTCTAGGCCAGGCGAGCAAAGCGACCCAACCCAAAAGGATCGAAAACAGCATCGTTGAGAAGAGAAGCCAACGATGAACAAAGAGTATTTCGATGTACGTGGCCAAACTTGCAATATGCCCCATGTGTTCGGAGTCGCGTCGCTGATTTCGCGTGGAGAGACTCGTTGTCCGACCGCTTCGTTCGTCGGCGAGTTCGTGAGCTGGAAACAGATCGGTTCGGAGACGTGAAGACGAAAGTTCGACTTGCGGTTCAAGGCCATTCAGGGAGTTCGATTCAGGAACCGTCATGATCTCGAAACCTCAAGCATACGGAAGGAACGAATCGAATCGCCAATTCGGGAAACATGTTGTCTAGTCATTTCTGGATACATGGGCAGCGACAAAATTTCGTTGGCAAATTGAGTACAAATCGGCAGATCCAGCGGAAAGGTCTTCGAACCCAGAAACGGTTGTGCGGTATGGAGTGGGTTCGGATAGTGGATGCCGCATGAAATGTTGCTCTGAGCTAAGTGACTAATGAGGCGATCGCGTTGCGGATGGCGAACTACGTACAAATGATAGACGTGGCGAACGCCATTCCTTTCCTGCGGGAGAATCAAGTCTGTATCCGCTAGTTCTTCTTGATACCATTTGGCAACTTGTCGTCTCTGCTCTGTCCAATTTTCGATGTGTTTCATCTTCGTCAATAAAACGCAAGCCTGAAGCGTATCGAGGCGGCAGTTGTACCCCAACATGTCATGCCGATTCTTGATCCGTTGCCCATAGTTCCGAAGCAGCCTCAGTTTCTCGGCTAGCTTGGGATCGTGTGTCGTATTGGCGCCGCCATCGCCGAAGGCTCCGAGATTCTTGCCGGGATAAAAACTAAAGCAACCGATGTCGCTGAGTGAGCCGCAACGCTGGCCATCGATTTCGGCACCGTGGGATTGCGCGCAGTCTTCGACGATACGCAATCCATGTCGATCTGCGATCTCACGGATTTCAAGCATTCTCGCGGGTTGCCCAAATAGATGGACTGGAATAATCGCCTTGGTTCGTTTCGTTATGGCTTCTTCAATAAGGTTCACATCGATATTAAAGTCGGTGGGGTCAATGTCGAGCAAAACCGCCTCAGCACCTGTGTAAGCAATTGCAAACGCCGTCGCCACGTAGGAGTTACCGACCGTGATCACCTCGTCTCCCTCGCCAATGTCTAAGGCCCTCAATGCCAAATGAAGAGCGTCTGTGCCGTTGGCAACTCCGACGCAATGTGGGACTTGGCAATACTCTGCGAACTGTGTCTCAAACTGTTCAACTTCTTCGCCCAAGATGTAGCGCCCCGCGTCGATGACGGCCGACATTCGAGATAGAACTTCATCCCGAATCGCACGTGACTGGGTTGCAAGATCGACAAGAGGAATGGAACTTGAGTTGGAATGCATTGCTAGAACCTAAGATTCCGAAAAGGAATGAAAAAACCAGCCCTGCGCGAAGACATGACCAAGGATTGAGGAGACGCGTCCATTACCAGCTAGTCAATAGTAATCAGTTGGTCTGGATTCCCATGTTTGTCTCGCAAAACTTCGATTTTGGCCATCCGATTTGCCCCCGTTTCTCCGCAAAATCTGCACAAAGCTACGTCGAAGGACTCGTCCAACGGCTGGCCACAGGTGCATACGACCCCCGATTGTCGCGCTGGCGATCCCAACATCAATGCAAAAGCAGGAACGTCGCTAGTCACCACGGCGCCAGCCCCAATCACACAATAGGGGCCAAGTTCAATACCGGGACAAATCGTAGCAGCCGCACCGATGGAGCACCCTTTTCGAACGAGGGTCGTTGCTAACCAATTTGCCCGCGACGAGTATCGCGCATGAGCCTCCGCCATTCGAGGGGACCGAGGATACCGATCATTGGTAAACGTCACTCGGGGACCAATGAACACGTCGTCTTCAATGGTAACACCCTCCCAAACACATACTTGATTCTTTACCGTAACGTTGTTCCCGATCGTTGCTCCCCCTTCCACGAAGGCGTGGTCACCGATGTTGACATTGGTACCAATCTTCGCACCTTGCATGACGTGCGCGAACGCCCAAATGCACGTTCCGCTGCCGATTTGATCTGTTTCAACGAGCGCTTGTGGGTGAATCTTCATGTTTTAGTGTATCTCGGCTCTCCTAGGTTGTGATTTTATTATTGTCGCCTTTCGCTCCGCGAAAGTGCGCCTCGCTAACGCACTTTTGCGGAGCAAAAGGCGACAAAGTTCTGCACCTTGCGAATAAATTCACAGCCTCTCCGAGCCGTTAACGCGCTCCGTTTCAACGAGCGCTTGTGGATGAATCTTCATGTGATGCGTGATTTCAACGAGAGATCCATTTTAGCGAACGCTTTTCGCTCGGGTCTTGCGTTTGGAGGGATTGGGTTTGGGGAGATTGAGCGACGCCAATTCGACTGGTTGACCATGGTTCATTAAGCTCTGATGGGCAGCCTCCAGAACCTCCACTACGGCTAAACCGTTTTGGCCTCCCGTCAGAGGTGGCGTTTCTTCTCGAATGCAACGCACAAAATCGGCGCACTCGGCTTTCAACGGTTCTCTCTCTTTTACGAATGGACAATAGCTCCCCCCATAGCGATACGCGATTTGGAAGTCCGCGAAATCACCTGAATTTGGCGGAGCCTCGACGCCTTTGTCGTGGATTTTTATTTTCTCGTGCTCCAAGTCATCGTAGACAGCCATTTTCTTGTCTCCGACAACCGTTAGAACACGCTCTTTTCGCGGATCCAGCCAGCTTACATGAATCATTCCCATCGCCCGATCGCCAAAACTCATCGAAAGATTGCAGACGTCGTGAATGCCCGGCTTGAGCAGATCGATGCCTGTACAACTGACGCGATCCGGTTGAGAACCCAACAAGTGCATCATCATGGAAATGTCATGCGGCGCGAGATCGTATAATGCGCTCACATCTTTCCGGACAGGTCCCAAGTTCAGTCGACGACTACTGATGTAATTGATGTTACCTAGCTCTCCGGAGTCAACTATCGTCTTCAATGTTTGGACAGGAGAGGAGTGAAGAAAGACGTGCCCAACGAAAAGTGTGCAGTTGTTTCGCTCTGCTAATTCGATCAGTGCTTTGCATTGCTCAGAAGTCTTGGCCAGCGGCTTCTCGATGAAGACGTGAATTCCTTTTGACAGTGCTTTGGCCGCAAGTTCAAAATGGGTATTAGTCGGTGTTGCAATGACAAGAGCATCGACTATGTTTCTCGCGAGTAATGCGTCGTAGTCTTCGATGGGATATACGCCTGGGTAGCGATCCTTGATGCGAAACAATTGGTCATAACTCTGGTCACAGACCGCCGTTACTTTGCAATCGCTCAATTCCGAAAAGCACCGAACTAGGTTCGGTCCCCAATATCCCAGTCCTACAATACCGATGCGAATCATGATGAGAATTCTCTAAAAATTTACATTGCAAAACGTCAGTCGATCAAAGCCGAAAACTTATTTATTGCCTTTGTTCAGAATCAACTTGACGGTCTTAACCAATATCCACATGTCCAACAAAATCGATCGACGTTCGATGTAGCGAATATCCAGCTCAACCATTTGGCGGAACGTCAACCGATTCTTACCACTCACTTGCCACAAGCCCGTTATGCCGGGAGTAACCTCAAATCGTCTCAATTGCCACTCCGGATAATCTTGCCAGTCAAGCACATCGGGGCGAGGTCCAATCAGACTCATCTCTCCACGAATCACATTGAGCAATTGCGGCAGTTCGTCCAACGACGAAGAGCGCAAAAATCCTCCGCATGGAATCATTCTCAAACTCAGGTCAGGCTTTGCCGCAACAGCATCACTATTGGCTAAATCAGCAACGAATTGCCTATGTTCATTCGTGACGTTGATCGAGTTCGCCTGGTGCAACGTCCGAAACTTGTAAATCACAAAGTACTTCCCCATTTCTCCCAATCGCTTCTGAGAGAAGATCACTGGCCCTGGGGAAACACATCGGATGAACAGCCCAATCAACGCCAGAATCGGCATCAAAACAACAAGCAATAAACTCGCAGCGCAAACGTCGAACAATCGCTTCCACCACGGCATTCGGCGATGCCGCAAGTTCGAAAGGGCAAATGCTCGCAAGTCCGATTCACTTGGAGCAATCAACTCGCAAGAATTCTCTGCTTTTAGAAGCTTAACCTCAGAGTGGGAGGTCGTGTCAACCTGTATTTCTGAAACCGAAACCTGAAGCACTTTGGAACCTTTTCCGGGGCATTTTCAATGATACTTGGATCCCTAGGAACGGGGTTTGGCCAAACACCAGTCTAATCGCATGTGTCGTCTCTTCCAAGGAGAAACGGAAACTCGTGGTCGTCAATTGTACTCAAAACGTGCTAAAATATTTCGTGTTATTTGCTGAGATTTAGGGTTCACCACATTCGCATGACTCCAGCCAGCGAATAAATCATCCAACCCCCACGCCCATTGCATACTTCCCGTCGCGAATACATTCGCTCCGCTCGAGTGCTGGTATATAATCATGTTCGAATTCCCTACCGTATCTGGAGTCACCACCGGAGTCGACGCCAAAACAACGGTGTTGGATGGTCCAATGCCAAACCTGGAGTCGGCTTCGTAGCCAACCAATCCTGGAAGCTTGTCGCCATCCCGTAGACCTGTCCCCGCAAATGCCCAATGATTGGTATTGGTCACAACCATATCCGCATTCACCGGATAATGTTCATATTGGACGCCGATCAGAGCCTCCTCTGGAAGGCTAACGATCTCATCCCGAAATCGAACAGTCGTCTGAATCGCCGTGCTCGGACTAAGACTGAAAGGATCCAATGCTTGGTCCTTGTAGCATGTCATCGTTCGGTTGGCTTTTCCGTCGCTTCCTTTTTCCAGGCGAATTTGCCAATAGGCCGTGTTCGCGCCGAGAAACCCCAAATGCCTACCGGTGTTGCGCTCGTACTCCACGTTGAATCGCATATCAAGGGTCCAATATTCGTCGTGCCCCACCGACAGGAACGAATTAGCGCGATAAAACACATTTGGGTTTTGGTGCGTATCAATATTAGTGCAGTAAGTAACGTCATAGCCTTCACGTTCCATAAAACGCAAAGTGTTCAATTCCCAGCCGGACCAATCATTGACGATGTCTCCCGAACCGTAAGCATTGTAAGGACGATTGAAGGAGACTTTGTAAGCTCGTTTGCCATTCGTACTATTGTGTTCGTAAAGCGATTTGCCTCCCCAATTGTTGTACGCTTGAGAGGTCGTTACACTGGATTGAAACAAGTGAACCGCGACCCGTGTGTCATCTCGTACCACAAACGGAATATGCGAACTGACTCCGGTGCTGGTCGTAAGCTTGGCAATGTACATTCCAGTGGTCCAAGCATTCGCTCCAGTGGGAATCGTAACGGAATAAGGTGTTTTCCACCTGCATTCGCAAAGACCAGTGATCGAGTCCACGGCCGGAATGGCCTGTTTGATTCCTGACTGCGTAGCGGTCTTAACCAAACGACCACCTGCCCCGCCGTACCAACCCAAACGATAAATGTCGATGGTGTAGGTTTTCGAGGCGGTGTTGACGTAGAATCGAATAGTACCGCCCGGTGCGACGCTAGTTAAATCTGCGTACCCTTCGATCTCGCGATTCTGCGCTTGATTATTTGGAAACCAGTTGCTTGTTCCCGGCTTCGCGTTTTCGATCACGATCGGGTTCGCTGCTGCCGTTGCCTCGACGTTTCGACCGATAGCCAATCCAGCTAACGAGGCTCCAGCGACGCTCAAAAAGTCTTTACGATTGATCCGTCTCGACATTCTATTTCTCTCAAGATGTGATACCAAAGGTCAACAGCGTGGCCGCAAAAACCAGAATAGCGCCCGCTTACACGTCCCATTTGTACTTCAACGCAAAAACATCTTATTCTTATCAAAATGTTATTGCAACGCTTGGCTAGTCATTCGATTTGACAAACTTGGCAAATTGTATCAAACGATTAGTTCTGGGATTGGTTTTCCGTGATCCACGATCGGTGTAGGTCGGCCATTAAAGTCTTTAATAAGGGTGTTTGCGGCGTCGATTCCAAGGTGATGGTAGATCGTCGCCAGAAAGTCACCCGCAGAACAAGTTCGTTCGATGGTGTCTTCGCCCCGTTTGTCGGTGGCGCCAATGACGCGTCCGGTCTGGATTCCACCGCCGGCCCAAATGTTGGAAAAAGCCCTAGGCCAATGATCCCGGCCAGGTTGTTGCGTTCCGGCTGGCGCACTTGCGTTGCCTTCGCCCGTGCTGGCCGCGTACTCGATTTTGGGAGTTCGACCAAACTCACCTGTAACCACCACCAGCACGCGTTTGTCGAGACCCCTTTCATAGATGTCTTCGATCAATGCCGAGACCGCTTGGTCATAGGCGCGGGCGCGGAATCGCATCGCATCAAAAACATGATGATTGACGGCGTGATCATCCCAATTGCTGACTCGGCCACATAGAGGGCCGCTGAGGCTCGTCGTAAGCACTTCTACACCAGCCTCAACCAATCGGCGAGCCATCAATAGTTGCTGGCCCCATGCGTTGCGACCATATCGGTCGCGCGTACGGTCATCCTCCTTGGTCAAATCAAACGCTTCTCGCGTTTTTGGATTGGTCAACAGCGTCATGGCCTGTGCTTCGAATTGATCTAGAGCCCCCAACTCACCCTGCCGATCGAAGGCTCGTTCAAGCGTATCAAGGCGTTGTCGCAGCGAGGATCGACGATCCAAACGACGGATTTCGGATTGATCCGATAGGCCAATGTTCGGCACCGAGAAGGTCGGCGAATTGGGGTCACCGTTAACCGTAAATGGCGAGTAGGCGTCCCCCAAATACGCTGGACCGTTGTACTCCAATGGTGGATTGATACCTGCGTAGAGCGGCAACGGATTCGATCGAATACCGCCCTGCGAACGCAGGTAGTTGGTAACTGTCATCCAGTCAGGATACTTGGGTTTAGGTTTGTCACGAGTATCTGGATCGCCCGATAGCATCTGCATCGAACCAGCAGGATGACCTCCTGCCGTTTGACGCATGGAGCGCAGCACCGTGAGCTTATCCGCGATTCGAGCTTGCATGGGGAGCAGTTCCGTGAAATGCAACCCGGGGACCTTCGTTGGGATTGTCGAGAAGGGACCACGGTACTCGCTGCTAGCCTCGGGTTTGGGATCGTACGTATCGAGATGCGAACATCCGCCTGGCTTCCAAACCATGATCACAGCCGTCTTCGGCCGTTGCGGCTGTGAATCGGCTTCAAGCCCCTTGGCATTGGCTGTTTGGAGTTTCAGCAGAGCAGGCAGACTGAGACTTGCAAATCCAGCCAGTCCCATCCGTATAAACCCGCGTCGTCCATTCGTACCAAAGGGAGTTGGCCCAGGACATGGGACAACGGATGATGCAAGAAAAGGATCGCTCATTTTGGCTCCGCTGATTTAACGCGAATGGCTATCGGTTCGGACATAACTATATCCACGGTATCTTTTGGAACAGGTTTATCTTTGGCCGTTGTTTCCAGACTGCTTTGATATTTCGCAACCGCGCTTCCATAGAAGGCAATAAGATAATCGCCTGGCGGCGTCTTCAACGCTGCCAGATCCAAAGTTACTTCGGAGCTATCCGATGCAAGGGACACATCGAAACGGGGTACTTGCTCAAAGCCTGCCCCGGATGTTTTCAATTGCAATACCGATCCTGAGAACTCGCATCGGCGAGTATGTTGCAATGGAATGGCAAGCTTTTGGCCCGCCATGACCTCCCACACTTTTTTCTCTTTTGCGGCAATCGAAAGCGGGGCAAATTCGGCTCCTGTCACAGAAATGGGCAGCCCAGTGACCAAGCGAGGACTTGGGATCTCGCCCCAAGAGTCAACAATCGGCCAAGCCATGGCTGCCATTTGGACCGGTCTCTTGACTTCGCCACCATTTATCATCGACTTGCCGTAAAACGCGACATTCGCTAGAGACTTTGGTGCATCTTCATGGGCCGTAACAAGCATGATCCCGCGAGTCTTGCCCGCAGGAATCTTTAACCCCTGTGCGGTCACACCGTCCGGCAGACCTTCCATCACCAGCTCAATATCGCCGTCGAATCCATCTCGTCGTACCGCCACCACTTCCAGGGCCACTGTTATTCCGCCGCGAAGCGCAAGCGGTTTGGAAAGGGCATTGCGATCACCGTTCCGAAGTTCCATATGAAGCCCCCAACCAGCCAGCGCAAAGTCAGGCGCCGCTTTTCGAAGGACCAATCGGTAGACATTCCTCGCGTCATTGCGAGTGCCGCCAAATAGATCCGATAATTGAAGCCGATGCACTCCGTCCTCTTTGATTTCAAGTTTGCCAATGATATCGAGCGAACCGCCATCGTAGGGCGGACCATCATAGGCATAACCGTTACTCGAGGGCTTCATTGGACTAGCGATGTCACTGAACTCCGCCACGTCCGTTAGTTTCTCTTGAGTTCCGTCGAAACCAACGCGATGGACAATGACCGAGGGGTCTGTCGGTCGCCCCAATCGCTCGGACGCTACCTCCACCCACCAGACATCCCCCTTTGTCGCAGTGAACTCAAATGTGTCGACATCGGCAGCGGGAAAAAAGCTTCCGGAGATATCGCAAGGAAGCGAAATCTTCTGCGCTTGGGTATGCAAGTTATTTGGCTCCACTTCCGACAGAACAGAACTTGCAGCAAGCCCGTCAGGGGGCCATGAAAAGGAACTAACCGACTTGGTCGAAGGGAACGACGGAACCGGTTCCCCCAACGGCAGTTCTTGAAGTGTCAATCGATAGAAATAGGCAGGCCCCCCTTTGAATGTTAGGTCATGGATCTTCAAAACATGTTTGCCGTCGTTTGTCGCGATGAAGTCGAGTGCGCCACCACGGCGTTCGACCACCAGATCGCGACCATCGGCATCTGCGATAATCAACACAGCGTCAAGCTTGGAGTCAATCCCGCGAGAAGAGCAGTTCAAAATGTAGCGATGCCCCCTTTGAGCAACGAACGAATAGTGATCGATCGACTTGTCCGTCATGACTGCGTTGCAGATGGAATTCACCTTCAACTCCAGCGCCTTGGCCAAGTTCGTTGTGGGGGTTGCTTGTGAAACTTCCGGAAGCGTTCCGACTGAGAAAACGCGAGAGGAGGATATGCCCAGACGTGTCATCACTCTTGCTTCGTGAATGCCTGGAGGCGAGTTGGCGGCTATATTCACAATGTACTTGTTGATCTCGGGTTGACCATTGGCGTCGAGTTTTCGAATGGCGCTTAGGCTGGGATGGGTGAATAGCAACTCGCTGGCACCGTCGATGCTCTCACCGGTGATAGCGATCTCCACTTGCGTTCCGACGGTCCCTCCCATCGGCATGGTTGTCAACAACCGTGGAAGAGGTAGGCAGACAGATTGAGCCGTCGCCCAAGTGGGCATAGTGATCGTCAATGCGCAGAAAGTTATTACGCCGGTGAGTGCTCGAAGGCAAAACATTTTCATAGGTAAGTCATTGACTCCATTACTTCCGCCGCGTCGTTGGTTTGACAGTTGTTATGCATGCTTCAATAAAACCCAATGGCCCGTGACGTTAGGTTTGCCCGTAGGTCCGCATCTCCGAGGCGGACAACTCCCACGTAGGTCCGCATCTCCGAGGCGGACATCTCAGCGTCTCGGAGATACGCTTCTACTTGGTACGTTTCCGACTGCAGATCGCTCAATTTTTAATCCTAGTGGTTGAACAAAAACTCTTTGGTACTGATCAAGGCCCAGATCAAGTCCTGAAGACTTTCCTGGTTGGCTTTCTGCGGATCAAGCGGCTTTCCCGATCCGTCCATTCGAGGTTCCGCGAGAAAGTCGATGCCCGCTTTCAATTCGTCTTCTCGCGGTTCGCGAGAATATGCGACCGAATACAATTCGCGAATCTTTTCTCCGGCAGACTTGTCGGACTTCGCGAGCCGATCGGCGCGACCGTTGCTTGATCCAAGCTTGGACTTGATGTCGTTGGCATTGATCAGGTGCAGGCTTTGGGCGAGGCTAGAAGATTGAACGCGTTCGCATTCGCAAACGCTCTCATTTTCTGGCCGACCGAAGGCTTTTAAGAACGCGGACCCATTGTTATAACTGTTATCGGGTAGAGCAATCGCCCGTGTGCCGCTCGGAAGATTTGGAAATTCCGTCCGCGATCCGGTCAGATCATCGATCGCATCCAGAAACACTTCGGCTTGCAGTCTTCGAGGATAGTAGCGTGAGTAGTTCTGTTGATCGGTGATGTTGTATTGGTTAGGGACGGAACTCAATTGATACGCGTTCGATCCGGTTATTATTTTTACCAAGCTCTTCAAGTCAAAACCGCTGGCGATAAAGTGTTTCTCTAAGGCTGCGAGCAATTCAGGGTTGGATGGCGGATTGGTTTCGCGCATGTCATCTTCCGGTTCGACCAACCCGCGTCGAAAGAAGTGTTTCCAATAGCGATTGACGACCGCTTTGGCGAAATACGGATTGCTTGGCGAACTCATCCAATCCGCCAGCTTTAGCCTAGGGTCTTCATCTGGCGCAATAGCGGGTATTGCATCGCCGAGGGCTGCAGGTTTTAGCGATTGGCCTGATTTGATGTTCGTGGCAGTGGCCATGCCTCGCTTATGAAAGATCATATCTTCGCCGCGCGTGGCGGTGGGCTTACGTCCGACTTGAGTGAAGAAAGCCGAAAAACTGTAGTAATCGTCCTGGCTCCATCGCTCAAACGGATGATGATGGCACTGAGCGCATTGCATCCTGACGCCGAGAAAAAGCTGAGCCACATCTTCGACCTGCTGCTTAGGTTCCTTCACTCGCTTGTACCAAACCACGGGCGGATTGGCGATGACGGTTCCGGTTGCGGCCAATAGCTCGCGAACCATTTGGTCGTAAGGTTTATTTGCGAGTAAACTGTCTCGGACCCAAGCGTGGAAAGCAAAGTTAGAAGTGATATCGCTCGCGTCATCGCGACGATTTTTCAACATGGCCGTCCACTTATTGGCAAAATAGTCGGCGTACTCGGAACTCCGAAGCAGTACGTCGATCACATGCTCGCGTTTGTTGGCTTCTTGGCTGGAAAAGAAGGTCGTTCTCTCGTCGTCCGTAGGCAATCGGCCAGCAATATCCAGGGACACACGACGCAAAAAAGTCGCATCGTCGCAAACCGAAGACGACGGAATTCCGAGCTCTTTCAAATTCGCAAGAACTGCTTCATCGACAAAATTCTTAGATGGCGGAAGTCCATCCGTCACCGCACCAAGGGGCACAGCCGCGTTGAATACGGAAACTTTGCTCTGATAACGCACCATGACGGCAACCTTGCCAGGCAGATCATGAATCGCTACGAGCCCCTTAGCAGAAACGTCGGCCATGGCACTGTCGTTGGATTCGAACAAGGCTGCGTTCGTCACGTCTCGTTGGCGATTGTCGGAGTAGCTCGCGGTGACCTTCAGTTGTTGTTGCGAGCCTGGCTTCAAGGTAGCTCGATTCGGCTGGACATCCACGGAGACCAACTGCGGAGCGGTTTTTGCATCATCATGTGCCCCCTGTCGGATCCAGTTCAGAAGGATCGAGTATTCGGCGGAAGGATTTTCAATTCGTGCGCCCCCTCCATGCGGTATTCTGGCCGTCGACTTCAAAAGCAACAGACTACTTTCAGGATCGGCAAGCGATATCCTTCGGCCACGGCTATCCTTGACCAAGTATTCAAAATCTTCCTTCGGCTCAAATCCAAGCAACGACAGCCGGAATCCATTCTGTCCATTTCCAGCTTTTGCATGGCAAAGGCCTGCGTTGCAGCCTGCTTTGGTCAAGAGTGGGACAACATCGTTTACAAAGCTAATCGGTGTTGCACTCTCGTGGGCTAGAACAGAATTGCATGCAAAAGTCGTAAACATCCCGATCGCCATGATGGCGAACGAAAGGTCCCTCATTCCGCAGCGAAGCATTTCATGACAGCGAAGCATTTCATGACGTTCAAAGCCGGCCATACCGTCGTCGTTTCAGGCCTGAGGGAGGGATGTGACCTTTGTATCATAGTCACTGGGGGGTGGGAGTTCGACATGTCGAACCCCTTTCATAATAGGTCAGATGCATACCCTCCGTCAATCCTTTTGTGGTGCACACCTTGTTTCCGCCTTTAAAAAACAACGAATCGATAGCGTTATCGTACTCGTGCTCAGCCCTATGGGGCGGTGCTCGTGCTCGTGCTCGTGCTCGAATAGGAACAATCGATTACGAGCACTAGCACCGTTTCACTGAGGACGAGCATAGTCGTCGGTTTGTGGGTACTGGCGATTGGCGAGGAGTGTCGAAAAAATAGCTATTTTTCGGCTTCCCGATCAGAATCTAGTCTCTGTTAGCGTTTTGAGTTAAAATGATTTTGACGCGCAATGCGACGCCGCCCATCGGTTCCTTCCAAAACACAACCTCCCTCCCTATCCTGGCCGCACCGTCATGGCTTCTATCCCTTGGTCCGTTGCAGAAGATTCACTCGACGTGAATTTTTCGGTGCCGCAATTGCTTCGACTTCGTTGCACCCGTGATTGCTTCGCTGATGATTGGGATCAGGTCTTGCCACTTCTCAAAACGGACTCCGCCAAAGCCCGAGTCCAAATTTGGATCGATCGAAGCGTGGTGGATAATAACAGAACTGTACTCCGTAACTTGTCGCAGCGTATCGCGGAAACGGACGCCAATATCGATCTAGTTGCTCCTATTGCGCTGGTCGACGGTGGCGAGCAGATCAAAAACGATCCGGATGCCGTTGAAACCATTTTTCGGGCTATCGATCGAGATGGGCTGGATCGCCGCAGCTATATCTTCGTCATCGGTGGTGGAGCGGTGCTGGATGCAGTCGGATACGCTGCTGCGATCGCTCATCGTGGTATTCGTTTGATACGGTTCCCAACTACCACCCTTGGACAGGCGGACTCCGGCGTTGGCGTTAAAAACGCTATCAACGCGTACGGAAAGAAGAATTGGAAAGGGACTTTTTCCGTCCCGTGGGCGGTTGTTAACGACCAAACTCTCATTGCGAATTTGCCCGACCGCGATTTCCGGGCAGGCTTCTCCGAAGCTGTCAAGGTGTCGTTGCTGAAGAGTTCATCAGCTTTTCGATTCCTTTGCGATCATGCCAAGTCGATCGCAAGTCGCGATTGGAACTTTGTGATGCCTGCCATACGTTCGAGCGTATTGATGCATCTGCATCATATAACCCATGGTGGCGACCCCTTTGAAATGCAAGAAGCGAGGCCCCTAGACTTTGGCCATTGGTCCGCGCACAAACTAGAGCACCTGACCAACTTCCGTTTGCGTCATGGCGAAGCAGTATCAATAGGTGTTGCCCTCGATACCGTTTACTCACATTTGGTACACGGCTTGGATCTCGCGGACGTGCAACGCACACTCAAAGTCCTCAGCGACCTCGGCCTGCCGCTCTTTGACAGCGAACTTGCGGAACAGGCGATTTTTGATGGCCTGGAGGAATTTCGACAGCACTTAGGTGGTAGACTAACAGTCACGATGCTGAGGGCCGTTGGCCACAGCATCAATGTCCATGAAATCGACCAACCTGCCATGCGCAGAGCTATCGAGATCGTACGCGAACAAAGTCTGGTTCTTTCACAATGAATGCTTTGGCCCAATGAGTGCTTTGGTTAGCAAGAATGTGCAAACAGGAGATTGCGAGGGTCTCTATTTGGTTCGCGTTGGATACCAGCAGGAGGTGATCCCGGTTCACGCGGGTGTCATTGCACTGACTCGCGGCGAAAAGATCATTTGCCGAACAGCCCGAGGCATCGAAATGGGTGAGGTATTGGCGGCTACCCACCCGGACTACATCGAAACGGTTGCTGTTAGCAAGTTCATTCGCAAGTCTCGGCCCGAAGACGAACTATTGTGGCGACAACTTACAATACTCAGTGTTGACGCCAACGACGCGTGCCAAGACTACTTGCATGGCCAATCAAGCCCAGACGTTTTGCTTGAGGTTGAGCCACTCATGGATGGACGCACCCTTTACTTTCATTTCCTGGGTACTCCGTCCGTTGAAACCGAGCAGCATGTTCAAGAACTCTCGGAAGTCTATCAAAAAAGTGTGTCATCCTCTCGTTTTGCCCGCTTGTTGGAGCACGGTTGCGGTCCGGGCTGCGGGACCAAAGAGAAATCGGGGTGCGGCGAGGGCGGAGGCTGTGCTGTCTGCGCGATTGCTGGCGGTTGCACTTCTAAGAAATAACGCTCAACTAGTGCAATTGCTATTCGTTCTAATGTCGCCTTTCGCTCCTCGGCTATGAACTTATTATTGTCGCCTTTCGCTCTGCGAAAGTGCGCCGCGTTAACACACTTTTGCGGAGCAAAAGGCGACAAAGTTCCGCACACTGCGAATAAATTCACAGCCTATCCGCGAAAGGCGACATTGTGTTACCAGAAAGACCATCCTATTTCTATGTCTCATCCAATCCCATCCTCGTTCCACAATCGTTCTTGGATCGCTAAGCGAACGTTGGCTTTCGACTCCAGCGGTATTCGACGTGTCTTCGAATTGGCGGCATCTCTAAAGAATCCGATCAACTTGTCAATCGGTCAGCCCGACTTTGACGTTCCAGCCCCAATCAAAAGGGCCTGCGTGGAGGCAATTGAACAAGGCAAGAACGCCTACGCACCGACTCAAGGCATCGGGCCTTTGCGCGAACGACTCCAAGCGGATATCGATAGCAAATACCAGCATCCTGACCGAAAGGTTTTCATCAGTTCAGGAACCAGCGGCGGTCTCGTTCTGTCGATGCTTTCCATGGTAGACCCAGGTGATGAAGTCATCGTGTTCGACCCCTACTTTGTTATGTATGTGCCACTCATTCAATTGGTGGGTGGATTACCTATACTCATCGATACGTATCCCGACTTCCGAATCGACCTCGAAAAGGTCCGCGATGCGATCACGCCAAAGACAAAGATGATCCTTTTCAATAGCCCTGGCAATCCAACAGGCGTTACCGCCACACTGGAGGAGATGGAAGGGCTCGCAAAGCTGTGCGCCGAAAGAAATATTGCTTTGATATCGGATGAAATTTATAGCGGTTTTCATTTTTCGGGCCCGATGCGATCTCCGGCTGAATTCAATCCCAACACCATCGTCATCGACGGTTTTTCCAAGAGTCATGCAATGACTGGTTGGCGTTTGGGATATGTGCATGGCCCAAATGAAGTGATTCAAACGATGATCAAACTGCAGCAGTATTCTTTCGTCTGCGCTCCTACACCCATGCAGTGGGGGGCGTTGGCGGCCATGGATCACGATATGAGCCAGTACTACCGCGACTATGCTGGAAAACGCGATCGCATGGTGGCTGGTCTTAAAGATTATTATGAGTTTACGGAACCAGGAGGGGCGTTTTATGTTTTCCCTAAGGTGCCGTCAGGGACTGCGACCGATTTTGTACGCCGAGCGGTCGAGCATGAATTGTTGGTTATTCCGGGCAACATTTTTTCGAGCCGCGACACTCATTTTCGCATTTCGTTTGCAGCACCCGATGCAACTTTGGATCGCGGCATCGAAGTTTTGAGAAAGCTAGCCCGATCGCAAATTTAGTGTCGTGTGGAATCCGCAAGCTGGAAGCATACGCGATATTTACGAACGCCGCCGAGTAAGACTATCCTCGAGGGTGGAACTTTTGGTGGATCTTCTTTAACTTGCTATTCTCGACGTGCGTGTAAATTTGCGTCGTTTGAATGCTGGCGTGGCCGAGCATTTCCTGGATCAATCGCAAATCCGCACCGCCGGCCAATAGGTGAGTCGCGAACGAGTGCCTCAGTGTGTGAGGACTGACCTCAGAATCGATCCCTGCTCGGAGCGCGAATCGCTTGATCAACTCCCAAATCGCCTCGCGCCGCAATCGCTGGCCAGTTCGCGAAAGGATCAACCAAGGAGAAACCGCCAATTCTCGATTGGCAGCTAGGATTGGCCGATACTCCGCGAGATAAAGCTCGATCGCCTCAATGGCCCGTTCGCCCAATGGAACCATGCGTTGCTTGCTCCCTTTACCTTCCGCCAAACAATAACCATCCTTCAAATTGACGTTGGCGACCAGCAAGTTACTTATCTCGGAGACTCGGCAGCCAGTCGCGTACATTAGTTCAAGAATTGCTCGGTCGCGAATCCAATGTTGGTCGAATTTTTGGGGTGCGGACAAAAAGCGGTCGACCTGGGCTATGCTTAAAACCTTAGGAACCCGCTGCCAGACTTTGGGGGTCGTGAGCAATTCTGCCGGATTGTCTGCGATGGCGCTTTCCAGCTGCAAGAATTTATAAAACATTCGAATGGCCACAATATGCCTGGAAATCGACGTGGCAGCTAGATTTTTGTTTTTAAGAAACGCAGCAAAGTCCGTCAAATCCGAGATTCCGAGCACGGTGGGGGAGCGACCATCGAGCCATTCTTTCATATGCTCTAGGTCGCGACGGTACGCTTGTACGGTGTTTTCTGCCAAATGGCATTCACTTCGCAAGTAAATCGTGTAACGTTCGATCCAGCCGGCCATGGTTTCAAATGGCTTTGGCGCTTCGGTAACCGCTTGTTTGAGTTTCTTTAGTTTACTAACAGCCATGATTCAAATATCCGCTCGCGATGCTCGATAAGACAAAATACGATAGTGTGTTTCAAGCGAGCCATTCAGGCTCTTGATTGTAGTAACTATTTAGGGAAACTGTGGAATGAAGATACTGGTTGTGGGTGGGGCAGGTTACGTGGGTTCGCACTCAGTCAAGCTGCTGCGATCGCTTGGACACACGGTTTGGGTCTACGACAATCTTTCCCGCGGCCACCGGGAAAGCGTGCCGAAAGAGATTCTCATCGAGGGCAATCTGGCAGATCGTGCGTTGCTGATGAGGGTCATGCAGGAGAAAGAGATCGAAGCGGTCATGCACTTTGCGGCCTATGCGCTAGTCGGCGAATCTGTGCAGCATCCTGCCATGTACTACCAAAACAACGTGACCGCAACCTTCGAGTTGCTCGAAGCCATGCGTTCGGCTGGTGTGTGGCGATTTGTCTTCTCGAGCACGACCGCCACCTACGGTCAACCAGAAAAGATGCCTATCTCGGAAGACACGCCACAGAAACCAATCAACCCCTACGGCTTTACGAAACTCGTAGTAGAACGCGCTTTGGCTGACTACGCACACGCCTACGGCTTCGGAGTTGCAGCCCTTCGCTACTTCAACGCGTCGGGTGCTTCTGCAGACAGCACGATCGGTGAAGACCACGACCCGGAGAGTCACCTCATTCCTATTGTTCTGCAAGTTGCTTTGGGTCAACGGGAGAGCATCTCGGTCTTTGGCAAGGATTATCCAACCCCCGACGGAACTTGTATCCGCGATTACATTCATGTGGAAGACTTAGCAACAGCCCACATTTCAGCGTTGCTTAAACTCAAACCTAGCGCTGTCCTGCAAATGAACTTGGGCTCAGGTGTTGGGCACAGTGTGTTGCAGGTCATTGAGGCATGCCGAAAAGTAACCGGGCATCCGATTCCGATCGTTTACTCCGACCGACGGCCTGGAGACCCAGCTTGCTTGATCGCCGATAGTAGTCTCGCACAATCGGCACTTGCGTGGAAACCCAAGTACATTGAGATCGAGAACATTGTTGAGACTGCTTGGCGTTGGCATCAATCGCACCCAAAAGGCTATGCCTCCGCATAGGTCAATCGAGCCGTCGACTGACGGTCAAGTGACTCTCGACACTCCGTGTCGAGAGTCACGGCACGGATACGTTGTGAGTTTATTCGCAAGGTGCAGAAGTTTGTCGCCTTTTGCTCCGCAAAAGTGTGTTAACGCGGCGAACTTTCGCGGAGCGAAAGGCGACAATAATAAATTCTCAACCTAGGAGTGCCGTGCTACTCTAGGCAAATCCCCCAAATCGAACTGTTACATGCAAGACATCATCATCGAAAAACCGTACCAGTTCATCCCGCCGCATCGTGGGAACTTTCTACCCAAGGTGATTCTCGCGCTGGGTATCGTGCCGTGGTACCTTCGCAAATTCGAAGGGGTCGTAACGCATCAATTGCATGGGGTCGACCATTTGCGAGAGTCGATGCGGCAGGGGCACGGCGTCTTGCTTGCGCCCAATCATTGCCGTTACGCGGATCCGCTGGTCATGGCGTTCTTAGCACGCGAAGCACAAGTTCCCATGTTTGCGATGGCGAGTTGGCACCTGTTTCAACAGAGTCGTTGGCAGCGATGGGCACTTAGCACCATGGGTGCATTTAGTGTCTATCGCGAAGGCCTTGACCGACAATCGCTCGATACTGCCATCGACATGTTGGTCAATCCAAAAAGACCTTTGGTGGTCTTTCCGGAAGGTACGGTCTTTCGCACCAACGATCGACTTCAGCCGTTGTTGGACGGCGTCGCATTCATGGCCCGGACAGCGGCCAAACGACGGGCCAAGGATGGTGGCGCAGGCAAAGTGGTGATCCACCCAGTGGCGATCAAATATGTGTTTCATGGCGATCTTGAAAAAGCAGTAGATCCAACTTTGGATGCTTTGGAAAAACGACTAACTTGGACACTGCTCAAGGAGACGACAACTTTGCAACGCATCCATCGCATCACCGTGGCCATGCTGAGTCTCAAAGAAATAGAGTATTTAGGCTCGGCTCAACAGGGGAGTATCGAGGAACGCCAACAGCGGCTTGTCGACCATCTGCTTTGCCCCCTCGAACAAGAGTGGTTAGGCAAGATAGGGGTCGAAACGATTATTCCTCGCATCAAAGCCTTGCGAATGAAGATCGTGCCCGAGCTGACCACTGGGGAGTTGGACGAACGCGAACGGGAGCGACGCTGGACCCAATTGTCGCGGATCTACTTGTCGCAGCAGATCGCATCCTATCCGCCAGATTATTTGGTCGCGCCAACTACCGATACTCGCATTCTCGAGACGGTGGAGCGACTGGAGGAAGACATTACCGATCGAGCCAGAGTTCATGGCCCACTGGAAGTGATCATTCAAATTGACGAACCGATCGAGGTGCCGACCGACCGAACTCCGCGAGGTGAAGAAGATCCGATCATGAAAAGGTTGCGAGAGCGCATGCAGTCGATGCTCGATCGACTGTCGAATGAAGCCAACCGAATTGATTAGGGCTAACGGAGGGTTTTGACCTTCTGTTCTAGAGTTATAGTAAGCATTCCCCGAGTCAACTCGGGGATATTGCCATGCCGTCGGCTCTTATCGACCGTGCGCAATTTTTGACCAGTACCTGGCGTAGTCAAATTCTGGGCTGTTCTCATGATCATGGCATCGAACGCATTGTTCCCGAGACAAGTACGTTGTTTTTACCTTCGGGTTCAACGCATGCGATTGAGATGGGCCGTGACAGCTTTCGCATCCTACATTAACGAATGGAGTTGACGTGGCCACTTGAACAAAACCACCTGCGATTCCATAGCCAGTGGTGTGGCACTGTTGACATGAGGGATCGACCTGGGAGCGTTTGTCCACCAACGTTTGCCACGCATGCGAATGCTTGGAGGAATGCCACGTTTGGTCCTCCTGTCGGTGGCAAGCCATGCACGTATGAGAACCAGCGATTTGGTAGTCATGCTGATTTGGGATATTGGTTGACTGACTCGTTAGGAGACCCGTTTCTTGGGCCGGAAAATCCCGATCCGCTAACGTGCTTAGGAAGCTGTCAAGATTCTTGGACTGCACCGCGTCACGCGGCAACGAGCTCTTGACTTCAACGGCGCCCAGTTGTACTGACTTCCAGCCTTTATCCACTTTCTGCAATTCAATCTTGGCGAGGAATTTCCCTTTGTTGGTCGCCGACATAACCTCGACAGGCCCCACACGTGACGGAGCCAACATCTGTCCGGTAGGACCTCCCACAACATAGTCCACTTCGGGCAACGACTCCGCTAAAGCTCGCAAAGCCGGTTCATCCATATAGGCCAGAACGATGCGGATATCGGCTTGCACGTTTTGAAGTACCGTTAACACACTCGAGGAAGCATCTCGGGCTTTCCAGGATGGGTTTTTGACCAAGCTCGGGTCGATAACGCCAATTACCAGAATTCGCGCGCCTTGCCTTACAACAACACGATGTGAGGCGATCGCATTCTGAGTTGGTCCGTCGGCACCAACCATTTGAAGGTTGGCGGACAACCATTGTGTCCTTGCTAGTTTGCCTATTCCGACAAGCGATTCCGGTGACAACTGGGTCTCTGGAGCGCCAATGTTATGGACCTCGAGCCCCATTAGCTGGTCGCCTTGAAGGATCGATTTCAACTTGACTTGCTGGTATTCCGATTTTCCTGCCGCGGACCCACCGACGTCCAGATACACCACACGATCGATTGGTCCGAAAGTCTTAATGAGGGAAGCTCTTCGCTCCAGGCCTCCCGATTGATTCGCAGTACAGCCACAGGGAGTAATCCAACCAGCAGTGTCACCACTTACAACAATATGCAGGTGGGATGAAGTCGAAGCACCACAACCCAACATCCAAAGGGACGCGAAAAGCCAACACCAAATGGTTCGTTCTGCCGTCATTGTCAACACAATGTTATTGAAGGAGGCTATAGATCAATACGTTGACGTTAATCTGTTCTGCATTGGTGATTTCGTTCCCTCCGCAACAACAACATCCCTGCGTGTTCGAAGTGTCGTTGAGACCATCCTGGGAATAGAGGACGCCGAGCCGCGTCCCAAAGTGCAGCCCTTCCAGTTGCTGAGGCGTACCGTGCTTGGCATTGAGTCCACCGATATCGTAGACCGTATGAAAGACAAGATGCTCCATACCAATGGCCTTCAACGACTGCTCTGGAAACACCGTTGCCATCTCACGGCGAAAGGACTGGTTCCATTCTTTGGAGGAACAACCAGCCGACGCGAGCAAGAAGCCGCCTCGCTGAATAAACCGACGTAGATTGTCTCGTTCTTGAGCGAGCAAGGTGAACTCACCTTCGCCATTCATGATGAGCATTGGGAAGTTGTAGACTTCGTCGCTAGCAAGCTTAACCGAATGCAGCCGGCGGCTGGTGCTGATGGAAGACGATTCTTCGGCTCGTCGTAGGAAGTGGTCCGAAAAACACTCGCTCGTCTTCGTACCTGCGTAAACCAGATTTGCGACTTTGATAACCGAACCGGATTCGCCGCCAACTACGGCTGGATCTGCTATCGTTCCGTTCGGTTTGACTGGCGTATTCCCTTTCGCAGCATCGTCTGCCACCATGGGACAAACCAATCCCACACTTCGGCAAATGAGCAATAACAAAAGCATTTCGAGAAGTTTTAAGTTAATCATACTAGCGACGACCTCTTGTGAATTTCAGTTCCAACGCTCCTCATTGTACCCGAATTCTTGCGAATCCCACCGACTCGGAGGTCATCCAGCTTATTGGCCAAGGTTTTCCCACGTAAGTCACCCTCCCTCGGCGGGAGGGTGACTAGACCGGACGGTCTCCGCGGAGGGAGGGTGACTAAAGGGGAGGGCGCTTTGGAACGTGACGACTTCCTCACTTCGCTACGAAGTTCCCTTCTGTGATAAACTACCAACAATCCGTTTGTCCCTCTCTCCCCAAGGTGCCGTATGAATTGCAACTGCTTATGTAACCTAGCCCTAAGTCTGCTCCTCATTTCCTCGATAGCCAATGCCCAGGACAAAACCATAGCAGATTGGTCCGAATCTCAGATCAGTAAACTCCCTTCATCCGAAAAGGCACTCCATTTATTCGATGGAAAGTCGCTCAACGGTTGGAAGGGACAAACCGAAAAATACTTCTCCGTAAAAGACGGAATTATCATTGCCCGCAATGACGACTCCAATGCGCCAAAGGCAAGTACCTACCTGGTCACCGAAAAGTCTTATCGCAACTTTCGCTTGATCTTTGAAGCCAAATTGGTCACGAGCGAAATGCACTCTGGGATTGCCCTGTGGGGGAAAAACGTAGAAAAAGAATCCGATCCATACAGCTACATGGGGCACCTTGTGATGTTTCCTTCTGCGTACGGGTACTATGATCTATTCCGCCGAAACAGCATTTACACGGACGATAGCGGGCTCGCTAAAAAGGCTGGCGTGCAGCACGATTGGAACCGCATGGAGATCCTTGCAATCGGAAACCGAATCCGACACGCCATCAATGGTCAAGCGGTTG
Source organism: Pirellula sp. (assembly GCA_031374925.1). Classification (GTDB taxonomy): domain Bacteria; phylum Planctomycetota; class Planctomycetia; order Pirellulales; family Pirellulaceae; genus JBKCUI01. The sequence goes on along the minus strand of JANMHA010000284.1, from coordinate 832 downwards.
CTGATTGGTCTGACCCCAAACCAGAGCTTTGCGAAGCCGGTCCCATCGGACTGCAACTCCACTCCAACAAGGTGGCCCAAGAACTCCATTTTCGAGGGCTCGTCCTGACCGAAAACCCCGGAGACAAACTGATAACTTTAAGCAAATAAGTCTCGCACGACAAGCGATCGAAAACGTCCATCGACCAGCAAGACCCACCATAAATCAGGACCATCCATCAAGTATGAAATCAATTGCCAATATCCCCAGCCTATTCGCATCGTTCGTTTTGATCTCCAACATGGCAATCGCCGACGTGCGATTGCCGGCCATCTTTTCGGACCACATGGTTTTGCAACAAGGTCAAGAGAATAAGATTTGGGGAACAGCTACTGCTGGCGAAAAAGTCTCCATTTCGATTGCTGACAAGTCGATGGAAGCGAAAGCCGACGACAAAGGCAACTGGTCAGCCAAATTGCCGTCATTGCCAGCAGGTGGTCCTCACAAGCTACGCGTAGCTGGTTCTAGCTTGGTTGAGCTATCCGATGTGCTGGTGGGCGAGGTTTGGATCTGTTCCGGTCAGTCCAACATGCAATGGAATGTGGCTTCGTCCAACAATGCGGATTTAGAGATACTTGCTGCAAAATACCCCAACATCCGAATGATCAACTTCCCGCAAGTAGGGACGCAAGAACCGGTGTGGAGCCATGACGATAGGAAATGGATGGTATGCACACCTGACACAGTAAGCAGTTTCTCCGCTGTCGGCTATTTCTTCGCCAGACAGATCCATCAATCTACCAACGTACCGATTGGCATGATCAACAACGCTTGGGGTGGGTCAGCATGTGAG
>JANMHA010000254.1:0-47829 GCA_031374925.1 Pirellula sp. | reverse complement strand
GGACGCCGTTTTGGCGTACTAAAAGTGCAGCTCAGACCTTGAAGTACGTCACTCCGCGGGCTGTTACGTAGTACGCCAAAACAAGGTTCAGGGGAGGCAAGCTCCCACTCAACCTACTCGAATTTTAGCACTAGATTTATTTCTGCCGTTCGCAAAACTATGGTTTGTATCCGCTGATATCGATAATCTTGTTGCCGTCGACTACAAAGCGGGTCTGGCCAGTGCGATTGGAATAGTCCTTGAGGGTATCCGCCATGATGGTCGTGAGAGCTGCTTTACGAACCGGACTCAATTCAGTGTATGTCAAACCGGTACGTGTCAAGGCAGTCTTATCTGAAATTGGCTGTTTGACCGTTGGTGAATTAGGCAGGAAGCGCGGGTCGACAGCGTTCACGTAAGTAACGTCGGTATTCGTTTTCACTTTGTCGTTGGCATCATTACCGTTCGGATCCTTGACGATCTGTCGATCTTGATCACTGCGGCGAATTCCAAAGGCGATACCGCCATTTACATCTGTCGAAACACGGAATTCACCCAGAGCAAAGGTTGCATTTTCATTCAGTTTAGCTCGCTTGTCCACGAGGGGGGCAGTACCGATGATCGCTGGTCCGGTGGGATTTTGGCCCACCAGACCGGTGATGCCGATATTGCTATTCAGGCCACCGCTTGAGGGGTTGGAAGCATCAGGAACACCATATTGTTCTAGTTTTACCGTATGAGCATCAAACTGAGGTACCGCTAGTGTCTTGGGCATGGGACTCGACGCGGTGAATGCGTCGGTAATGACTTGGCTTGATGGTGCTTGACCGACTCCAATTGAATAATAAGTTGGGTTAGTTGGGCTTCCTATCGCCATGCTTTCAGCTGAGTTCAACTTGACATTACTGAGCTGAATGTTGTTTTCAGCGGTTACCAAATGAATGGCGCCAGGAAAGTTGCCACCCGCAGGGTATCGAGGGTCGCCAGGAGTAACAGGCTGTCCAGGAAAAGTATCAACAACTTGTCCTTGAAAAGACTGTTGATTGGCATCAGCAAACAAGCCGCCGGATGAAAAAGCACCGGAGGAGCCCGAGAACGAGCCGAGTCCAAGCGAGCTGTTTCCAGTGAAGGACGTGCCCGTCCCACCTCGGCTGCCGGAGCCTTGCGCGTTGTTTCCGCCGCGAAGTCGGCGTCGGCGTTCTTCATCGTCTGCCAAACTATTGGCTTGCGGGGAATTGGCAGTGGGCGATGCGTTTGCGTTGCTGTTGGGTGTGGGAACAGGGGTTTGCGTTGGTTGGGCTGCAGGTAGTGTTAACGGTGGGCTGGTTTGCTGAGCCGAAGCGAGTCGGACTTGACCTGCATCGATCCGCCAGTTTGAGCCACTCACTGCCCCCACACGGCCATTGCTTATCGCGTACGTTTCGCCGGTGCGTAGCCCGACTGCGACTTGCGAAGAGGAAAGAAGTTTGGCCGAGCCGGCAACCAACTGAACGGTAGTCTTGTTGCCAGTGCGTTGAAGCCGGACGATGGAGCGATTCAAAAAGACACGTGACTCCGAGGTGCTCAGCTCCATTGGTTGTTTCCCACTATGGACAACGCGCACCTCTCCTTGAATGACTGCGAATCGAAGTCCTTCGCCGGATTGCTGAATGGCTACTTGGCTTTTCTCTGCCATGGTTACGGATGCACCATCGGTTACAGTCAAGGCGAGCGTGGCACCCTCGCCTGTTAGCAGCATATCGTTGACTCTAAAACCGGCGCCGTAGACAGCAGCCAGAGGTTTTTCCTGGCGGATGATGCGGGATTCTCCCGTACAAAGTGTCACGGCACCCAGCCATTCCAACTTCTTATCCGACGATTGAAAGCCCAACGTAATTGATTGATTCGTCAATGCGAATAGCATCACAAGTAAAGCTGGTATGGAGGATTGTCGCAACATAGTCGTTTCCAAACAAATGCCAAAAGAATGCAAATACTGAAATGCACTAACGCGTAGAGAAAATGAGCTGAGTGCTTACAACGTGACGATCGTAGTCGTAGAATCGGACGCCAAAGAGGTTTGCCGTGTTCGAGCTGTTGTCGATATAGGTATAGTCGAGCCGGAAACTGACAGGGAGTTTGAAGTTCTTTTGCAACCCTGTCCGCACCTCTACGCGGCGATCTTTTCGAACGCGTTCGTTGAAGTCGAGTGAGTTAGAGTTTTCATAGTCGTCAAAAGCATAACGTGTGTCGAGGTCCCAAATCCAACCCTTGGCCATTGGCCGTTCGATTCGGCCTGTTATCATATGACTTTGGCGATCAAAGTCGGTCCCTTGGGCGAATGCTTCGGAATATTGGTAGCCCGCGTAAAGCCTGCCTTGACCGCCGAATGTATACAATGCTTGTGTTGCCCCCACTCGGTAGATGTCGGCGGATTGGTCTTGTGCTGCAATCAGCTTGGGTGCTCGGTTGTCGATTGGGTTGTATTCGAAATAGGCAGTCGTGTGTCCATTTTGTTGCAGTCGCGTTATGGACGGAGTTAGACGGTGATCGTTAGCAAACTGAACATCGTTCACGAGTGTGGAGTGGAATTCGTATCGGAGCGAGCTCAACCAGTTTTCGGTCAAGAGAACGTTGGTGTAGCCCCCGCCCATGTAATCGCCAATGTTGAATTGCGTCAAGTTGTATTGGAATGTGTTGTAGACACCTGCCAAGAGTCCCGCGTTTACATTTTCGCGGTCCACAACTTTTAGGTCGCCAGAGGCGGCGGTGACGAAACGGGCATCACTATGTTTGAAGTTAGAGCCGAGGCCTGTAAAAAATGGACGCAGTGGGACGTTGCTATCGTAGTCGTTGGCCATCAAGACCGTGAAGTTGAAGGGTCGATTTAGTTGAGCTCGCCCCAGCGAAGGAGTTTGACTGCTTTGGCGTCCATCCGGTGCTCGAACCGTCAACAGCCTTTGTTGAGCGTCGACCGGTACTTGCATCATCGCGAGCTGGATATGCTGAGCCTCGTCGACGCTATAGCCGGCCATTTGAAACGTCTCGCTTGCGCTTTCCAGGTCGTCGAGTTGAACTTCGGCTACACCTCGCAGGTAGATTGCGTATTGGTCTTGGCTGTGCTCGGTGAGGTATTCGTTGATTACCTTTTTGGCTGACTCAGGCTTTCGACCGTGCAAGTATGCGGCTGCCAAGTATTTTTTGGTATCCCGAGGCGCATCTGGTGTACGGCAAATTTGCTCAAGGAGCGTCGCCGCCTCGTCGGTCCTACCTTCGTTGAGCAGCCACATCGCTTTGGAGTAGGATTTGGCAACATCACCGTCCGAAATTTGTTCGAAGGCCGTCAATGCCGCATCCACTTTGCCGGAGGCAGCCTGGAGCATGGCGTCCGAGAAATCAAGTTCGTTGCTGATTTCGTCTTTCGTATCGCTGAGTTGGATTCGAACGGGAGGAGGATTGTTGTCGTCGGCTTCACATGCAAATCCGATGTTTGCAAACGACAGCAATACAAGTGGGATGCCAATCGATGCTTGGCTTTGCCGATGGCGTTTCGTCTTGGGAGGTCGGATCATAACAATTCCTACGCCATCACTGCAGATTCACATAGAACGGACGGGGATAGCAATGAAGGAACATTGCCGAATATAATTCTGACAACACTTTTGTCGGTTCTGAGGAGGAACTCCAATTAGCTAAAGTCGACAAGAAATCGAGCGTTTCGCTTTCGGAAAAGGCTTGATTTTGGTGCTTTTGCATCACTTTCCGAGGCAATTGGGGGATTGCCTTGAGAGATCGACGATTGGCTGGAGATGGAAAATTGCCGCTATGCCCGCAAACTCGCTGCAAACCCCCTAGCTAGAGAATGCGTTAAAACCCTTGCAGAACGCCAAGGTTCCAACTAGGTTGAGGGGCGAAGTTCACGACAATCTGGAAACCAGAAGTATTAGAAATTTCCGTTTTTTGCGAGGGTGAGTTCCGTGCTTGTTAGACACAATGCGGTGGCGTTTTTTGGTTTGATAATGGCAACAGCACTCATGCCAAGCGCGGCGATGGCGGATGGTCCACTGGCGCGATTGTTTCAAAGGCGGACCGTCGAACAAGCGACTCGGCCATTCATGCAATCCAATCGTCAGGCTGGAAGCGTTGATAGCACGGGAACAACTTCGGCCAACCAATCGGTCGACAGGGGAACATCGCGATTGCCGTCGGGTCGCAACTACTATCAAGGACGATACTACGGCAATTTCAACAACCGCTTTTACGGTCCGCAGTACGGATACTTCTAAGATTTTCGCCAATCTCAATTTACGCTTGATTCATCAGTTGCGTTGCAACAAATAGAGTTATCTAACTATGACAAAAGAATTCCGCCGCCGTTTCCAAAAAAGGAAATTCTCCACACTAAATCGGAGATTGGTATTTGGACTGGAACAACTCGAGGATCGAAGGCTTCTCGTGATTCAGCCCACTTTCGATGTGACGGACGGTAACTATAAATCGCATACATTTGACATCGTGAGTCCGCCGGATTCCTCCAGTAGTCTCATTCGCATTGCTAGTTCAGAAAACAATTTTGCATTTAGTTTCAAGGTAAACATAAGCCGACTCGGGAGTGTTTTCCCCGTTATTTCGCATGGGCAAATACTCAGTGACGTCTCTTTAGAAGTTTTGATGTCGTCTATACCTCTACCTAATCCACCAACAAAGACGATTAATGGCGCAACGATTGTCGTAGAAGGTGGTGTTAATGCAATACAGTTTAAGGATCTTATTACAGTACCCGTCGGGACCACGGAGATTTCCTTTGTTGCACACCGCAAAACAAAAAATTTCGCGGGCATATTTGTAGATGATTCTGAACCCGTCCTCCTGGCAAAAATCAAAACTGCCGTGGAGAGGAATATTGTACCAGTAGCCCCGTCGAGTCGCGTTTCTGTTAGTCACGGAAAAAGTATTCTCGGTAACGTCGTGGCGACCGACGCTAACCGCGACGACTCGCTTGTTTACTCCCTAGCAGAGCGCCCGAATGGTACGCTGGTGTTCGCGGAAAACGGTACTTTTACCTATCAACACAACGATCAAAACGGTACGGTTGTAAGTGGCCAGGATAATTTTGTGTACTCAGTTTCCGACGGATTGGATAGAACAACGGCGACCGTCACAATCGACATAAAGAACGATGGTCCGCAATTTTCGCCGCTTTCCGTCGATAAAGTGGTAGCGCAAGGACAGGTTATCAATACGGAGGCATTCAATGGCGCTACCGATCCAGAATCAGACCAACTGGATCCGAATTCGGTGGTCATTACTTCACCGCCGACGGACGGTTCTACTACCATTTCACTCGTCTCCGGCAAACCTGTGATTCGCTATCAGGCTAATGCTAATTCGGCAGGTTCCGATCGATTCTCATACACTATCAAGGATGTTCATGGAGCTGTGTCACTTGCTCGCACCGTGAATTTGGGAATCGTAGCACGACCATCCGTTACCGGACTCGTAGACGATGTTGCACCAAGAACCGGTACGCTTACTCTGCCTGCATTTACGAATGACACGAGTCCAATCTTACATGGGAGATCCGATGCCAATGTTCAGATAACTTTAATTGGGTTGAATACGGCACTGACAACCGCTGCCGACGCCAACGGCCAATGGAGCGTCGACTTAAGTGCATCCCCACTTCCGACTACTTCAAAACAATACACGGTGCATGCGGAAGCGACCAATGGAGGCGTGACTGCAATTGGCGACATTGTTGTTTTTAACGTGGATACGACCACACCCACAATAAATTCAACGCTTAAATCGGAATTGCGCAAAGCGAGTTTATCAGAAGACGTTGTATTTCGTTTCACCGAGGGGGCATCGGTTTCGGACCCTGTTGCTGGTTTTGGTCTGGAGGATTTGTCGTTGACTATTAACGGCAGTGCAACAAATCTCATTCCCAATTCGGCGGCGTCATTGCAGCCGAATTCGAACATGGGTTTCTCCGATGCTTTTACGTTGAGTGGGCTCACTGGCCTGACAAACAAATCCGCCACATACACTTTGAAGGCTAACTCGAGTTCCTCTGGCATTGCTGACCGAGCATCCAACGTATTATCGACGGATTTGGCCATTTCATTTGCAGTTGACAAGGACGCGCCCAAATTAAGCACTTTCCTTCTAAATACGCCAGTTGTCGGCGGGTCCAAATTGCCCGTTCAGGTTGTGCCAAGTACCAACCCAAATGGAGCAAGTGTCAGCTACGCAACGACGATTTCCGATCAGCAATTTGCGGGATTTCCTAACGCAATTTCAGCCCAGATTGCTTCGGTAAATGGAAGCGTTACGACGCCATTGGGGACCAAGGTTTCCATACCCATAGTTAGTGGTTCACAAGATAAGCTGAATTTCACGCCGACCACCGTGAACTTAACTGCGGATCTTCCGGTCGGCCAATCAGAGTTAAAGCTGCTCCTCACGGATGCTGCCGGAAACTCTTCGACTTCGGCGTCCTTCTTTGTATACGTAAGTGACGTTCGAATCGCAACCCAGGATGCACCTGGGACGCCGGTCGATTCAACAACCTACTTTCTCGGCGCTAGGCTCAGCGCCGATGCTGTCAAGGGTAGCAATAAAATCCTTGTAAACCAACCTGTCCGAGTCGGCACAACAGTGCGGATTCTAGACGAAGCATCGGGCAAATTGGAGAATTTTGTTGTAGATAGTAAAAGCGGAAATGGCCCATACGAATTGACGCTTTTCTCCTTACTGCTAAACAACCCTCCGTTGGCAAACAACTATCCGAAAACCACAACGACGATTTCGTGGCTTCGACCTTGGACCATGGCATTCGACAAGACAACGCAAACGACGTGGTTCAGCAATGAGGATGGAAACTATCTAGGGCAATTTGATCCAGCAACGGGTGCCGTCAAACTTTTTGACGTCGTTTTGCCGGACGACGTTCCACCTGCCAACAAAACGGTTCTTCCTGGAAAAATAGACCGAGCAGTAAGCTACGACCCGCACGGAGTGTTCTTTGACTTCAATACACATCTGACTCCTAGAATCTGGTTCGTGTATCGAAATGGAAATGGCGGCGACGGCGACACGCCGTTGGTTCCAGACGATGCACAGGCGCTTGGACGGCTTGGCTATTTTGATTTAATAACGAAAGAACTGAACACCTTTGATTTGAGTTCGATTCTCGTCAAGTCGCTAGCTGGCTCGACTACCAGTCCGATTAAGGGAACTCACGCCATTTTTATAGATTCGCGAGGTCACGCTTGGGTTAGCGCAGAGGAGACTAGTGCTGTTATCGAGATTGATTTGAGTAAACTTGAAGTCAAGAAAGGTGTGTACACAGACCAACCTGACTTGAATTCCAATGCCAAGAACGGCATCGTCGTTATTCATAATCTGCCGACCGAGCTTGCCGATATTGTTGCCACGGATGGAACGAGAACCAAACTGGATTTTCACGTCCATGGAATTCAGGTTGTTGTAGACCAGAGAAATGGTGAATCCTATGTTTGGATGACCGACGGCAACACTGGCTCAACAGGACGCGTAGTTTTGCTTCGTCCCGGTAGCCCAGTCACTCTCGCGAATAAGAATGGTCGTTCCCAGGATCAATGGTTTGAATGGATTTTCGATGAGGCCCTAAAAGATTCTGCTGGCGCAGTAACGAAGAATTCGCAACCACTTTTTCTCGCACTCGATGACAATGAAACACCCGGCATACCAGAGGATGATCGATTGATGTTCCCAGACGGAGGCACGCTCAATAATTCGACTGGATTGATACGAATTCTTGAAGCGAATGCCTTGATCCGTGAATTGGTAGATCTGGCTCCAACGAGCTTGTACTCAAAGACGTTGCCCACCTCACCGCTTCTGACAACGGAGATTCCAAAAATTCCGGGCGCGCAATCCAAGAATACGCAGTCGGTCCCGAATCAAGCGAGTGTGGATCGGGCGGGAACAGTTTACTTTTCTGATGGGTTGGGTAGCGTTGGTAGGCTCAGTTTTGATGACAAAAATCTAAAAATCAAATCGTCGATTCAAGCTCCTGTACGATCGTACAAAACCACTTTTCAGATCGAACCATTTGCTTTTTCAACTCGAACTACGCCCGGTCAGCTTGGATTTGTGGCTGAGACGAGAGTCGTCTCGGGGGATGCTATCACCAAGGATCGTTCGCAAGCGAGTGGAGTGGATCAATACGAAATCGCTGAGCCATCTCACCGTGGGCGAGGTGAAGGAGCATTCAGAATGGTATTGACGGCTGAGAATACTCTGCACGCTACATTATCACAAAGCGACGACATTGCGATTACACTGTTTGCTGAATCGAATCGACGGCAATTGGCGGTGGTTGCTAGTCCATTTGAATTGCCTAAGAACGCTCGCGTTGGTGGGAGGGCAGCTCTGCAAGTGTTGCGAGATGGCAGCGTCTTGCTGACTGCTCGTGGTGATGGGGATTTGTTAGACATACAGCTCAATCTGACGAAAGAACTCCTTAAGGCTGGGAAGATCGCTTCCTTTGACGAAGCGGCCGTGATTGGCGATATGGCAGCTCTTGGGAATCCTGACGGCTCCATTGAGGCTTTGGGACGACAAGGTGACGGACGTTTGATTCGCTACACATTCACGCCGCCAAAGTATCCTGCAACCGATCCTAGATCTAATTCTTGGACAACCGCAGACTTAAAGAATGTCGCATTCTGGACCGCGAACACGAAGATAACTGTTCCTCTGGGGCAATTGGTTGCTGAGGATCCTGCTCCTGCGCCAGGAATTGGATTTACTATTACCACCTCAGCCGGACACTTAATCGTTATCCCTACGAAAGGCGATCTGCAGGATTTGTCCGCCGCTCCAGGAAGACCGGCTGTTTATGCTGGTGTCGGCGGTGTTAAAATCGGTGATAAGTTACGCTTCTATGGTGCCAATCAGACGGGCAGCGTGATCGAATATTTGACCGATCTTAATTTGGGGAATGTTTCCACTCGTACCCTCGTCCTCCCAAGTTCAGCCAATGCGAGAGAAAATCGCATGCTCCGAAACATTCGCCCCTTGGTCGATGGAACCACGATTCATTTATTTGGCACCGATGGCGTTTCTCAGCTTGTTCACTATGAGCTCGACACCTCCGGCACCGTTACGCTCGCCGAAAACGTAACCCAGGTGGTCCAGAAATCTGGCGAAGTCTACGGGTATTTCAATGAAAAAACCTACGGAGGGCGAGTCTACACCTACGTCTCCGCCATTAAGCTGGATGGAAATCTCCGGGTATACGGTACCAATGGTGGAGAACTGATCGAGTTCACACGAAACCCCGCAGGCAAGTGGCGGGTCGGTAATTTGACCAACGATATTCAGAGTACGGACGGTGTGAAGAGCGATTCACGCATCCCTGCCAATTTCGTATTCGGAGCGCCCAGCGTTTACCAAGACAAGTCAAACGAGCGCCACATTCTGCAAATCAATGCCGACGCCGAAATCGTAGAGTACTACACCTTGGCCAATGATGTGCCGAAACGCTTTCACACCCAAAACGTGAACTTGCGAATCGGAAATGACAGCCTCATTACCAATCTTCGATTCCGTGCCACCTCGCTCCAATCCACGGCCTCGGTCAGCGCGAATTCGGCCAGCAGGAGTGCGACATCGCTTGGTGCAACTGCTTCCCTATTTGCCACTCCCTATGTTAGTTCCCTCGATGTCAACGCTGACGGCGAACTCTCTCCGCTAGACGCGCTGATCGTCATTAACTACTTGAACGCACCCGCGCAAGCGAACCGAGTTGGCGATGGCGAATCGTCTGGGATTCGCCTCGACGTGAATGGCGACGGCTGGATTTCTCCTCTAGATGTTTTGATGCTCGTCAATCATTTGAACTCTGGAAATGGCGGTATTGGTGGTGAGGGAGAGAGTGATGCAAGCCGTTTCAGTACGGGATCGGTCGAAGCTACGGCAATTGATCTCGCGTTCGCCGATCTCGACCAGTGGGCAAATTTCCGGAATCAGGCCAGAAAACAACGTGGCATTCCACGCAGCGTAAGATAGTCGATGACAAGAATGTGCTTTTTAGGATGCACATCGTCACTCGCCGCTTTTCTAGCTATCATCGCTGTGTAATCTAAAAGCTGGGATGAATCCCAGCACTCCAAATTTGGAGTGCTCCGATTTTATCGGAGCTTTTAGATTCGGGCGGCGATCGGACGGCCAGGAACGACTTGCGATACTCTTTACGATTGCCAGCAACGAGGTCCACGCCACCGCTGCATGATCTAAAAGCTGGGATGAATCCCAGCACTCCAAAACCGGTGTATAATTCACGTAGGTCGATACGTATCGAGGCTACGGCGCTATGGCTCCCAAGAATATGCACGAACTGCTGGAATCGGCATTCAACATTGACATTCCCACAATCCAAGCAAAACGGGGCTTTTGACGGCAGAGATCAGCTGCGACGATGGACGTACTGGATACCAGGCTTAGCTCTTCTCAAGAGCTACACTTTGTCGTTTCTTGGCAAGGATATGCTAGCGGGTATGGCGTTAACGGCCATCCTGGTTCCTGCAGGAATGGGCTACGCACAAGCCGCTGGGTTGCCCGCCATTTTCGGTCTTTACGCAACGTTCGTGCCCCTTATTGTGTATGCGATTCTCGGTCCGAGTCGAATCTTGGTTTTAGGACCCGATTCGGCTTTGGCGGCGCTGATCGCTGCCACCATTCTACCGATGGCTGGCGGCGATGATATCCGAGCAATATCGTTGGCAAGCATGCTGGCAATCTTGACCGGCATCCTTTGTATGGTGGCCGGCTTTTTGAAATTCGGTTTTGTAACGGAATTGATCTCCAAGCCCATTCGGTATGGCTACATGAACGGAATTGCTTTGACCGTACTCATAGGTCAGTTTCCAAAGATGCTCGGTTTTTATGCCGACGGTGACAACATTTTTCAACAAGCTAGTTCGGTGCTTGCTTTCGTCGTGCACGCAAAGACAAACTGGATGGAGATTGTCATTAGCATCGGATGCCTCACAAGCATTCTTTCCTGCAAGCACTGGTTTCCGCGAGTTCCAGGCATCTTACTGGCTGTACTCACATCGACCTTGGTCGTTTGCTTCTTTGATTTGTCAACGCGTTCCAATCTGGTGGTGATCGGTCCTTTGCCTCAAGGATTGCCGGGGCTGGTTTTTCCGTCGGTCTCCATGGCGGATGTTCGAACTCTTTTTCCAGGAGCTCTGGCCCTTGCACTTGTTTCGTTTGCCGATTTAAGTGTTCTCTCTCGAGTGTACGCGCACAAGTACAAGGAAAGAGTCAATGCAGATCATGAACTGGTAGCGCTTGGCGTTTCCAATACGATAACAGGTTTATTCCAGGGATTTCCAGTGAGCGGTAGTGCATCGCGAACCCCTGTGGCAGAGTCGGCTGGAGCCAAAACGCAGATCGCGGGACTGTTTGGTGCTGGCTGTGTCATCCTCTTGCTACTGATGTCGCCGAATTGGATCACCCAAGTCCCTGTTGCTGCTTTAGGGGCTGTGGTGGCAAGTGCTTGCCTAGGTCAAATTGAGGTAAAAGGCTTGATTCGGCTATACCGTTTGCGACGTAGCGAATTGGTGTCGACCATTGTTTGTTTTCTGGGTGTCTTGCTGTTGGGCGTTATCGAGGGGATTTTTCTAGCGGTGGGAATAGCGCTGCTCGCCTTCGTTTGGCGAGCATGGCGACCGTATGCCGCAGTTTTAGGCCGAGTCGATGGTCTCAAAGGCTATCACGACATATCACGGCATCCCGAAGCCCACAGGGTACCCGGTCTCGTTCTTTTTCGATGGGATGCGCCTTTGTTTTTCGCGAACGCATCCATTTTTGAGGAGCAGGTCCGTCAAGCCATTGCAACTGCCCCCACCGAAACCAAAAGGGTTGTGGTCGCGGCCGAACCTGTTACCGACATCGACATCACGGCAGCCGATATGCTTGCAGAACTCGACCAAACATTACGAGCGTCCGGAACCGAGCTTTGCTTTGCGGAACTAAAGGGCCCCGTCAAAGACAGGCTAAAACACTATGGTTTATTCGATACATTTGGCACAGAAAAGTTCTTTCCAACGATTGGCCAAGCGGTCGATCGCTATACGGCAAAGTATCCAGTCGAGTGGACCGACTGGGAGGACAATATCTAATCCCTTTTGGATAGCTGGGAATATCCCTGCGCTTGAGCATCGTGTCCCTGAGTTAGAGTATCGTGTGGCACGTTCCTGAGTTTACGAAGGGCGTGGTGAATCACTAGAGACGTTTGCCTCACTTCCCACGCCTATCGCTTGTCGCTCTGGGGCGTGCCACACGCACATTCGCGGATAGGCTGTGAGTTTATTCGCAAGGTGCAGAACTTTGTCGCCTTTTGCTCCGCAAAAGTGTGTTAACGAGGCGCACTTTCGCGGAGCGAAAGGCGACAACTTCTCAAAGTCGCATTGAAATGGAGCGTGGAACTCCGTCGATGCTCACATCTGCTACTGTGTCTTCTTGGAATAAAAGTGCTCGCATTCCTGTTCGCGTCCACAGCGATCCTTCGACCTTGCAAATGGCCATAATTGGCGGTGATTACAGTCCACCGCCCATGGTCGTCCTTGTCATCTCGATAGGCTTTCACTCGAAAAGGGTTCGCACCTTGAGCTTCTAGGAGAGTTGCAATTTCTTCGAATACAGCCGCTAACTGTTGGTTATCCAGCGGCATTTGGTCTCTCGTTGGGCGAATCATCTTACGGCCTCCCTTTCCATAGGGTTTACAGCGTAACACGTTGACACTACATTCCGCCTTACAGCATGTTCTGTGCCATAACGTTTCGTAGAGCTGGATTTAGAATAATTTGGAACTTAGGCGAGCGTCGATGTGAAAACTACCAATTATAACCCGATACGTAAGTGAGGGACCTGCGAAATTGTCCCTCGCTTACGCTTCGGATTGGGATACTGCAATCTGACGCGCGCCTTAGCAAGAGGCTGCCAAGCAATTTCGTGCAATCGCTTTTGCTTGGTTGCAAATGCGACGAACAACGGATGCACAGGTGTGACACCACAGCACATCAGGTACACACTAAATAGACGATTCGTGGATTTGACTTTCTTACCCAACCAACCTTAGTATTGTCCGTCGCTTACCAAGTCTCCGGACGGAAAAGAAGGCACCGAATGTTGCACCCAATAGTATCCGCATCGTATCTGGGACTGAATCTTAAGTCGCCCATTGTTGTGGGCGCATGCCCGATGACGCTTATTCCGGAAAAGGTACGAGAGTTGTCCATCGCTGGCGTTGGCGCGATTGTATTCCCTTCGTTATTCGAAGAACAAATTGTTCACCAGCGGCTCCAGCGAGACGAGCGTGTCAGCGAGAAAGAATCGGAGGTGGAATGGTTGAGCTACGAGCAAAGCGAGGACAAGTACAATGGTGGGCCAGACGCGTATCTGGAGTCCATCTCAAGTCATAAGAAATTTTCAGATGTGCCTGTCATCGCCAGTTTGAATGGGTGTACGGGTGGCCATTGGCTTAGTTTTGCTGTAGATCTCCAGAGGGCTGGCGCGGATGCTATTGAATTGATGCTCGAGCCTGAAATCACAGAACCTTCTGTTAGCGGTGATCGTGTTGAGCGGGAACTTCTCGCATGCGTCACCTTCCTTTGTGACCAAGTGAGCATTCCCGTCTCCGTCAAGCTCTCGCCTTACCATACGAATCTCTCGAACTTGGCGTGGCGACTTACGGAAGCGGGCGCTTCTGGTTTGGTTGGTTTTGCGCATGCGACGTCATGGGATGTGAGAACGGACTCCATCAAAACTTCGATCAAATGGTCGCTCACGCATTCCGGCAATATCAATCCAACAATGGACGGACTGATCCGATTGCGATCGGGTGGACCGTCGATTTCGCTGGCAGCAAGTGGCGGTATATGTTCGATCGAGGACGTTTCCCAAGTCGTGATTGCGGGAGCCGACGTCGCGATGGTAACCAGCGAGATCTACAGGGCAGGGCCTGAAGCAATCGAGGGCATGATTACAGGACTTCGCAATTTTTTAAGTTTGCACAAATTCAATTCCTTTGCCGAATTCACTCGCTCCAGACCCGCGCCTACACACAGTCTTCGCAGATCACGTTTGCAATCGATGACACGTCTACAAAAATTCGACGATCCAACTCCAGAGGAACCGCATCATTCAGGGGATCGTTGGGGACACCTCAGTTAGGCGGTCTTAGACCAGCGGCGGTGATACCAATCACAACCCGATACGCAAGTGAGGGACCTGCGATATTGCCCCTCGCTTACGCTTCGGATTGGGATACTCCACTCTGCCGCTCGCCCTAAATGAATTACTACTTGTCCCGTACGGCTTGAAGCACAACGATGCTTCTCGCCTCAACCTTAGCGTAGTTGCCGTTGCAAATGGTTGCGCTCGCATAGTCCTGGATATCGAACGGTCGACCAAGCGAAGTATCGATAACCCTGCGCCATTCCTCTGGCGATCGTTCAAAAAGTCCGAAGGTCTTAGCCTGGCTGTCCGCGTTGATCATGACATAGAGATCGTACGGGTCGTCCGGCGTACCATGCAAGCAATACGCAATACTTCTCGAATTGTTGGACAAGTCGGGTGCATGTTCGGTTCCGTACCATCGAATCGAATCATGCCAAAAGACGGAGCGGCAAAGTGAGTTATGCAATTTTCTAAACGCAATCATGTCTCGACAAAAATCTAGAAAGGCGCTGTGTTTGTCAGAGCGTTGCCAATTGATCCAGCTGTTTTCATTGTCTTGATTGTAAGGATTGTTGTTGCCAAATTGGGTTTGCAAGAACTCATCTCCCATACGAAACATGGGCGTACCAGCGGACAACATCAGCAAAACAAAAAAGTTCTTTGCCTGTCGAATGCGGAGATCCTGAACCTCTGACGGAGTGCCATCGTCTCCTTCAAAACCACAGTTCCAACTCAACTCATTCTTACCGTCTGTGCTTTGATGACCGTTGGCTTGGTTGCGGCGCTGGTCATAGCTGACGAGATCATATAACGAGAAACCATCATGGCAATTGATGTAATTGATGCTTTGAAAAGGACGCAACGCATTCAAGCAATCGTCTGGGAATAAATCGCTGCTGCCGTAGATGCGTGTCATCAGATCGGGAACCATTGCCTCATCGCCTCGAACGAAACGGTGCATGCAACGCTGATAAGCTGAGTTCCATTGCATCCACTGGGTTCCAGGAAATCCGCGCCCAAGTTGGTCGGCTCCCATATCCCAAGGCTCCGCGATCAATCTTATCCCTGCTAAATCGGGATCGGCCGCGATTTGACCGAAGATTGGAGGCTCTTGCGCGCAAATGGCTCCATCCGTTCCTCGTGTAAAGATCGACGCGAGGTCAAACCGAAAACCGTCTACATGCATCTCTTTGACCCAGTACCGAAGGCTGTCGACGATGATCTGTCGCGTGGCCCGATTAGACGTATGAAGCGTATTCCCTGTCCCGCTAAAGTTTGAAAATGGACGCTTGGGATCGCCGCTCATGATGTAATACGTCGACGTATCGATTCCCTTGAAGCTATACGTTGGACCGAACTGGTCACTTTCGCAGGTATGGTTGTAGACGACATCCAAGATGACTTCGATGTCAGCCAGATGCATTTGCTTTACCATCTCACGAAACTCCGTGTGCTGATCGCTGACACCCGAGCGGGAGCAATAGCCATCGTGCGGCGCAAAGAAGCTGAGAGGCATATACCCCCAGTAGTTGCCTTCTTGTGGGTCGAATTGGAATACAGGCATAAGCTCGATTGCCGTTATTCCAAGACTCTTTAAGTATGGGATTTTTTCGATTAGCCCTAGAAAAGTACCTCGCCGATCTTCCTGAACTCCAGAACTTGGGTGCTCGGTAAAGCCTTTGACGTGGACTTCGTAAATAATCAAGTCCGAACCATGGCGGATCGAAGAGTCCACCCCCCAATCGAACTGAACGGACTTCGAAGGCAGAACGCCTAGCGGCGCTTTCCCGATATTCTCGCCAGGGGCAATAGCCGCCTGCCGTTCGAAGGTAGATGGGAAGAATACGTCGCGAGCGTAAGGGTCTACAAGGAGTTTCTGCGAATCGAAATGATGCAACTCAAAACCGCCGGTCGGGTGTGGACCATCGATGCGATAAGCATAATATCTTGCCTGCGTGAGTTCGGAAGCGCTTACACGCGTGTGCCAGACCGGACCTGACTTGTGCGTTCGCTGTTCCAGGTCGACACGTCTTAACGGTTTATCAAACTGATTATCGGAGAAGAATAGCAATTCAACCGAGGTCGCATGCTTCGAGTAGATGGCGAAATTGTACGCTTGCTCTTTTGCAACCCAACGCACTCCCAACGGCCATGGGGAACCATATTGGCGATGCCATTCGTTGGTATCCAATCCCATCGTGTGGACAGACTGGTTGCTTGGACTATGCAAGTGGACCTCTCGGAAGACTGTGGTGGCACTTGCCGAACAGTGTTAAATTAAACGCGCTAAGGCTATGTTTTTCGGCTATTCTCGCCGAACGCACGGTTTCTGTCATAGAAAAACAACGAAATGATAGCGTTTTCGCACTCGTGCTGAGCCCGATAGGGTGGTGCTCGTGCTCGAGATCGAACAGGAACAATCGATTACGAGCACAAGCACCGTTACACTGAGCACGAGCACGTTTGTCGGTTTGCGGGTACAGGCGATTGGCGAGAAGTATCGGTTTCTCGCCTGTTTTTAGTATCGTTGCAGGAATCGAAAGAGTAAACCAGTTAGTGATGGGAAAGTTGGAAAGGTGCCTTGCACCTACCGCTTCTTCCTTTCGAATATGCAAGTATCTCGGAAACCGGAGGTATTTGAATACTATCGGAATCACCCAGAGCGCTTTCGAATTGACCACCCGGAACTGATACTTGGAGAAGATCGCCGAATCGGTCGGGCTGTAACATTTTTCATGGATCAATCGATGTACGATCTTTTGAGTCGGATTCCGACGAATGAACGCCTCGCTGATTTACGCTTGATGAATAACGCCTCAGATGTCGCTTTAGCCATCTTGGCTTCTGCCTCGGAACCAACCTATTTTGAACCCGTGATCGATCCACATCTGGAAAAGGTTCTCGCAGGTGAACGTTGCTCAAAAACATGCTGCTTGCAGACTGTGAGGAAATCGCATTCCTACGCGAATGGTGGGCGGACATGGAAGTCAATCCTGACGCAGAGTTCGAGAGCCACATCGAGTTTCGAGACTTGACTGGTGAGCAGGAGTTTCAATTTGAAGTGCGTCGGGCCAAGGAGCTATTTGACAGGGATTCCGGCCTACCCGCGTTTGTTAAGCTACCGCACTTCCGCACTGCGGCTGCAGCCGCAATAGCACCCCTTAAAAAGCAGGGGGACGACAGCGACTCTAGCGTTCCGCGTACGCTGAAGACATTGCGTGGAATCGCTCCAATCACTATGCGAGTGTCTGGACCTTAGGCCGGCTCGCTCCGCGGCCGGCGGTCAGTGCGGTCCGACCCGCACATGCGTTCCACTTCTAGATAACGGAGGAAGTGTTCGTAGCACCCGCTTGGATGCGTCGAATCCGACCGGTTCATGCAAGCACTGTTGATAAACAGGACATCCGTCGACGTTCCTTGGTCACCAACACGCCATGCCGTGAGTCTCCGGCCCGCGGACCGTCGTTGAACGTATTGGAAGCGAGCAAGGCCATGTCATTCTTCGAACAGTACATGGTCGTTCGACTTGCAGCCAATGTCATTCTGGGCGCCAGTTGCACTCGGAAGACTTCGCGATCGATATCGGGTGCCGCAAGTCTTCTGAGGCAAGACCCTGGATCAAGGCGTCCCAGTATGCTTCCGGCCAATCTTCCTTATTATAGGCGACATGCTCCAACGCGATTACTGCAACCTGCCTTCAGAGCTATTGTTAGAAACTCGCGTTTCTCTTCCTGACTAGCTTCCCTAACCCTATTGAAATGCCTTTCGATAATCGTGCCTCTGCGCCTCGGACTCTCTAAGCCTTGCCGGATGTCATCGAGTGTCACTGAATCCTTGGCAACCAACGGATCTTCGGCCATGTATTCTCTAGCCCAGGCGGGGTCCTTTGGCGTTGTTTCTGGAGGCTGCGTTTTAGGATCCTGAGCAGAGGCCAAGTCCTTCTGACATTGCAGCAATCGGTAATGACAACCGTCAAACGCGGGCCCTTCCGCGAGATCGCATCCAGCACTTGCCTTCTGTGCAACTTTCCTTTGGCCACGTGCGGCACGTCCCTGAGTTTACGAAGGGCGTGGGAGTCGGTAGGAACGGTCATTATCGTTCACCACGCTCAATGCTGCGTGAATCTCAATCTTTCTTTTTGCACAGCGAGTCACTTTGGCACATCTTTTTAGCAAGACCGTGCGGATGGTCGCGCCTCGTAGATGACTCCCTGGCTATTTCTAGAGGTATGGTAAATATCCCGTGAGTGGAACTCGGGGGCATTCGGGTATAGCTAGTAGGACGCCAAAACAGGGTTGAAGGGAGGTAAGCTCCCCATCAACCTCGGAAACAGGGTTGAAGGTAGTCGAGCTCCCCATCAACTTCGGAAATCGGTGGAGGAAACCATAAGATGCTGGGGCGGCATGGCGATTGCGAACGAGCAGGATGGCGCTCGTATTCCGTCATTCTCATTGTTGGTACCTACTCAAGGATTTCACGATGTCGATTCGCAACTTGAACCGACTGTTTCAGCCGCGGAGCGTTGCCGTTATTGGGGCAAGCCCAAAGAAATCAAGTATCGGGAAGATCGTCTTGTCCAACTTGGTTGACGAGGGCTTTTCCGGTTCGGTCTATCCCGTCAATCCAAAATACCAAGACATCGACGGAATCCCATGTCGTAGGTCCGTCGCAGACATACTCGACCCTGTCGATTTGGCAGTTGTCTGTACCCCAGCAGCCACAGTACCGGGGATCGTCGACGAGTGTGGACGAGCTGGTGTCTTAAACTTGCTTATTCTATCAGCCGGTTTTCGTGAAACTGGTGCGACTGGTTTCGCATTAGAGAAAGAGGTTCAGCACTTAGCCGCCAAGTACTCTACTATGCGCATTGTTGGACCGAACTGCTTGGGAATACTCGCTCCGCATCATTGTCTAAACGCTAGCTTCGCACGCAGGCTTCCTAAAGTAGGTCGGACTGCATTCCTATCGCAATCAGGGGCTCTTTGTACGGCCATTATGGATTGGGCCATCGACGAAGGGATAGGTTTTTCCGCGGTCGCTTCCTTGGGAAATGCTCTAGATGTTGATCTTGGCGACATGATCGATTTCTTCGCGACCGATCCGTATACCGACTCAATCGTCTTGTATATCGAGTCGATCGGCGACGCCCGCAAGTTCATGTCGGCGGCAAGAGCTTTTACTCGCACCAAACCCATCGTGGCTTATAAAGCTGGACGTTTTGCAGCCTCGGCCAAAGCAGCTGCTTCTCATACCGGTGCTATGGTTGGAGAGGACAGCGTCTACGATGCGGCCATGGCCAGAGCAGGAATTGTTCGGGTTTACGACATGAACGAGTTGTTTAGTTGCGCGGAAGTGTTAGCGCGCGGCAATCTACCGCGTGGCCCTCGATTGGCGATTGTCTCAAACGCTGGTGGACCAGGCATCATGGCTACCGACGCTTTGCTATCCCGACAAGGAATCCTTGCGACACTTTCCGAAGAGACATTCGAGAAACTGAATCAGCAGTTGCCTCCAACTTGGTCGCATCAGAACCCAATAGACATTTTGGGAGATGCTCCATCCACGCGATTTGGAACAGTTGTCGAGACAGTTCTACAGGATAGTGGTGTGGATGGCGTAATCGTTCTCTTGACACCGCAAGCCATGACCGATCCAGCCGAATCGGCCAGTGCGATTATCGCGGCCAGCTCTCAGTCGACCAAGACTCTGCTAGCGGTCTGGATGGGGGGCGCAGCTGTACGGACTGGGGTTGAAAAGCTGAATCAAGCCGGTATCCCGAACTTCCAAAGTCCCGAACAGGCCGTGGCTGCCTTTGAAAGCATGGTCCAGTATGGTCGTCGACGCGACATTCTCTATGAGACACCCCATGAACGGGCCATCGATTTCCGCTCCTCCAAGGCCCAACGTGAGGCTTGCGTGCAAGGCAAGTCGGGGTTGCTCAATGAGATTGAATCAAAGGCAATTCTTTCCGTCTACGATATCCCAACCAACGAAACCTTTTTTGCATCCGATTCCATCCAAGCCGTAGACATCGCGAGACGGCTTAACTGCCCCGTCGCCGTAAAGATTGTATCGCCGGATATCAGTCATAAGTCCAACGTGGGTGGTGTGATGCTTAACTTGCGAGGTGACTCCGAAGTCAAAGCAGCCTTTGAAAAAATCCTTTGGTCCGCCAGCAATTCACGACCGGGGGCTCGGATGGATGGCGTATCGGTGCAAGCGATGGTCTTGGACCCCAACGCAGTCGAACTCATCGTGGGTGTGAAACGAGATCCAACCTTTGGTGCCGTTCTCATGGTTGGTTCCGGCGGAACGATGGCCGAGCTCGTTCACGACCGTGTTGTGGAGCTTCCACCCTTAAACGATCGGTTGGCTCGACGGATGCTTGAGTCCATGCGTGCTTGGCCATTGCTAAATGGATTTCGGGGGCGTCCACGGGTGAATATGGATCAATTGATGGATACACTAATCCGGCTGTCGTATTTGGTTGCAGAGCGGCCTGAGATTGTTGAGCTCGATATCAATCCATTGGTCATCACACCCAACTCGGTCGTGGCGGTGGATGCACGAATTGCATTGGATCCTCGAGAACCGGTCGCTCTGACAAAACCTTATTCGCACTTGGCAATTCGTCCATATCCTTCCGAGCTGACGCGTACCATCAGGTTGACGGACGGACAAAGCGTTACGCTTAGGCCTATACGTCCCGAGGATGAACAGGCATGGATCCAGTTGTTGGAAAGTTGTTCGCCTGCTACGATTCACGGTCGTTTTGGTGGATTGGTGCACCAATTCAATCACCAATTTGCAGCCCGGTTTTGTTTTATCGATTATGATCGCGAATTGGCTGTCGTAGCCGAGACGGAGGTCGATGGCGTCAAGCAACTTCTAGGTGTCGGGCGATTGGTCGCCTATGCGGATCGATCGAGGGCGAGTTTAGCATTGCTTGTGGGTGACAAGTGGCAGCGGCAAGGCCTAGCCTCTCAATTGGCTGATTTGTGTTTGGAGGTAGCACGCGATTGGAAGATTTCCCAAGTCGTGGCGGAAACAACTGCCGATAATCTGCCGGCTCGCGAGATTCTTAGGGCTCGCGATTTCCGTGAGGAAGTGGGTGATGACGGGGTTGTCATTGCGCGGCGATTGCTTGTGGGGGGCTGAGGGTGATGGAAGCGACGAAGCAAGAAGTACGCGGTACGCTGCTTACTCTGGATTTAACCCAAGGAATGCCCTCGTCGGCCGTCGATCAACTAGCGCAAATCGCACAACTTAAAACCTATCCGGCTGGGAGAGTGCTATTCTATGAATCCGAGCATCATTCTTGCATTCATATCCTCTGCGACGGTTTAGTCACAATGGAAATGCGAGTGCCAGGCCATGGCGTGCGCAAAATCCTGACGCTGGGACGAGGGGAACTGTTGGCCTGGTCCTCGCTTCTAGCAGATGGAGTCATGACGACATCCGCCATTGCCACAGAGGAAACGACAGTGATTGAATTCCGGACGGACGATTTGAAGTTACTTTGCGAGCAGAATCATGAGCTTGGATACTACGTCATGCGACAAGTCGCAGTTTCGTTAGCTCGGCG
The DNA here is from genome assembly GCA_031374925.1 of Pirellula sp. Lineage (GTDB taxonomy): Bacteria > Planctomycetota > Planctomycetia > Pirellulales > Pirellulaceae > JBKCUI01. The sequence continues at coordinate 26,048 of JANMHA010000254.1, read as the reverse complement.
TCTGCTCACTACACGATTGCAGCTACTGGATCTGTTTCGGGATGGAGGTCCATTTTGATGCATGAAGTCGTCGCGGCAACCGGTTTGGCGTTCATCGAAAAACTGGGGATCGGTCAACTTATTTTTGCCTTGCGAGGTTTGGGCTATTGCGTTGTGGGTCCTAAACTGGAGCAGAATGCGATCATCTATGCAGAACTGGAATCGGCGGACGAATTACCGATCGGTTGGTCGGATGTCCAAGAACCAGGTCGTTATCGACTGCGAAAGAACGATACCGAGAGCTACTTTGCCTACAACGTAGGGCCGCACTCCTGGAAACAGTTTCTTTTCCCGCCTCGTCTTACTGTAGCTACTGCGGATCGATGCGAAGACGGTTGGCGGATGGCCGTTCCCGAAGCAAAGGTTCCTAAGTACGCTTTTCTTGGCGTACGAGCTTGCGAATTAGCGGCAATTGCCATTCAAGATCGCGTCTTCATGCGGGGCGAGACTGTTGACACTACCTATCGCGATCGACGGGAGTCCGCATTCCTCATCGCGGTTCAATGCACACAAGCCGCCAGCACGTGCTTTTGCTCGTCGATGGGGACAGGGCCATGTTGTTCGGCTGGGTTCGATTTGGCTTTGACTGAAATTGATGAGGGTTTTGTTATTGAAACGGGAACCGAGGCTGGGGCAGCGGTGCTCGCGAAGCTTGATCATCATCCAGCTACCCCAGCTCATTCGAGAGCCGCTGCCATCGAGCGGCAAAAGGCCGTAGATCAGATCAGCAAACATATGAATACGGAGGATATTCGCGACCTATTGATGCGCAATTTGGAACATCCGCGCTGGGACAGTGTGGCGGAGCGTTGTCTATCTTGCTCTAATTGCACCATGGTCTGTCCAACCTGTTTCTGTTCGACGGTGTCTGAGGTTGCGGACCTGCAAGGTGACCATGTGGAGCGTCAACGAACATGGGACTCGTGCTTCAATCCCGACTTTTCCTACATTGCTGGTGGGTCCGTTCGCAAAGACACTCGTAGTCGATATCGGCAGTGGTTAACCCACAAACTCGCCTCCTGGCACGATCAATTTGATTCCTCCGGATGTGTTGGCTGTGGGCGGTGTATTGCTTGGTGCCCAGTCGGCATCGATCTGACCGAAGAGGTATCTTTGATTCGAAGCGAACCAAGCGAAAAGCGAACACTGCCGGTCATCCAACCGAGCGACTCCAAGGTTTGTCGTATTCCGAGGGAAAAGACGTGATCTCGTCTAATTTAAGAACCAACCAGAGTCCTTGGCTCTCGCATTCCGTTCGAGTGCAGCTGGTCTTGTCCGAGACCCCGGGTGTTGCCACTTACGAGCTGGTATTCACGGACCCTGATGTAGCCCGCTCTTATCGCTTTCAGCCTGGGCAATTCAATATGCTATATGTTCCAGGAGTTGGCGAGGCAGCGATTTCTATCAGTAGCGCACCGAACACGCCTCATCTTTTGCGTCACACCATTCGCGAGGTGGGTGGCGTGACGAAAGCCATAGCAGCCGGAGGTCGAGGCATGCCACTTGGATTGCGCGGACCATTCGGTTCCAGCTGGCCTATGGATTCCTGTTGGCAGGGAGCAGGGAATACTGCGGTTTGCAAGGACGTGATCATTGTGGCAGGAGGGATTGGATTGGCTCCACTGCGTTCGGCAATCTATGCCTTGTGCCAACAACGCGAACAAGTAGGTAGAATTGTGGTCTTGGTCGGTGCTCGCAATCCAGACGATTTGCTTTTTCACCACGAATACGTGCATTGGCGAGAAAAAGGTGTTGAAGTGCAAGCAACCGTCGACCGCGCATCAACAGATTGGCACGGGAATGTTGGCGTCGTAACCGGATTACTCAATCGGTTGATAATGCCTCGTCCAGAAACGACCATCGTCTTGACTTGCGGTCCAGAAGTGATGATGCGATATGTTGTTCAGTCGGCATTGCAGCGAAAGATTCTGCCAACCAACATTTGGTTGTCATTGGAACGGAACATGAGTTGCGCCGTGGGCCTATGCGGGCATTGCCAGCTTGGGCCCGAGTTTCTGTGCAAAGACGGTCCCGTGCTCCCTTATTCTCAAGTCGCCGAATGGTTGAAAGTGCAGGCATTATAGTGTCGCGTACAACGGTGCGGTCGGACAGACACAGTACGAGGCCCCGTTTGGCGGTCTTCAAGTTCGCGTCGTGCGATGGCTGCCAGTTGCAACTGCTTTCGTGTGAAGATGAACTGCTGCTCATTTCCGAGCGATTTGAGATTGTCCATTTTTTGGAGGCTTCCAGCCATAGCGAACCTGGGCCATATGACATCGCCCTCGTTGAGGGCTCCATTACCACCCCCGACGACAAAAGACGCATTCAACACGTCCGGGATCAATCCAAGTTCCTTGTGACGATTGGGGCATGCGCAACGGCAGGCGGCATTCAAGCGTTAAAGAATTGGGGAGATCGGTCTGAGTTCCTGCGGTGTGTTTACGCTCAACCAAGTTATATCCAAACGCTTGCGACTTCCACCGCAATCGGTGACCATGTGGCTGTCGATTTTGAACTGCGAGGTTGTCCAATCAATCGCTATCAACTTTTGGAGGTCATACGCAACCTGTTACACGGACGTCGTCCCAAAACACCATCGCATTCCGTCTGCTTAGACTGCAAGTTGAATGGAACGGTTTGCATTGCTGTCTCCAGCGATATCGCATGTCTTGGCCCAATCACACAATCCGGTTGCGGTGCCATTTGTCCAAAGTACAACCGAGGTTGCTACGGTTGTTTTGGGCCAGCGTCACAGGCGAACTGCGATAGCCTTTCGAACAGGTATCTCGAGCATGGGATCGCTCCAAGCCAATTGGTGCCGCTCCTGCGCAACTTCAATGCCAATGCCCCTGAGTTCCGCGAGACAGGTGACCGAATCGATCCTGCCTCTAATCCTGGTGAGGCACTATGACAGACTCGCTCCCCACCCAACCAAAAGAACGGATCATCCGCGTCGATGCGTTATCGCGCGTCGAAGGAGAGGGAGGCTTGCACGTCGTTATCGACAATGGGCATTTACTTCATGTCAACTTGGCAATCTATGAGCCGCCTCGATTCTTCGAAGCGCTCTTGCGAGGTCGGGCACTTGAAGAAGTACCTGACATCACCGCTCGAATCTGCGGTATTTGCCCGATCGCTTACCAAATGACTAGCATTCACGCATTGGAAAAGGCCCTGGGAGTCACTGTCTCGCCCGAGATTCGGCAGCTTCGACGCTTGCTTTACTGCGGCGAATGGATCGAGAGCCACGGAGTCCACATCCACTTATTGCACATTCCGGATTTTTTTGGCTGCAAGAGCAGTATAGAATTGGCTCGCAAGTTTCCAGCTGAAGTCAATCGCGGACTACGCTTGAAAAAGATAGGCAATCAACTACTAGAGATTCTCGGCGGTCGTGCGGTCCATCCCATCAATGTGGCTGTTGGCGGATTCTATCGAGTCCCCAAAAAAATGGAACTCGAGCCTCTCATGGAAGATCTAAAGTGGGGATTGGATGCAGCCATTGAGACCGCCCGTTGGGTAGCCGGTTTTGACTTTCCAGATTTCGATCAGGAATACGAGATGGTCGCTTTGCAACATGACCTAGAGTATCCCATGAACGAAGGGCGAATCGCATCAACGGTAGGCTTGAGCATCGAGGTCGAAGCGTTCGAGCAGCATTTCGCGGAATGCCATGTACCGCATAGCACGGCCCTGCATGCGGTTCGTATTCCGCAGCAGACCCCTTACTTTGTTGGGCCTCTGGCTCGTGTAAATCTGAATCGCGATCGACTTTCTACATCTGCATACCAGTTATCCAACGAAGTCGGAATGAGATGGCCTTGTGCAAATCCGTATCGCTCCATCGTCGCTCGGGCGTTGGAGGTGGTTCATGCCTATGAAGAGGCGCTCGAGATTGTTCGCAATTATCGTGCGTTTGCAGTAGGAAGAATTCCGTATCTCGCGACCACATCCGAAGGAATGGCGGCCACGGAAGCACCGCGTGGCCTCATGTTTCACCGATATCGAATCGACGCCGAAGGCAAAGTGACTTTTGCAAAAATTGTGCCGCCGACCTCTCAGAACCAACGGCAGATTGAGAAAGACTTGCGCTCCTTGCTTCCGTCGATCCTTAACCAAGAGGACGAATTTATCGGCATGGCATGTGAAAAGCTCATTCGCAGTTATGACCCTTGCATTAGTTGTTCGACCCATTTCCTCCGTTTTAAGGTAGAACGACGATGAAGGCATCGGCGAAGAAACAGAGTATTGGGACACTGGTCGTTGGCTTGGGCAGTCCGCACGGCGACGATCAGGCTGGTTGGAAAGTGATCGAGCGGCTTGTGGAGCTGCAGTTGCGGGGTGTCGAACTGCGTCAAGCCACCGTTCCGCACGATTTGATCGATTGGCTTGAAGGGCAAACTGCGATGCATCTCATCGACGGGTGCGTTTGCAACGGATTGGCGAGTGACAATCACGACTTGACTCACCAGCGTTTCGAAGTGGTTGAGGTCTCGGACGCATTTAGAAAAAGTTTGCGATTGGAAGGCTCAAAACAAAGACCATCAGTCGTGGCTACGTTAGAACGTCCCATCGAGCTTCGTTCGGGTGGCTCTCACCAAATCGACGCGTTTTCCGTGCTTGCGCTGGCCGAGTGTTTGAATCGCTTACCAAAACAGGTTGTATTGTGGGCCATACCCGGAGAACGCTTTGAACCAGGTGAAGCCATTACAACCGCGTGCGCGAATGCGATCAGCAGCTGCGTCAGTGAATTGGTTGAGGAGCTCAGTCATGCATGAGGTTTCTCTGATGCGAGAGTTGTTGAAGCAGGTGGAAATCGCGATGCGGCAAAACGGAGTGCAAAGCGTCTCGTCCATCCAAATTGAGATTGGCCCGCTGGCCGGAGTTGAACCGGTGCTTGTTGAGCAAGCGTTCGAGGCACTCATTCCAGAAACAGAATTTGCAAGGGCCAGGCTGGTCATTGAACAACCCGAATTAATGGCCGTTTGCCGAGAATGCCAACGCGAGTTTGAGGTGAAGAATTTTCAATTTTCCTGCCCAACGTGCTCGTCGGCCAGAGTTCAAGTAACGAGCGGTGATCAACTCCGCCTATTGAGTATCACAACAGAGTTTCATTACGCCGCAGCAGTTTCCTTAGGAGCGATCGACTGATGAACAGTACGTTGGAGAAAACGATTCCAATCAATCAAGATGTGCAAGCAAGCAAGAAACGCGAAGCGGCAGAGCTACGCGCTGATTTGGGCTCGCGGGGGACCCTTGTCATCAATTTGGTCTCTTCGCCGGGCTCCGGTAAGACCAGTCTTTTGGAGGCGACGGCCCGCTTTTGGGATGGCAAGCATCGCATGGCGGTATTGGTGGGGGATATCGCGACCGATCGAGATGCCCAGCGACTGGCACCGTGGGTTCCGGTCCAGCAATTGACAACAGGCGGGGCCTGTCACCTTGAGCTCGAACTCGTAAAACGGGGACTGGCCAAGCTCCCAGAGGATGATTTTGAGTTCCTTTTCATCGAGAATATCGGCAATCTGGTTTGCCCCGCGTCGCATGACTTGGCCGAGCATGTCCGAGTCGTGCTGGTGAGCACGACCGAAGGTGATGACAAACCCGGCAAGTATCCTAAGATGTTTCGTACGAGCCAAGCGTTGGTCGTTAGCAAAACGGACCTTTTGCCCTACGTACCCTTTTCCGTCGAACGAGTGGTGGCAGATGCAAAAGCCATACAAGGAGAGTTGTCGGTCTTAGAAGTAAGTGCTTTGAATGGCGAAGGGATCGATGCTTGGTGTCAGTGGTTGGAGGAGCAACGATCAATCCTTTGTAGGGCAGTTGTCTCAACACATCTCTAAGCAGCGGCAGTGTACACGGCTAAGGCAGTTTTGGAGGGATACTGCATGCGCGGTTCGAACGACACTGGCCGCCGGTCGCGGAGCGGCCTACGTAGGTCCGTCGCTCCGCCGACGGATGCCCTGTCTAACAACGCAGTTTCCCTGAATCGATCCAAATGGACGCTTCTATGCTAGAACCACCGACGCGAAATCGATCGAAGCGACTTGATCTCGTAACTCCGGACGGACAAAGATACGAACGCGTTTGACAATGTCATCGAACTGCTTCGTCGCCAGAGCGTGGACCACCGGAGATAATTCGCCCAACGTTCTATAGCTTCCATCCTGTTGTCTTACGTCCAACTGGAATTGCACTTCCAGTTGGATGGGAGGCGCGTCGATTAAGACGTCATGCGGACTAACCGCTGTTCCTGTCTTATTTTGGATGTGTTCAGCCAGCTTGGCGGACAATTGAACAATCTCAGTGTAGGGTTTTCGTGCCAACGCGCGATGCTCCTCTGGATGATTGAGGAAATCGAATTGAGCGACACGCTTGTAGAGTTGGCGTTGTGGCCCGAATAGACCATCGATACACACCGACCAAGATTTGTCCTTGCTGGCTATGCGAAGCGAATCAATCATCTCTGCCTCATTCATATCGATCCAGGACTGAGTGAGTGCAGTCTCCTTGCGAAGTTCGAAGACGGCCCGTTGGAGCATAGCGGTCGCGCTTCGCACGGCATGGTGCCAATAGACCTCGCTGAACATCACATACCGAGCAAAGACCATCATTTCGGCAGCCGTCCGACCCTTGTCCGTAATGGCTAATCGATTTCTAGCAGAGTCGATACACAACGAACTAACCAATCGATTGCGATCGAAGTTTCGGCCATACGGGACTCCTGCGTGCAAAGAATCCCGTTCAAGATAATCGAGTTTATCTATGTCGATTGGACCGCTAAGCATTGACTGTAGCAGCGCCGTGGAAGAAACCCCGGTCGAACGGCTGTCTTGATTGTTTTCCGGTGGCGGCGCTAGCAGTTTCGCGACATCCTCTGGGACAATTTGCCAGTCCTGATTCAGCGCGTTTGCAATTTCGCCTTGGGTGATCAAGCGACGCGCAAGGGATTCGTGGCGAGAAATTCCAACCTGTCGCAGATCTTCGATAGCGTGGCAAAACGGCCAATGCCCAACGTCGTGCAACAAGGCCGCCACCAGAAAAAGTTTAACTTCGTATTCGCTCAACACACGACCAAGTGCGTCGTCCCCGGAGAGTCTTTGCAAAAACTCGACCGCGTTACGGTAAACACCTAGCGAATGCTCCATGCGCGTATGAGTCGCACCTGGATAGACGAAGGACACCATTCCCAGCTGACTGATTCGAGACAACCGACGAAAGGCAGGCGTGTCGATAATACGTTTGACCCGCCGCGTGACTGGCACATTGATATCGGGTGAAATTCGGATAACGGAGGTTGGTGTTTCCAGTTCCGGAACCCCCCAATTACTTAGCATGGCCTTCCGCTTTCTCGTCGTCCTCGTCATCCTCTGAAACCGTGATCGCCCAATCCGGGTAGGATTGATCTCCTCGCATTGCATTCCACAGGATGCGATTTAGCAAGTCTTCGGGTGCCTTGTCGACTTCCGCGAAATTGATCATGGCAGATCTTTCTGCAAACTTGCGACGGATGGGGTCGGCAATGGCGGTTGGAGACGAATTCAGTTCATCGAGAGGGATGTTGCTCGCAACCGCTTCGTAGGGTGTTAGATTTGGTCTATCCAGAAAGCAGTCGAACATGGGTGAGGCTCCCGCGTCAAATTGATTCATGGGTGGCAATCCTAGAATCTGCTCGATGGTTCTCAATACGCTGCTGGTGTTGTAACGCGTACTGACGGTTTGCTCTCGTTTTGCATAGGGACTAATGCAGTAAGCTGTTGTTCGGTAACCACTGACATGGTCCCAGCCTCCTTGAGGGTCATCTTCGATACCAAAGATCGCCATTTTTGGCCAGAATTTGGAATGGCTAAGTCCCTCGACGATACGAGCAAAGGCGAGATCGTTGTCGGCCATGCTTGAAGCAGGGGTTGGGAATTTCGCGGACGTACCGCTCGTGTGGTCGTTGGGAAGACAGATGAGAGTAAGGCTTGGATATCTCCCTTTTTGTTCGAACTCCGCGAGTTCCTTGAGGATGAAATCCGCTCGCACTTGATCAGGGACTTGCATCGACCAACCGACATAATCGCCTGGCGAGTAAGCTCGAATGCTCTCGATGGCTGGCTCGCTTGCAAAAACCACTTCGTCGCCCCCTTTCCATGTTCGAAAACAGGACATGTAGTCCGGTGTCCCTTTTTTGCCAGCTTCTCGGTATCGCACAGTTGGCTTCATGAATTCGCCGTAATTGCGTATCGTCTTGCGATGAAGAACTGCGTTGTCCCAGATGAATCCAGCCGGAGAGTAGGCCAATGCGTCAGCTTCGTCGTCACCCATTCCATCAGGGTAGCTTCGCGGAAACCCAGCAAAGCTTTTTTCGAGGTAGGCGGTCGAGAAAGATGAGGTGCTCCATTGATGACCGTCAGCGCTCAAAATGCCACAGCAGTATGTATTGTCGAGAAGGACAAATTGTTCGGCGAGCCGATGTTGGTTGGGAGTAATGTTACGCCCAAAGATACATAGTCCAAGGTCACCGTTGCCCCGTTCGATATCGCCAAACACTTGATCGTAGGTGCGATTCTCTTTGATAACGTAGACAACATGTTCGATGGTACTCGGCTCGCCGATACGTTCCGGAATGGGACGGGCAGGTTGGTTTTCTCGTGGGGGCAAAGCAGCGTCCCGAATAGCGTTGCGACGCATGTTTTTGGAGGCTTGTTCGGACAGGATGGCTAGCTGTTCGTTATTTGGAACTGGGACGATGCTAATCGAGCCATTGTGTTGGTGAGAGTTAAAACCGGCGCTCTTTTCCTTTTTGGATGGCTTGCTAGGGAGCCCCTTGAGATTGGCAACGTCAATTTGTTTGCGTGATGGATCGTAAAGAACTGCTCCAGGATACCACCCGACGGGAATAAGTCCTTTCAAGACGGTATCCCCTTTTTCGGCTGGGTCGAAGGACATTACAGCGATCGCGTTTTGCGAACCGTTGGCGACAAAGAGCTTATCGCCTTGGCTATTGAAAGCGAGCGAATTAGGGGCTGCGCCGTAGATATCCGACTGCTTTGCATTGACCCAGACGGTTTCGACGACTTTTCCAGTGTCGGTCGACAGGATGGAAAGCGTGTCGCTGTTGGAGTTTGCACAGACAACGTACTTGCCGTCGGGGGACAAGGCCAAATCGCTTGGGCTTAGCCCTACCATGGTGGTTTCGGTCATGCCGGAGGTCAAATCGACGATCGACACGGTACCTTCGTTGGCAATGTGCCGAACGGGGTCTACGCGAACTTTCGTCCCTCTGCCCGCGGGGCCGGTTAAGTCGTTCAGGCCTGGGATGCGTCCCCCCCAATTGCTGACGTAGGCTTTGTTCTTGTGGAGTACAACATCATACGGTGCGACTCCCACTGAAAACTGCCGCTCCACTTTACCGTCAGCCAGGTTGATTTCGATTAAGGAGTTCGAAAGGTTTCCGCAAACGAGAAGCTTGCCTGTAGATTCGTTGATGGCGAGCCCGCTGGGGATCTCTTGTGCTCGTCGTGGTGCTTTCGCGTCAGGGAGTTGAATCGTATGCGACGGAGCATGCTTGCCGTCGGCGGTTACCGAAAAGACCTTGATTGAGCCGCTAACATCGCTCATGTAAACCCGTGTGCCGTCTTTGGAGTACAAAAGGCCCGTATAACTAACTAAAGCGGCATTATCTGGTTTTAAGATGTTGGGGGATGCAATATCGGGTTCGGATGTTTGTTGTTTGGACGGAAATTCGATGGTCTGTGAGACTTCGTTGGTATCGGGATTGATAACGATTAGCTTGTTGGTTTTGCCCGAGGTGATTAGTGATTTCCCATCGGGAGACAGGGCCAAAACTTGAGGTCTCATTCCGGGTAAATCGACGCGATATCCTGCAGGCGTAATGACCGCGACTGGGGTTTCGACAGGAGAATCGTCTGGCGGTGTGATTTTATTATCCTGCGCCAACGCGATAGTTGTGACAAAGAGCAACGATGCGAGCGTGCGCCAGCAGTGTGACCCAGCGGTCAAATTTCGCATCGACGAGGAAAAAAAAATCCGATTTGTTTTCATGGCGAGTTGATCGTGCATTATGGGAGAAAAGGACATTGGCGGTACTGCCTACTTGAAAGTTGTAACCATCGCGTCGAGGCTTTGGAAATTAGAGTTTAGCTGTTTTGCGGTGGTTGGATGCGCATTGCCTCGACATTAAGGCGATGTGAACCGAAATTAGCAAAGCGCAATTCAGGTTAACCTTTACGAGAGCGCCTGCATCATGGTTGATCGCTATATTGAGTAGTCTTTCTGCGTTGCGACTTTTGCGACTTCCCACAAGGGGTACAAGCCTAGATATTTGGTTAATTTTCTTGACTTTGGTTGCTAATTGCCAATAATCACTTGGCAATGGGAATTTTGGGAGAATTTTTGCGGGTTGATCGTTCGCACTACTGCGGTAAAAGATACAAACGACACCTGGAATTTTCGAGAAGCAGAGCAGTTATTCCCCAATTGAAATTGGCAGGTGTTTGGCGTCATCTGCATGATGATTACACAATTTGGAGGGCCCTGAGTTAATGAGCAATCTTTGTAAGAACGTTTTTGAAGCGATTTTAAAGTATGGACACGACGAGGATTTCGATCCGGTTGTGGACATGAAGTTTCTACCAACGGATGCTCCTGCTGGCTCGCAAGAGAAGATAGAAGTGTTGCGAAAACGAGTCGAGCTTGGGCAGCCTCTATGGCACAATGATGACCGAGTGGATTACAGTGGATTGACTGGGGCTATTCGTCCCCGCGAGTAATTTCGACTCACATCAACATACTTATTAGATCGTGTAAGGCTCGGGTTTCCCCCCCGAGCCTTTTTTATTGAATTAGTTGTGGATGCTTTTTGCTCTACAAACACGCATTGGTCAACGGACTTTGGCCGAGCGAAAGGCGATAACAGCGAAGGCAATAGTGGAGCGAAATACAACGGAAAAAGGCTTCCTTGCACTGCCGAACAGCCATTGACCTGTTAAGATAGCAACCAACGAGTGGAATGTATTATCCGATCCTATCCAGTAACAAGGGTATCCATGCATCCGGTTGAAATATCAACCGCGCGCTACCGGCCTGGGGCGCATTTTTTGGTTGCAACCAAATGCTGATCGATTCAGTGCGAAGAACTGGTTCGGAGACGCACTTAGGGCTGATTTCCATTGAAAAACCATGATGAGCGAGCAAACCCAAACCGATGCCTTGGTCGAAGAGACGTATGAGCATATGAAGCGTCTTGCGTCAAGCTATTTGCTACTAGAGTCGTCCACCGTGACGTTATCTCCAACGGTCTTAGTGCACGAAGCCTACGTTAAGCTGTCGAAGCAAGTATCGGAAAAGTACCAGAGTCGAGGTCATTTTTTAGCCATTGCCGCCACAATGATGCGACGAATCCTCGTCGATCATGCGCGTTCGAGACATCGACTCAAACGAGGTGGAGATCAGGTTCGAGTGGTGTTTGACGAGGATACAACCATTGCCCCCTCCAGGGACAACGACGTCTTAGCGTTAGATGAAATATTGCAGAATCTGCAGCATTTGGACCCAAGACAAGCCAAAATTGTAGAAATGCGTTTTTTCGGTGGAATGACGGTGCAGGAAGTTGCGAACGTTTTGGGTTTATCGACTCGAACGATAGAAAATGAGTGGAAGATGTGCCGTGCTTGGATTCGCAAACGCTTTGAAGCGGAAGCCAAACTGTGACACCTGAGCAATACGCTCAAGCGAAAGAGCTCTTTATCGACTTGGTGAATAAGCCGTTGCGGGAAAGAGAGTCCCGATTAGCGGCCATGAGTTCGATTGACCAGGAGATTGTTCAAGAAGTCCGAGGGCTGCTTGCGCAGCATTTCAGTCGAACCATTATGGTTCCCACGGGAAGGATATCGAAGACCACGGTTCAAAGCCGCTCGATTTCCACTCTGGGACTAAAAAGGATTAGCTACAATTTGGTGGGAGGCGTTTTGCCGCTAGCTTCAGCATTGGGCGCAGCGATGTTTCTCATCGCGGTTGGCTGGTATTTACAATCGGAATTGATTCGTAGTACGCGAGACGAATACGCTTCGGTTCTTGCATCCATGGCTGAACAGAAAAGCAATTTGGTGTTGCAATGGGCTTATGGTCATGAACTTCGAATACAGGATTGGGGACGCCAGAAGGAGTTGCAGCTTTTAGTAAAGAGCCTGGACGAAAAGATTCAGGCGCCTGGACTGAACGCAAACGGACGGGCTGAAATCCTTCGCAACGCAGAGGAACAAATCGAGGTCCAGCGCGTCTTTCAAAACAGAAGCGCAGCACCCATCAAACTGGAAACAGCAAAGATTGGCGAAAGCGTGGCTGGAGTGGAAAGATCAAAACTCAAATACGCCATTTGCAATCGTTCGTCGCTGTTGCTGGCGGATTGGGAATTTGCAGATAATAAGACGGGCTTGGGCGGCTACACCTCGAATTTCGGTTCATCGATCTTAAATCGGGTTTTTGATCGTGCCGCCTCAACGATCGAACTTCCTCGACCCACTGCATCGGCAATTTCAGAGAATAATCCTATAGAAACGGGAGAGCAGTACGCCATGTTCTTTGTTCCCGTTTTTTCACCGGAGGACAGTTCGATCGTCATTGGAGCACTGATGATTCGAAGTTCTGGGATTCTCGATGAACTGGAGGAGTTGTTGTCCAAATCGGTGTTGCAGGAGAGCAATTCTTATCTATTAGATGACCGAGGTGCGATCGCAACCAATGCAAAGGATCTCCAGAACTTGTTGGAACTGCCGGCGTTTTCTTCGCTCAAGAAAGTACGAGGTGCAACCATTGTGGAAGCAAGAGATCCCGGTGGAAACGTGCTTTCGGGCTTTCAACCTCCAGAACACTTCAGTGATTGGTCTTGGACGAAGCCGGGTAAGACCGTTTCCCAACCTAGAAATGGTTTTGACGTAAGTGGTTATCGAGACTATCGCGGACGTGAGGTCGTCGGGGCTTGGAATTGGATCGAATCACTGAATCGACTACTGGTGTTGGAAATCCCGAAGGAAGAGGCCTTCAAGAGCCAGTTATTTATAGAACGTACCTTTCGATTTTTATACGGTGTTCCAATTCTCATCTCGGTCATTATCGGTGCATTGTCTTTGCGTCGAGCCTTTCGCGGAGTCGAGTTGGCGAACAGGTCCCTTGGTTCGTATATCTTGCGTGAAAAGATTGGGGAGGGAGGTCTTGGAATCGTTTATCGGGCTGAGCACAGACTTTTAGGTCGATCCGCTGCCATCAAATTAATAAAAGAGCCGATGGTGAGTTCAGCGACTCTCAAACGATTTGAACGTGAGGTTCGGATGGCTTCGAAATTGAGCCACCCGAACACTGTCAGTATTTACGATTTCGGTATGTCCAGAGATGGACTATTGTTCTGCGCGATGGAATTGGTGGAGGGGGTAAATCTAGCTCACTTTATCAATTATGATCCGTCGATTTCCATCGACCGTTGTCTGTGGATATTGCGACAAACGTGCGGTGCGATCGATGAAGCACACGAAATTGGTTTGATCCATCGCGACATCAAGCCACAGAACATCATGATTTGTCGAAAAGGCCAACTCATGGATTTGGTCAAAGTAGTCGACTTTGGACTGGCAAAAACCATGGCTGATAATGTTGCCAGAGATGTGACCGCGACTCGTGTACTGATAGGGACACCGGGATTCATTGCTCCGGAGCGACTGGAAACACCGTGGATCGCCGACCCTCGCATCGATATTTTTGCCTTTGGTGTTCTCGGCGTATACCTTCTGACTGGAAAAGTCCCGATCTTGGGAGTAACCCACGATTCCTTGATCCATCTTTTGAACTTGGGAAGATTTTCCGACCTTTGTAGCGACGCAAGGTTCAATGAGTTTGTGCGTCTCCTGGCTCAATGCATCGCACCGGACGCAAATGATCGGCCACGGTCGATGAGAGAAGTCGAAGCCAGACTGGGAGGCATTGCATCACGCTTCCCTTGGAGCGAGGAGTTGGCCGAAAAATGGTGGAATGAGAATGAGCAAGATTTGATCTTGTTCGCTAGGTCCAATGACGTGTAACGCGAATGCGTTTCGTGACTCTCCCACGCCTCGAATCGGATTATGCGATGAACCTAGTCGCACTAAGTGGTATTCGTTGACGCTATTCGATCACCATCCTAGAATGTGGAATTGGACAAATCGTAAGAGAAAGAAATTCCCTTCCCATTCTTGGGTCCTTCGATTGGAGAAGTAATTTGAAAATTTCCTTAGTTTCTACCCGCATTATCAAGTCTGTTCTCGTGCTCGCTGCAACGACTGGCTTCGCTTTCGTGACTGGATGCGGAGTTGGCAGCGATCCAAACAGACTTCCGACAGCTCCAGTAACTGTGACACTAACTCTCGATGGAAAGCCCTTAGCAGATGCTGCCATATCGTTTATCCAGCCTCAAAACCCAGTTCCAGCTGCTGGCCGAACGGACGCCGATGGCGTCGCGAAGATGATGACGTACAAAACAGACGACGGTGCTATTCTGGGGGAACATAATGTGATGATCATCAAGACCGAGATCAGCGGTAAAGCAGCGGCGTCACAGGACAGCCCTGATTACGACCCAAATGCTCCAGCACAAAAAGTGAAAAACCTAATTCCAGAAAAGTACAACAATCCTGGTACTTCGGGTTTCAAAGCGCACGTCCAAAAAGGGGATAATAAGTTCCCATTCGAACTAAAAAGCAAATAGGCTCAGCCTATAACTCCCCCGCTCTTCCACCGCATGTGGCGGTAGACGAGCGGAGAACGTCAGCGCGTAGCTCCTTAGGACGCCAAAATAAGGTAGAGGGGCGACAAGCTCCCGATCAACCCTCCCCGCGGCCCAGCAGGTAGGTGACTCAACCGGACGATCTCGACGATCTCGACGATCTCTAGGCAACGCTTTGAAGCATTTTCGTCCGATCGGAGCTTGCCTCCGACGGACGCCGTTTTGGCGTACTAGGGCGAGCGGCGATGTGAAAACTTCCAATAATAACTCGATACGTAAGTGAGGGACCTGCGAAATTGCGGAAAATCCTGAGCCACGTGTTCCGTGTGTTCTTGTTTTGGATGTTTCGAGTTCAATGGCGGGGAAGGCGATGCACTTTACCACCGCATGCTTGGGCTCTACTTTGCGACTGAGGCTTGGCAGAAAGGTGCTGATTGCGTTTCAATCGAGTTCAACACTCTACGAAAGGCACTGTTGGTCGATAGCTTGCGTTCAGAACGCCTGCGTTGGTTTACTGAGGATATTGCAGACTGGTTCCCTGAGTCCATCACGAAAAATGGAACGTATGGCACTGTTTATTTATATTTGTTTCGCAATAAAACTGCGGTTGAAGCAACGAACTTCGAGAATTTGGCAAAACCGCGGCTACGCACATCTGCAAAGGTCTTCGAGTGAAACAAACCCAACGCCGAACGGCACTAACCGTCGCTCCAACCGGCGAAGCCATCGTGGCAAGCAATGGATCTCGGACGAGGCGATCCGAATCTTGATCCATCTCACCATCGATGGTGAGTTGAACAAAATTGGTAAAGTCTACAAAGTCCACTTGAATGAAAACTCCTGAACCGGGGAACATCCGTTTTGGTAAGGACCTTGTACTCTTTTCACTTGGCACTCTCTTCTCTCATACGGATAATCTTTCTTAGTCGACGAACCGCGCAAACAACACCAAAGTAAAACGGAACCGACAAGATGATAAAAAAGGTAAATGGGAACAAAAACCAACCGCGATTTTCCTGCCAGTCATTTTCTCCGAACAGAAGAACCAAAGTTTGCCAGCCCAACATGAACGACCACATCAAGAAAACAAGCGAAAACCAAGTTTGGAGCTTATCCGATTCAGTAAATGGCCGATGGGACAAGAATGGCAGTGTCCAGGTCGGCAAATTCATTGATTGATAGATAATGCGATTGCGTTGACGCATCGATTTCAGCTCGACCATCAGACAAACAACCGCCAGCGTCAGAAGCCCGAGAAGCAATAACGATGTGCATTGGTCCAAAGTCGGTTGGAATGCCAACCCCCTGGGCCAGTTCAAAAGTATAAAATAGGCGCATATGATCGAGATAGAAAGCACGCCTAACGAGAAAGTCCAAATACCTCTTGCTGCAACCATCGAGCGAAAAATAACCAGCCAAGCCATTCCAGTCACGCTTGTGTTGACGACGAAAGTCGTCCATTGACCGAAAATATCCATAAAATAATCAGATTCGGTTCTTGGGAGGATCGTTTGCCAGTTCGAACAAAAAAGCATCACCAGCGAAATCATCAATGCGCAGGTCAATCCAACAAAAGACATCGTCCGCGTCCATCCGCTTTCCCGTACGTCGGGACTAACTCTTACTAAGCCAACGATGCACCAAATAGGAAGCAGCAATGCACTGAAAACGAGTGCACCACCGAGAAATGCCTGAAGAACAACTGGTTGGCGTACTGGTCCCGTTGTTTGGACCATCTGCGGCTTTTCCATGGCTGACATCCTGACTATTCGATCCGGCTCAGGGGTTCCGTCGTACAGCCTCAAGCGATTGCCTGTCGCCACCCATAACTTTCCATTTCTACTTCCGAAGCTGTCGACCGGTGCATCGGGAAGGGTCAATAGACGTTTGCCAGTTTTCGCGTCAGCAAGATACAGTCCTTTTTCCATGTCACGAACAAACAATCGGTTCGATGTATCGCACAATTCAAAAGGCCCAATGATGTTTTCCAACAAGGATTCTCTTTGTAGCCTGCGTTTGCCATTTGATATCCTCGCGCTTTTGGAGCCAATTAGATCTCGCCAGTAGACCACGCCATCGGCCGAAAGTCGAACATCTCGAAAACCCTGAATTGGCAAATATTGCCATTCATACTGTTGATCGTGAGGCGTCCAGAAGCCTATCCCAGGAACCTTACCAGATAGGTCAAGCGTTACCAACGTCATCGGTTTTCCCAGCCATCCCAACAATTCGAAGGACTGGGTCGACTTGGGCGATACTGGCCTCGATTCCCATGAAGCTGTATCCCAAGTCGTTGCTCCGTTTTCGTTCGAACAAGCAAGATATTCATCGTTAAACGACCAAAAAAGCCTATTTTCTACATGTTTAGAATCGGAACTTTTTACGACCTCAGTGCTAATAGAATCGACTGCTTTTTTAGGCTTCGCTTGTATCGCTCGTTCTATTTGGAAGCTCGCCACCTGCCAAATGATGAGTGTCCCATCGCGATCCAATGAGGCCAGCCGCTCACCGTCACCGCTCCATGCAATGACGCTGATCGGAGCTTGATGCCCTGTCAGCGTCGCCATTTTCTTGCCAGCGTCATCGCAAATGTCGATGACGCCTGCTTCGGAACCATGCCCCACCGCAACTCGTTCCCCACGCGGACTTGGAGCGACACTTTGAATGTTTTCGCCAAATTCGATGGTTAAATCGGAAGCTTCGGATGGCGTCGCCGAGCAATAGCGAACCGCTAACGATTGACATAAAGACAACGCAAATTAGGCCAATAGTCACCAACAGAGGATTTCGAGCCGCCCATTGAGCCAGTCGTCGCAACTTGCTGACAGGCCGCGCTTGGATTGATTCACCTCGCTCCCAGCGCCCCAAGTCCTCTGCAAGTTCTTGCGCAGAAACATACCGATGCTCGGGATTCTTCTCCAAACATTTGTGGCAGATCACCGACAAATCGATATCGACCAGCGGATTAACCTCTCGCAGATTGCGTGCCGGCTTGTCGATCACATCGTTAATGATCTCTCGGGCATTGTCGCCACTAAACGGTGGTGAACCTGCGGTAAGCGAATAGAGGATTGCCCCTAGCGCATAGACATCCACCGACGTCGTCAATGACTTTGACCCTTTGGCCTGTTCTGGAGCCATGTAGGAAGGGGTGCCTATTGCGAAACCAGCTTCCGTCAAAGTGCTCTCTGAATCGGTTCGTTTGGCCAATCCAAAGTCACTGATTACTGGCTCGTTATCGCGATCAAGCAATACGTTTCCCGGTTTGAGGTCTCGATGAAGAATACCCCGTTGATGTGCGAAGTGCATTGCCTTTGCAAGAGACGCAACGATTTTTGCGGCATGGGTCATTGTGTTCGGATTATCGGTGGGCCATTCGCCACGTGATAGAGAGGCGGCTAGACTCCCATGCTCGAGCAACCGCATGCTGAAATACAATTGGCCTTCGTGCTCTCCCACCACATAGATCGAGATGATGTTGGGGTGATCGAGACTCGCTACCGCTTCGGCTTCGCTTTGAAATCGGAGCCTCTCCTTTTCCGATGCTCTACCACCGGACAGAATCATTTTCAAAGCTACCATTCGATTGAGACTAACTTGCCGGGCGCGATAGACAACTCCCATGGCACCATGGGCTATCTCATCAAGCAACTCGTAGTCACCTACGTATCGAATGCGAGTACGATCGCCGGTTCCCTGCGTTGTCTGCGTACTTTGCGAATTCTTACGTGGCGAGAAGCTTGGCGAGTGTCAGACACCACTGTCCAACTCGCACCGGTTTGACACGCCGGAGCGTCGAAAGTGTTATATCGCGTCTATCAAAACAAACCCATGCGGATGCAGTCTGCTGCTCGTGAAACGTGTTCTTGCGTGTGTTAGTGTTGTTGGGACGAGTTTTCGCCGTGTCCTCTGGCTCGCCGAGCACCCAGACCTACGATGGACCGAACTACGGGGAAGCTTGAAACAATCGCATCAGTTCATCGACGAACAGAGCATGCCCTTGAGGACCGGGATGGTTGATACCGTTCAGCTCCAATGTCTCGTAAGGAATGCCGGCAAATTCAAGCATCTCCCAACGCTGTGCGGCGTCCGCCAATCCCACATCCAATTCCTTCGCGAATTGCCTCATCGCAAAACAGTTCGGACGATTTTCTCCACCTCTAGAAAACGGTTTGTTCATCCAGGCTGGCATCACGAAATGCGGAGTAATGATCACAAAATCGGAACCGATGGCCTTGGCTTGCTCCACGGCGCTCGCCCAATTGGCGCGCAGTGTGTCCATCGGTAACCCCATGTCATTCACAAACTCGACGGTGATCAAGTCGGGTTTGTAGGCGAGAACTTCTTGTTGATAAGCAGCCAATCTTCCTTGCGTACTGCTTCCGCCGATTCCCGCATTGATGAGCTTGATCTCGCTTTTGGGGAAACGTTCACGCAATCGTTCACCAAACAAGTTGACGTACCGTGCCTCGGGTGGCTGTACATCGGATGCGTCGGTCACGCTGTCGCCCCAACATACGATGGTCACCGGCTGTCCGCTACGCAGCTTCGCAAGTGTCTTGGCAACCGGCTTTGCATCTGCCGTTACAACCTCTGCCGCCTTGATGGAGTTGACCACAAAAATGTGTTCGGGACGCACATCCTGAGCATGGTAGGAGCGATAGACCGTTGCCAGCATAAGGCATCCATTCGTAGCCGAAGGAACCATCGCAAGGTCTGGCTCCGGTATACCTCGCTTAAGGACGACTTCTCCCGTCGGTTGGACTTCGATCAGATCGATTCGTCTTGCCGGATACGTATAGCTGACGGCGATTCTCTGGTTTTCACTGATGTTCCCAGAGGGCAGTCGGCATATCGCACCCCATTCGACATCCAACGCATAGTCTTTGTCTTGTGCATAGAGGATACCCTTTTCTCCTTCTTGCTGATAAACCTTTACGGAATCTGGCGCGATACGAACTGGATTCGGCCTGGAAGCCGAGTTCGGAAAGGTAGCTCCGCGTCCCGCAACAAATCGCGTTCCGCCGTGCCAAGTATTCGGCGGCTGATCGCCAATCACATGCCACTCATCCTTGACAGCAACCAGCTCCGCAGGCTCGATCGCTAGCTCCGTTTGCTTGACCTTGACAACAGCTTCATTCACTTGGCAACTACCCGATGCAACGATGATCGATTGCTTCCCGAATGTGATGTCCATCCCTTCGACCACGGCGGGATTCATTCCTTGGGTCTGGACGACTTCTCCTGATAGCAACACGGAACCGACCAAAAAAAAACTTATTAACACTGTAAAGACTCCAGTAGGATGAAAAACAGGCGGACTAGAACAGGTCTGGCAGTTTGAAGTATAAACGAATCGTATGAGAACTGTTTGCATTCCGACCGCCACACAAAACTTGTGGACGCCATTGACCGGATGCAGCCCGACAGCATTCCAGAGATCAAACGACTTGTCACGGAGGGGGCGGACATCACGACGCAGGGATACGACAACACGGTCGCGATGGTGGCCGCGTACTAGAACGATCCGGGACTGCTCAAACAGGCCCTGGATGCCGGTCTCGACCCCAACGCTCACGACAGCTTCGGCAATACTGCTTAAGAAACTCATCCCAAGTTCCTGGTCCGCGATTGGGACCAATGTCGTAACCATTGCGCCCATAAACCCAAGCCTTCAGACCGTCACTCTGCATGCGGTCGGATAGAGTTGTTTACGGAGACTCGGTGGTCAACGAAAGTTCAGAGGCTGCAGAGCAAGCTGCGCTGGTCGAAATCGCTCCGTCGTAGGTAGCAAATTGTGTACAGCCCCAAACCTGGCAATCGCAACTTTCAAGACAACTAAATCGCGTTGGCTTGAACGTATCGAATCCCATCTTCGACTCTGTTTTCGACAATCTCGTAGGCGTGTTTGAGGATTGGACCGGTGGGTTCGCCCGCAATCATTGCATCCACATCTGCGTCAGAGGCGACTTTAAATCGGTAACCAATCTTGCCATGCTCAGTGGTCCAATAGAACGGATTGGCAAGAGGCCCTTCGTAGATCTTGCCATCAAGGCTACCGCCGATGAATTCAAAACGAACAAACATCTCTGGTTCGTCGATGATCGACAATCGAATCGAACCAGTCTCCTGCGGTGGCTCTCCATCGTAGAGTGACTTGTAAAAAAGCTTTTGCAGATTTCGGGGCAATCGATAGGCAATCCGAAGTAGTAGCCGACGTATGAACCGAATAATCATGATAGCGATCCCATGACCGTCGAACAAAGCGAGCGAATTCGGACAACCTCAGCGAAAACTGAGAGCAGCAACCTCGTGTTTGCTTTCTTACTCTCTTCAGTCGACGATTGACTTCTATAACTATCCACAAACGATCGGGTTGCCACAAGAGATCTGGATCGATTCAGCCGCAATTTTCTGGTGACAAATAATCGCCCATTCAAGTTTGTTCTGCACTGTGGCAAAGAACTGGCACGTGATTTCAGCGTCTTTGTTGTAATCCGAACTCGTCGCATAAATGTCCGTGATCTTCTGATAGAAGCGACGCTCGGACGCTCGGATTGCGCGAATCCGTTCGAGCAACTCATCGAAGTAGTCTTGACCGAATGTGGCATTGCCCGCTTTCAGTCGCTCGTCGTTGAGTACAAAACCTTTGAAAAGGAATTCGCGGAGTGTTTGGGTTGCCCATCGCCTGAATTGACTCCCCCTTGGGCTTCGCACTCGGAAGCCAACGGCCAGGATCATGTCCAGGTTGTAATGTTTGGTTTTGTACCGTTTTCCGTCAGCGGCAGTTATTAAGTATTCCTTAATAACTGAATTGGACTCGACTTCTGAGTCGTCGCAAATGTTGCCGATATGGATATTTACGTTCGCCACCGTGGTGTCGAATAACTCGGCAATCGCCTTTTGGGGCATCCAAACGGTATGACGGCGCTTGGAATCTGCAGATGTTCTGTTTCAGGTCGCGAAGGACCACGAATCAGATATGCAGGATTGTCTTACATCGGTCGATTGATTTGATTTCAGAATGCGCTGCGTCAAAAACGGAGTCACCTAATGGTTCACGTTCGGCATCCAAGTTACGCTCATGGGTCAGAACAGTGCAAGCCGCGATTCCGCAGCGCGTTAGACTATCGCGGCGCGATCGGCAACCAATCGAGTGGAAACACCACCAAAGAGAGAGTTGAGGTTGCTTAGAAATCTCACGACAAAATCCCGTAGTAGAGAAAGATTTTTCACCAGACCCACGCAAAGACACGACAATATTCAAATGGTTCGGGGTAAAACCGAAATATGTCTTAATAGCAGTGAACATCGGTATGAATGGATTCGTCATTCGAATGCTGCAGGATGCTGGCGATCCGGACAAGAAGATCGTTCACTTGCGCTATTTCCAATTCGAAGTAAGCGATTTTGTGGATAAGTATTCAAGTGACAACATGATCAAAGCACGCGAAAGACCAACATGAACGAAAAACGGCTATTGAATAGCAATGAGCTTGAAGACTCGGCTGTCGTAGCTAACTGCAGCATGAATCGAGAGAGGGATCCACGACGACATTTGCCAAAGTCAAGGTTGCTATGGGCATTGTTATCTTAGTTTCGATAGGACTAATTCTCCGCAGCGTCTTTTCACACGTCCGATTTGCGCTCGGCCTCCGATCCAGCCTCGTCCTCGACGATCAGCCGCTGATCGATTTGGTTCTTCGCGAGTGTGATTCTTTGGCCGTCGGACGGCGGCCAGCATTGCGTGAAGTGCCGTCGCTCGCTGCACCAGCGGTATTTGGACTGTTTCGACAGACGATTTGTATTCCGCCCGGACTCACCAAAATTTTGAGCGAACAAGAGTTGCGTTGGGTTACAGCGTCCCTTTGTTACTGGCGTTGCTCCGAAAGCCGATGGCATAATGCAGCCAGTCTTTTCGATCGTGGACGAAAGTCTGAGTTTTGTCGTCACACCGAAAGCCAGCGATGACGACAGCATCACCTTGGACTTCAAATTCAAGGCATCCAGCATTGGTAAGGTCTCTTACGCGAACTTGCCAATAGGGAATTCTAATAATTCACACTTTGGGTTCACTGTGCAAGTGCCGGCAACGGAACAGGTGCCGACGCTGAGACTACGATGATCGTCGCTCTGACCCCTCGGATCATAGTCATGCAGGAATTATCCGTTGCTACCGGACCAAACAACCAGTAGCGAGGTCCGTTTGCGGCACTCGCAAGATCCCAGATTGATCAGACCAGAACGGTATGACTATCACTTCAAGGGTGCGCTTCGGATAGCTTCATAGATCTTTTCAAACTTGTACGATCTCAACGATGGGCCATCGCTTATAGCATCGTTGTGGAGAATGCGGCCTTGGCGATCGAGCAAAATGTAGTGTGGGAATCCTTGTAGGCCTATACCGCGAAACTGCTTGGTAATTGTCCCTTCCGAATCATCGACGACGATCGGATAGTCCATGCCGTTTTTGTCAGCAAAGATTTTAACATCCTTTGGCGTTTCTCCATCTTTGTGAACGCTTACAACCGAGAAACCAAGTTCGCAAAGCCGAAGATGGGCCATTCGAACAGTCGGCATGTCTCGATGGCAAGGGCCACATCCGATGAACCAGAAGTCTAGCAAAACAAATTTACCTCGAAAATCTTCAAGGCTCTTTGCATCGGTATTGAGCCACGTTCCTTCTCGCATCGACGGCGCTTGCATTCCAGGAGCCCCCAACGAAAATTCTTTTAATGCAGATTCGCGGTACTTTTGCAAACCCTCTTTCTCCTTGACATTGTCGGAATTGTAGGGCTTGACCACATCGAACATCCATGAGGCGGAACGCGGAGCGAGTTGAACCGAGATATTTTCGCAGGCCGCTGCATCCTTCAAATTCACATGGGTAACGCCACCCTTGCCGGTTTTTGCGTCCATAACGACGATGGACACATTTGTCTCTAGTCCGAGGTCAGCCGAATAAGGAATGCGAGATGGAATCAACGTGAACAAGCCGTCGTCAGTCGACTCGCATACAGGATCCGCATCTCCGTATCCTGTATGTCGCATACGCACGTAGGCTCCCGCAACCGAACTCCCATCCTCGTTCATGATCCTGCCTCGCAATTTGGGAACGGGGTACAGTGTCAATTCGGGGATCGTAAAGTTTGGATCCGCTGTAACAACGAACTCTAGAGTCATCGGGTCGGAAAAAAAACCTTCGCGAATGACCTCCAAAATTGCTTTGCCATAGGCTAACTCGACTTCGTAGTTGCCGTTCGAGTCGCTTTCGGCACCACCAGCGTTTGTCCACTGGCGTGCAAGAGCAAAGCGATCGTTCTCTTTCGTTACCGATTGCCAGGGTGTCGATTCGCTCGCGGCAATCGAGCAAGAGACAAATGCATCTGCGACCCCTTCCCCATTCGAATCGATCAATCGGCCCTTTACCCTTACTTTCCTTTGCGCTCGAAAAGAGATGGCTTTGGGTTGTCCAGAGCTCAAATCCAACTGGGCATCCGCTGACTGTGGAGAATTAAAAAGGTTTGGGCCTAAGAGATGCGAGTCCATCTCTAACATGAGCTGGCTGTATTCAACCGGACTGGCCGTGAATAAAACTCGGTTGCTCCGGATCGGGAGAGTCGCAATGAAATCCGTCGGATTAGTCTTTGACCGAGACAGCGACAACATTTTTACTTTAACCATTTTTTCTTTAGGGTCTTCCGAGTCTCCCTCGAGGTGCGTCAAGCTGCACTCGACCCTGACGCCAGCCCTAAGTTGAAGTGACGACATTCGGCCATCGACAATGACGAAGTCATTTGCCTTGCCAACTTGCCAGTCGGGATGAAAAACCGTAACAGAAGATTTAAAATTCTTGGGAAGTGGCGGTAGCGAGAGTCGCCCGTTCGCATCGCTTTGTACGAAGTGAAATCCCACTGAGTCCGCGGTCTCGGGTGTGATGTAAACTTCATTCTTGTTCGAGTCACTGTACTGAATGGTCGTGATTCTTGCCCCCTCGATTGGCTTCCCTTCTGGGTTAACTACATCGATCCATCCTGTTGCGGGACGGGTTAGCTTGAACGGAATCGACCTTGTTTCTCCGGCGGTTAGGCTAAGCAGGCTTTGCATTGACGGAGCGAAGCCATCTGCCATGACCCTCAAGTAAAACATCTTTTCGGTATCGAGGTTGTCGATATAGAAACGACCGTCTTTGTTAATTGCCTTCGATGGTAGATAAGGCTCCATTTTCCCCGTCCACCGCATGACGCAGACGTCCACGCCGTCGATAGCGGCCCCTTGCTCATCCAGGACTGAAACAACTAGACTCGCGTGGCTCACGACGACTTGAGCGGCATCGTTCTTTTGCGCCATCGCCAGATCCGCGACGATAAACGTAAGGGAAACTACTGGCAAGTAAGCCAGAAATGATCTAAATCTTAAGTCATTCATTGTGTTGCCTCGCGGTCCGATTTCGCATTTTGAAGAGTGTATGAGTTTTGAGTACACGTTTCACCGCGCAGGAGTAACAAAGCGAGTGTATTTTCTGCCCGACGTCCAACCTGCACCGTTTTGTCAAGCTGTTTTGGGTGACCGTCGCGAGTTCGGATCGCCAATGGCCGCACCGAAAGGTAGTCGCTCTGGTGCGGAAATACAGTACTCGTATCGTAGTATGACGTACGAAGTCCGTGCGCGTCAAACCGGATGGATTCAACGCGGTAAAGCGATTTCCTAAGGCACTTCGCACATGCTATTGATGCATGAACGATTGATATTTGTCTACGGAAAACAAATTTCTTACCAATCTCATAAGGGTTTGGCTGGCGTTGTCCGTTTGGACGAACCGTCCTGTGATGACTCTTCAAACCGAAAGTCTCTAGAAGTGGTATCATTCGGTTAACGACTTGGCTTTGGTTGGAAACAAAATCTGAAGCGAAGGATTAGTTCGCTGCATCCGCTTTCTATGATTCCGAACCCGTGAATGAGTAGCATGGACGCTCAATCACTGTTACCATGGAGTTGGGTTGAGAGTGTCGATTTCCAAGCCGGTTATTGAAGCCAACTCCTTGAACCTAAATTTCTGCCTGGAACAGAAGATCAAACCTATGAAGCCAGATGCACCGACCTCTAGCAACTTACCTCCTAGAGATGCTCACAAACGTGGGCTGCACCGGATCATGACGTTGGGTGGGGAGTATGGCACTCGCAATTACACCATCAAGCACCTTCAAAGCTTGAAGGGAAAGACGGTTCTCACTGAGACTATGCCCTTTAC
>JANMHA010000139.1:0-5758 GCA_031374925.1 Pirellula sp. | reverse complement strand
GGTTTCCGTTAACCAGAATGAAAGGATTGTCGCAGGCGACATCCGCCGGCAACGGCGCAGGTTTTGGGTCCAACAAGATGGGGGGCGAACTGGCGTTCGCCCCCTTGGCATTCGTCACGCTGATTGAGAGCTGCGATCAGTTGAAGAGGAAATCCAGCGCCGAAAGTTGCGACGCAGCGGTCAAGCCGGTCAAGGTGATCGACATGTCCGATACGCCGTTGCCGTCAAAGTCCAGCTGGACCTGACTGCCGCTTACATGGGCCTGCGTGTTGCCGCTGGCGGTGAAGCCGCCCGAGCCGAGATAGGCAAAGGTGCCGTTCAGCAGGCCGGTGAATTCCAGCACGTCGCCTTCGGGCGGGCCGCCGTTCAGCGCGTTGAAGTCGGTGATGACATCGACGCCCGACGTGGCCGTGTTGAACGCGAAGTGATCCGCGCCGTTGCCACCGGTCAGGTTGTCATTGCCGACACCGCCGACAAGGGTGTCGTTGCCGTCCATCCCGTTCAGCACGTTGATGGCCCCGTTGCCGGTGATCCGGTTGTTCAGCACGTTTCCGGTCCCGCTTGCCGTCAGCGTCCCCGTCAGGATCAGGTTTTCAAAGTTGGCCCCCAAGGTCAGGGAGACATTGCTTTGGACGGTGTCGGTGCCTTGACCTGCCGCCTCGGTCAGCACTTCAAAGGTGGTGTCAACGATGTAGTAATCGTTGCCGGCACCGCCCTGCATGTTGTCGGTGCCGTTGCCGCCATCCAGCGTGTCATTGCCGGCGTTGCCGATCAGCGTGTCATTGCCGCCAGAACCGCCCGCCAGAACGTTGTCGCCCGAGTTGCCGGTCAGCACGTTGGCCGAGGAGTTGCCGGTGCCGTTCACCGCAGCGCTGCCGGTGAGGATCAGGTTTTCAAGGTAGCTGACCAGCGTGTGGGTCAGCGCGGTTGACACGGTGTCGACGCCGCCGGTCGAGGTTTCGGTGATCTTGTCGGTCGCGCTGTCGATGAAGTAGAGGTCATCGCCAAGGCCGCCGGTCAGGCTGTCATTGCCCGTCCCGCCGTTCAGCGTGTCATTGCCCGCGCCGCCGTAAAGCGAGTCGTTGCCGTCAAGGCCGGACAGCAGGTTGGTGCCGTCGGTGCCGGTGATGCTGTTGGACAGGACGTTGCCGGTGCCGGTCAGATTGGCCGTTCCGGTCAGGATGAGGTTTTCGACCTCGGCCGCCAGGGTGTGGTTCAGGGCGGTCTGGACGGTGTCCGTGCCACCGAGGGCAGCCTCGTTCACGACGTCGCTGGCGTTGTCGACAAAGAACAGATCGTTGCCGGTCCCGCCGATCATGGTGTCGCGGCCAAGTCCGCCGTTGATCGTGTCGTTGCCGCCCGCGCCGTCGATGCTGTCGTTGCCGTCAAGGCCGGACAGCGAATTGCCGCCGGTGTTGCCGATGATCTCGTTGTCCAGCGTGTTGCCGGTGCCGCTGTTGCCGATCGTGCCCAGAAGGGTCAGATCCTCGAAGTTGGCGAGCAGGGTATAGCTGATGGTCGAGCTGACACGGTCACGGCCCTGGGCTGCAAGTTCGTCCACCGTGTCAAGGGTGTTGTCGATGAGATAGGCGTCGTTGCCGATGCCGCCGGACATGCTGTCATTGCCCGACCCGCCGTCCAGCGTGTCGGCCCCGCCGCCGCCGATCATGGTGTCATCGCCGAGGCCACCCGTCAGCGCGTTGTTGCCGGCGTTGCCGGTGATCACGTTGGAGCCGGTGTTTCCGGTGCCTGCGAGGTTGCCCGTTCCGGTGAGGATCAGGTTCTCGACATAGCTGCTCATCAAGAGGTCGATGGCTGACCGCACGGTGTCGGTGCCGCCGAGGGAAAGCTCGTTGACCTTGTCGCCGATGTCGTCGACATAATAGACGTCGTTGCCGTCGCCACCGATCATGCTGTCGTTGTTGGTGCCGCCGTCCAGCGTGTCATCGCCTGCACCGCCGTTGATGGTATCGTTGCCGGCGCCGCCAGTCAGGCTGTTGTGGCCGGTATTGCCGGTGATCGTGTTGGCGGTGGCATTGCCGGTGCCGGTCAGGTCAGCGGTTCCGGTCAGGACCAGCACCTCAAGCTCGGCCCCGAGCGCGATGTTCACCGAGCTGGAGACAGTGTCGGTGCCGCCCAAGGCATCCTCGACCAGAACGTCGGCCCCGCCGTCGACGATATAGGTGTCATTGCCGGTGCCGCCGACAAGGCTGTCGGTGCCGGCGCCGCCGATCAGCGTGTCATTGCCACCGCCGCCCAGCAGCGTGTCGTTGCCGTCATTGCCGGTCAGGACGTTGGCACCGGAGTTGCCGGTGATGCTGTTGGACTGCTCGGACCCGGTGCCGTTCACGTTGGAGCCGCCGGTCAGGACAAGGTTTTCGACATCGGTGACCAGGGTCCAGGCGACCGCGGACGAGACGGTGTCATTGCCTTGGGCCGCCGCTTCGACCACGACATCGGCCGCGCTCGAGACGATGTAGCTGTCATTGCCGTCGCCGCCGGACATGCTGTCGTCGCCGGTGCCGCCGTCCAGGGTGTCAGCGCCCGCACCGCCGAAGAGGGTGTCACTGCCCGCCGAGCCGTTGAGCAGGTTCGCGGCCGTGTTGCCGGTGAGTATGTTGGCAGACGCGTTGCCGGTGCCGTTGATGGCAGCGGTTCCCGCAAGGGTCAGATGCTCGACATAAAGGCCAAGCGTGTAGGTCGCGGTGCTTTGCACGGTATCGGTGCCACCGGTGCTGAGCTCGGAGATGAAGTCGATGGCGGTGTCGATGACGAAGAGATCGTCGCCTTCGCCACCCGTGAGGCTGTCGTTGCCGTTGCCGCCGTCAAGCGTGTCGTTGCCGGCACCGCCATAAAGCGAGTCGTTCCCGTCAAGGCCGAACAGCTGGTTGGCACCGGCGTTGCCGGTCAGGCGGTTGGTGAAGACGTTGCCGGTGCCGTCGAGATCGGCGGTGCCGGTCAGGGTCAGGTTCTCGACATAGGTCGAGATCGTATAGTCGATGCTGCTGAGGACGATGTCCACACCTTCGCCCGAAAGCTCGAGCACCGTGTCGCCGATGCTGTCGATGACATAGGTGTCGCTGTCGGTGCCCCCGGCCATGGCGTCGTTGCCGGAGCCGCCGTCCAGCGTGTCGTTGCCGCCAAGCCCGATGAGCGTGTCATTGCCCGCCATCCCCAAGAGCAGGTTGAAGCCGCGCAGCGACGACGTGGACAACGTGCTTTCATTGCCGGTGATGATGTTGTCCAGCGCATTGCCGGTGCCATCGATATCGGCAAGGCCGGTGAGGGTCAGGTTCTCGAAATAGTCGCCAAGGGTCCAGCTGAAACCGGTCTGGACGGTGTCGATGCCGCCGCCGACGTCCTCAACGGCAAGGTCGTAGACGGTGCTGCTGATGCCGCCGTAGATGACCAGCGTGCTGTCGACGGTGAAGGTGTCGTCGCCCGTTCCGCCGTAAAGTGTGTCGATGCCGGTGCCGCCGCTAAGCTGATCATTGCCGGCACCCCCCCACAGCACGTTGTCCTCGGCCCCTTTGCCGACCAGCGTGTCGTTGAAGTTCGAGCCGATCAGGTTCTGGATGCCGGCGATGTCGTCACCCGCCGCATCGCCGCCGGACCCGATGCCCGAGGCGAAGTTGACACTGACCCCGGCCGACGAGGTGGCATAGGACAGCGTGTCGAGACCCGCTCCGCCGTCGATGGTGTCCGCGCCGGCGCCGCCGATGAAATAGTTGTCCGCGGCATCGCCGACCAGACTGTCGTTGCCGCTGCCGCCAATGACATTCTCGATGCCCGAGAAGGTGTCGCCTCCGGCATCGCCGCCCGAGGCGGTGTTGTCAAAGAGGTTGATTATGACCCCGCCGGTCGAGGTCGAATAATCCACCGTGTCGATGCCAGTGTCGCCGGTGATGCTGTCCGCGCCCGCGCCGCCGATGAAGATGTTGTCGCCGCTGGTGCCGATGAGAGTGTCGTTGAAGGCAGAGCCCTTGACGCCCTCCATCGAGATCAGCGTGTCGGTGCCGTCGCTGCCGGAAATGACCCCGGTGGCAAGGTTGACCGAAACCGCGACTCCGCTTGCGCTCATGTCGAACATGTCGCTGCCGGCTCCGCCGTCCAGCACGTCATTGCCGGCCCCGCCGGACAGGAAGTCGTTGCCGTCGCCGCCATAAAGGCTGTCGACCCCGGCGCCGCCATAAAGCACGTCGTTGCTTGCCCCGCCCGACAACTGGTTGTTGCTGGTGTTGCCGGTGATGAAGTCCTCGAAGCCCGACCCCGACACATACTCGAAGCCGGTGATCACGTCGCCCGCTGCGTCGCCGCCCGAGACGATGTTGGTCGCGATATCGACCGTCACGCCAGCAGCCGAGCCGGAATAGTCCAGAATGTCGGCCGTTCCGGTATTGCCGTCCAGAGTGTCGGCGCCGGCTCCGCCCGACATGCTGTCGTTCCCGGCTCCGCCGTAAAAGAAGTTGGCGCTGGTGTCGCCGACAAGGGTGTCGTCCATCCCCGAGGCGATGATGCCTTCGATGTTGCTGAGCACATCGCCCGCAGCATCCCCGGTAAAGGTCAGGGTGGTCATGTTGACGAGCAGCGCCGCCGTGGCGGTGGAATAGTCGGCGAGGTCGATGCCGGCGCCGCCGTCCATGGTATCAGTGCCCAGACCGCCAGTGAGGGTGTCGTCGCCGTCCCCGCCATAAAGCTGGTCTGCCGCCGCACCGCCATTCAGCACGTCGTTCCCGCCATTGCCGGTCAGGGCGTTGGCATTGCCATCGCCGGTCAGCGTGTCGTTGAAGGCGGACCCGGTGGCGTTCTCGAATCCGGTGATGACGTCCAAGGCCGCATCGCCGCCCGACACGGCATTGGTGCCGACATTGACCGACACCCCGGCGAACGAGCCCGTGTAATCGACGGTGTCGCCGGTCCCGCTGCCGCCGTCCAGAGTGTCCGCGCCGACGCCGCCTTGCAGCGCGTCATTGCCCGCCCCGCCATAGAGGCCATTGGCCGAGCCATCGCCGGTGATGGCGTCATTCTGACCGGAGCCGATCACATTTTCAAACCCGGCCAGGACATCGCCGGCCGCGTCGCCGCCCGAATTGACATTGGTGACCAGATTGACCGTCACCCCGGCGGAGGAGGCCGAATAATCCAGAAGGTCGGTTCCGGTGCCGCCGTCGAGGGTATCGGCGCCCGCACCGCCGCTGATCGAATCGTTGCCGGTGACGCCGTAAAGGGCGTTGGCGTTGCCATCTCCGACCAGGGTGTCGTTGAACGAGGTCGCAACCACGGCCTCGATATTTGTCAGCACGTCACCGGCGGCGTCGCCGCTGAAGGTGGAGGTTGCGAGGTTGATCGAGATTGCCGCAACCGCGGTCGAATAATAAGCGAAATCGGTGCCGTTGCCGCCATTCAGCACGTCCGCGCCGGCCCCGCCGGTCAGGGTGTCGTTGCCGTCGCCGCCGTTCAGCGTGTCGGCGCTGTTGCCGCCGAACAGCTGGTTGCCGCTGGCATCGCCGGTGATGCTGTCTGCGCTGCCCGACCCGATCACGATCTCGACGGTGGCAAGCGTGTCACCCGCCGCATCGCCGCCTGACCCGGTTCCGGCCAGAAGGTCAATCGTGACGCCACTTGCCGAAGCCGAATAGTCGGCGGTGTCCGTCCCCAAGCCGCCGGTAATGACATCCGCCCCGGCGCCGCCCTCGAACGTGTCGTTGCCCGTCCCGCCCAGCAGCGTGTCGTTGCCCGCAGCGCCCGACAGGCTGTC